>NZ_JAMXXP010000002.1 GCF_024129355.1 Acinetobacter lwoffii | reverse complement strand
ATTTAGGTTCCAGCGCCGCGAGGTGTGAGAGTTCGAGTCTCTCCGTCCCCACCATCATATTAAAGCAAGGCAAATGCCTTGCTTTTTTATTGCCTCAAATTTACTAAACAAAGAAAAGCCCATCGAAATGGGCTGAATAACTGGAGAATAGCGCTGTTGAATCAGTGGAAAGATTAATTTATTTTTCTTCTCTTAAATAGAAGCAATCAGGCTTTTAAATGATCTTCAAATTCCTCGCCTAACTGTAGTGCCAGAGCATTACCTGCCAGATCACAGGTCACCAGGCCATATTCTTTCTTGAAGCTGAAACTGAAACCACGATCATCCGCCAGGGTGCGTACCGAATATCCCAATTTTTCTAACCATAGTCGAAATGCAATCAAATTTTTCGCTTTAACCACTTTTTTCACGAGATCACTCCTTCATCATTGTTAAATCTTAAATAAGGGTGAAAAATTATCTTTTAAAGGGCAAATGCCTTTATTTAAATTAATTTAAATGAATTTGTGTATATAGTGAACATCGGTTGATTAAGAAAAAATCAATTTAAACGTTAAGTAAATGATTTTTATCATATTGAATAGGTTGTAACTAAATATTAAGTTTTTATAAGCTATAAATTTGGATAATTAATTTTCTAATTCAATAGCTTATTAGTGAAACAGGTTATTTCCTAATTTTATCAATCGTATGAAATAGAAAATTTCAGATCTAGAATGAGAAAATTAAAATCCAATCGACTTATTTATTAAAAGAATACCGGCTGCTGGTTTTCTGATCTTCAGCTCGATTTGCATGCTTTATACTGTCTGAAATGTAATTCTCAAACTGAATACCCGCACCATGACTGAATTAACCATTGAAGACTATGTGAATCAGCAAATTGAATTAATGCAGCAGCAGGGACTTGATCCGGTTGCTGTGATGTTGGGACATGAAGACTGGTTGAGCTTTAGTATTCAGTCGAAAGTGGCCTATACGCCTTTCGGCAGTGCCCGTCGTTATCAGCCTGCTTTAGGTGGCTTGCTACTGGTACGTATTGATGAAATGCAGGCGGTGCGTGTCGTGACTCAAGGTGAACTGGATGCTTATGCACAAAGTAACCAGATTCTTTAACATGGCTTTAGGCGACAGATACGTTGTCAGTTTTAGTAAATAGAATCCAAGAAACTAGTTACTGCTATCCTACATATCATCATTCGGGATCGACATGGCCAATGTCACTTTTAAATTTGTACGACAGAACTAATGTCATGCTCTGAAAGCAGACATTTTATTTCTATTTTGGTTTACATTTTAATTTTGAATAATGCCCATTATATTAAATGGGTGCAAATGAGAGAGGGTATTTAAATCTCACTTGTCAAAAATAGACAGTATAGACAGTGAATCGTTCATGAAGTACATGGTTAAATATCCCAATACTACAAGCCATATCAGGATAATAATTCCTGCTGCCCAACAGTTTATAGGCCTTTCAACTAAGGTTTCTGCAAGAATTCTACAATCATCTATAATGTTTTGTGGGGTAAGCTTGATAACTAATAAAATACCTAAAGGTACAATAATAATATCGTCTAAATACCCCAGTACGGGAATAAAATCTGGAATTAAATCAATTGGTGAGAAGGCATAGGCAGCAATAATTAAAGCTAAAAGCTTTACAGAATTGGGCGTTCGCTTGTCTTTTGCAATAAGCCAAACAACCAAGATGTCTTTTTTGATTGATTTAGCCCATTGTTTGATTCTTTGATACATAGCAAATATTAAAAGAACTATAGAGATTTAATCATAAGAGAGTTTTCTTAAAACAATATAGATTTTTATTATCCTATTACGATTTTCTAAAATTAACATAATACACGTTATCCGAAATTCTATTTTTTATTATATATAAATCATATCTTTATAGTTTTTAAAAAGCCCAATTCAAGTGAATTGGGCTTTTTAAATAATTTATTAGGTTCCATGCTGATTATTTAAGCAATGTTCCACGAATTTCTCCAATTTAAATCAATATCATCCTATTATTTATAAGTCATTATTTCATGTGTTGGAACTGAAATTAGTTCCTAAAAAATAGGAGACGTGGTTGATCATAAAAAAGGAAAAATGGCTCAGAAAGACATTTTTTAGATGGAGGATCAACGTGTTCCGACTTGTGCAAAAGTTGTACGTGCCTTTCAATGACATTCTATGCATCGCAAATGACAAATAAGTAAGTCGGCTGAAGCATTATCTTCAGCTTTGAATCCGGTTTAAAACTGATCTTTCAGGGTTCTTAAACGCTGGAATTCTTCCACGCTTTCTGCACGTAGAAAAGGATTGGTTTGCAATTCATCTTCAATACTACTTGGCAGTGTGCACTGGCCTAACATACGCAAACGCTCGATCTGCTCGAAGCGTTCCAGAATTGCCGAATTGTCCGGTTCAACGTGTTTGGCAAACTGTGCATTTGACAGAGTGTATTCATGAGTGCAATACACCTGCGTGCGCGGCGGCAAGGCAGCCAGACGGGACAGAGAATGAT
Organism: Acinetobacter lwoffii; assembly: GCF_024129355.1. GTDB lineage: Bacteria > Pseudomonadota > Gammaproteobacteria > Pseudomonadales > Moraxellaceae > Acinetobacter > Acinetobacter lwoffii_I. The sequence goes on along the minus strand of NZ_JAMXXP010000002.1, from coordinate 245,585 downwards.
ACATCTGTTCAAATGTTCCTTCAAAAACCCGGCCACAACCCATGGCAAATAAGGTATCGCCGCAGAACAGCACATCAATTGCATCAATAAAATAAACAATATGGCCGAGTGTATGCCCGGGTACAGCAATTACCTGGATATCTATTCCATGAAAATTAAACTGTTCTTCATGCTCAAGCGGATGGGTGATAAACGGAATTTTGCTTAGTTCTGCCCGTGGGCCATACACAGGCAGATTTTTTCCTTGGATTAACCCCGGCACACCGCCAATATGATCTTTATGCCAGTGAGTCAGCCAGATTTGACTTACAGTTAAACCGTGTTCGGCACAATAGTCTTGTACCAATTCTGCTTCGGTTGGATCAATCACAGCCACCTGATGCGACGCGGTATGTTCAAGCAACCAGATATAATTTTGCAGTGAATTCTGGACATCAATACAGTGAATTTTAAAAGGTATCATAACGCATCAGACCAAATGAGGATTATGGATAAAGTAGCATAATTTCGGATGCTCTGGGGCTTGTCGATATCATCTGATCATCCGCGATTACTTTCATTTATTCCAAATTTGAAAAATTTATAATTCCGGATCATCAATGCTCACCGCATTGCCGATGGTGTAAAAATGCCCGCCGGCTACATGATGAATACTTTTCCACTCTTCAGCCACTTCATGATAATGCCAGTGGCCGTCGCGGAAGACCCGATCATCGGCATAGGCTGCAATCACCTTGCCTATAAACAGGTCATGCATTTGCTGGTTATGCGGCTCAGGAATCAGCTCGCAGAGTATCCAGGCCGCACAGCCTTGTACTACAGGAATATCAGCATGAGGAAAATGAAATAGTTCTACTCCGGATTGTGCCAGTTTGTCCGGCACATCATGCAGGCTCTGCGTACCCAGACGATAGACCATATTCAGTTGTTTCAATGTTGGAATTTGCAGCGCGAAATAACCTGAATTTTCAATAATATTTCGGGTTTTGGTGCTTTTATCCAGAACCACAGTCACTTTTGCGGGGCTGAATTCCAATGCGCATGCCCAGGCTGCTGCCATAACATCTGTATCCTGCTGATCTTGAGCAGATACCAGTACAGTAGGGCCATGGGTAATCAGACGATAAGCTTTTTCTAAGGGAACGCTTTGAATATGGGAGTTTGTCATGCAGCACCATTTGCTCTATTTATTTACTAGGCCAGATTAATGAGATCATTAACATATTCAAGTTCATTCTTGCAAAAAAGCTTTTAAACTAGAGATCGTTATATTCAGGAATTCAAAAAATGAAAATGTACCAGGTCGATGCGTTTACCACGGAACTGTTTAAAGGCAATCCTGCAGCCGTGATTGTGCTGGATGAATGGCTCGAAGATGGTCTGATGCAAAATATCGCCTTGGAAAATAATCTGTCCGAAACGGCTTTTGTTAAAGTCATCGATAGCGATAATTATGCCATCCGCTGGTTTACGCCAACCAAGGAAGTGGATTTTTGTGGTCATGCGACATTGGCCAGCAGCTTTGTACTATTCAATCAATTTGATACGGGGAAAACGATTCATTTTCATGTAAAAGACTTAGGCATTTTTGTAGTCAATCAGGATGCAGATGGCAAGATCAGAATGAACTTTCCAGTTCGTCGTGCAGAGCCAGTTGCTGAATATCCTGAAGCTTTAAGACAGGCCTTGAGCAAACCGTTTAAACAGGTTTATCTGAACGCGCAGGGCTATATTGTTGAATATGAATCGGTACAGGATGTGCTGGATGAAACACCTGATTTTGAACTGTTGAAACAGTTGAATGGTAAGCGTACAGCCATTACTGCTCAGAATACCTTTCTAGACGTCGCGATCACCTCACAAGACATGCAATATGACTGTATTTCACGTTATTTTGCACCGAGTAATGGCATCAATGAAGATCCGGTAACCGGTTCGATTCACACCGGAATCGCGCCGCTGTGGGCCGAGAAACTCGGTAAAAATGAACTGGTCGCTTATCAGGCATCAGCACGTGGTGGGGTGCTGTATTGTGCTTTGCAAGATCAGGATCGAATTGAAATTTCCGGTTACGGCAAGCTATATATGCAGGCTGAAATTTATCTATAATTTTTATAATTACATAGATATACATGTCGTCAGGTGGGGCGGCATGTTATTTTGATGATTCGGCTTGGAATAGATTATTCAGAAAAAGAATCATTCTCTAAGATGGGCGCGAATAAAAATTTATATTTATAATTTGGATGAAGAATGTTGCTACGTTATAAAAATTTAAGTCTGGCTATTGTATTGTCTGGCTGTAGTGTACTAAGTTTTGCACAGCCTGTTTTGGTGAAAACGGAACAGAATATTGAAGAATACCGACTGGATAATGGACTGCGCATTATCCTGGCACCGAATGATAAAGAAAATAAGATTTTTATGAATACGGTCTATCTGACCGGTTCCCTAAATGATCCTCAAGGCAAGGGTGGTCTAGCGCATCTGCTGGAACATTTGGCCTTTAAAGGCACTGAAAATGTCAAAGGGGATGAATTCCAGCGTCGACTGGATCAATATACCCTGATGACCAATGCCAGCACTGATTATTACTCGACTAAATATACCAATGTGATCCGTCCTGAAAAAACTGCGCTGAGTGAAGTTATTTTGCTGGAAGCCGAACGCATGGACAAGCTGGTGCTTCAGGAAAAATATGTACCGACTGAAATTGATATTGTAAAACGCGAGCGTGAAATCCGGCTGGACCAGCCATTTTCGGTATTGATCGATCAGGTATTTAAATCGGCCTATGGTAATCAGTATTTAGGCCGTTTGCCGATTGGTGATCTGAATGAACTGCAATCTATCAATATGCAGGAACTAAACCGTTTTTACCGTCACTGGTATGCACCCAATAATGCCTTCATGGTGATTTCGGGTAAGTTTGATAAGGCAGAGGTATTAAAACAGCTGGATACGCATTTCAGTCCGATTCAATCCCGAAATGTACCAGCGCAAGTGAAAGTCCCAGCGCTTAAACCGGAACAGATCAAACAGCGTGAATTTACAGTAAAGAAAGGCAGTGATCTGGCTAGGTTTAATATTTATTTAAACCAATCAGAAGAAAATATTAAAACGGCTTTGGCTGTTTCGCCAACGCTCTATACTTTGCAACCGAGTGGACATCTCTATCAGAGCATGGTGGAAACTGGTAAGTCAACTGCGGTGCAATCCAGTACGTGGCTTGATAAAGACTTTAATCTGGTGTTTATGGGAGCAATCTATGCACCGAATCATCAGCCACAGGATATTGAACAAGGCCTGATTCAAGGCGTAGAACATAGTCAACCATTTACCGAAGCAGAACTGAACCGGGCTAAAAATCTGACCCGAAATCAGGCCGACAATATTAAAAATAGTGCGACTGCTTTGGGTTCACGTTTAAGCGATTATGCAGTGGCGTATTCGGGTGACTGGAACCAGTATTTTAAAGATCTAAACGCGATTCAAAACCTGAATGTGAATCACATCAATCAGGTCTATAAGAATTTTTTAAGACCTGAATACCGTATTTCTGGCAATATTTTACCGACACCGGAAGATCAGAAAAAAGCGCAGGAACTGGCACAAACAGAAGCACCGGCAAAAACTCTGGATCAACAGGCTGAAGCAGAAGAGCCACTGAAAGATGTTAGTGTTTATCAGGCTGAAGTGAAGCAATATGTACAGGAATCCAAGCAATATCTGTATAGCAAGGATCAGCAGATTCAGCGTGGCAAGTTGAAAAATGGCATTAAATATGCACTGTTTCCGACGAATACCCGCGATGACAAGGTTTATGCCACAATTTCACTGGATTTTGGTACCGCTCAAAGCCTGATGAATAAAGGCGAGATTCTGGACCTGACCGCTTATTTAATGTTGCGCTCATCGAAAACTCAAAGCTTGCAGCAGATTGCCGATAAAATTATTGAAGTAGGCGGTTCGGCGACTGCTGGTGCATCCGGTAATGGCCTGACCTTGCAGATCAGCGCCAAAAAAGAAAAGTTTGAAGAATTTTTCCAGTATGTGGTTGATGTGCTGAAAACGCCGGCATTTGAGCAAAGCCAGTTTGACTTGATCAAGGGGCAGACTTTATCCAGTCTGGATCGTCCTTATACTGAACCAGATACTGTGTCGAGCTTGACGATGGCGCGAACTCTCGAGATCTATCAGCCTGGCGATCTGCGTTTCCATTTCGAGCCGGAATTGGCCAAAAAACAGTATCAGAAAGCGACTCGCGAACAGGTTATGGCACTGTATCAGCAGTTTTTAAAAACCCAGCATGCGCAAATAGCGGTTACGGGCGAATTTAATCCGAAATCGATGCAAAATGTACTGAAAAACAGTTTTTCAGACTGGAAAGCTGCACAGCCTTATGAGCGTCTAAAATCGGAATATCGAAGCTACCCAGCCCAGAAAATTCATGCTTTGTCTGAGCAGCGTGAATTCGGGAGTTATCAGGCATTTATGAGCATGCCGGTCGGTGCTGATCATGCCGATGCACCTGCATTACAGGTATTTCGATATATTCTGGGTGATTCACAGCTGTCGTCACGACTGGCACAAGAGTTACGCGAGAAAAATGCACTAGTCTATGGTTTTAGTGCAGATGTGCAACTCGATGAATGGGCAGATGTGGGTGCAATGATGATTAGTGCCAATTATACGGCTGGAAAATCCGCACAGGTTTCTCAGGCAGTGCATAAGGTACTGAATGAACTGCTGACACGTGGCGTGACTGAACAGGAAGTGGAAGCGGCAAAAGCCAGTATCTTGAAACAGCGTTTAACTGCACTCGAGGATGATCGTCGTATTCACACTATGTTGATCCCACAGCTGGAAAAAGACCGTAATCTGGTTTACCGGGAAAAACGTGATCAGGCGATTGCTAAACTGAGTAAAGCCGATATTGATACCATGATTAAAAAATACATCAAGCCGGATCAGCTGGTTGAAGTGATGGCTGATCAGTACGGTAAGCAAGTTAAAACATCATAGTGTTGATAAAAAAATCCCCTCAAGTGAGGGGATTTTTGATTTTAGTTTTATGCTCTAGGTTGCTCTATGGCTAAAAATAATCCCTCCGATTATGCCCACAAGGATAGATAGGGGCAGACTCCAAACAGATATAATAAGAAGAAAAATCAATATTCCACAGCCAATCAAAGCTGAAACGAAAGCAATATCTCGATCAAAAGAATGATGGATCACCATTTGATAATAATAAGACGTTATCCAGCTTGAAATAATAGTGAGTAAAATACAAAGTCCTTTGCCTGAAGGCGTATTTAGACTGGAATCTGTTATCCAACTTAGCATGTCCTCATCTACTCAAAGTCGATAAAAACGTTTAGCATTTTCATAAAAAATCGACTTTAAGGCATTTTCATTGTAGTCCTGCACAATATCGCTAAAGGCATCAATAATGTTGGTGAGTGAGCTACTGACACTGTCCATTGGAAAGTTGGATGCAAACATCACGCGCCCAGAACCAAAACAGTCTAAAGTATGCTGGATCAAGGGAGTTGCACGTTCCACTAATTCCTGTTTACTTGCCAGCCGTTTCTGCGTGTGAAAATCATGTCCCAAGACTGGCATAAACAGACCAGACATTTTGGTCGATACATTTTTGCATTCGGCCAGTTCTGCCAACTGATCTTTCCAGTCTGCAAATATCTGGGTGCGATCTTGTTCGGTCTTGCCTGTAGCTTTGCTCACTTTGCCAAATAAACCTGCGGGCGTACCCAGATGATCCAGCACAATAGGGGTGTTTGGAAAGGCTTTGGCCAGCGCAGTAACATCCGCAATCTGGGTAGAGTACACCCAGGCATCAAAGCTTAAATCTTGCCTGGCCAGTTCTTCAAAGCCCTTCAGGAAATCTGTGTTGCGATAGAGATGCGGTTCATCGGTCCAGGCATGAATTCCTTTATCTGGATGTACTGCAGCCATTTTACGGATGCCCCGAAACTTGGGAGAAGCTTCGCGATGCAATTGAATCAACTGTTTAAAATTTTTCTGCCGCGGATCCGCCGTGGCGACAATTCCACCCAATTGGATAGTGTGCTGATCAAAAGGAAGCCCAGCGATAAAACGGGTTTCATTTACCACACCCGTACCTTTATGGTCATGCCAGCTGGCTTCAACATGCACAATCTGCTCTATTTCATAATGTCCTGCATCTTTCTTGTAATTTGCAGGCAGATAAGGTGCAGTCAGGTGCTGTGTCAGGCCAATGGTCTCAATGACGTCTCTGGGTTTCAACAGTCGAACCATTCTGTCTAGTAATTTGGGATGATTGCCGAACAGCTTTACCGCTAGCGCTGCCGCATGTGGGGTATTGTACGGATCCCATTGGTGGATATGAGGGTCAATGATCGGGAAGGGAAGTTGCTGCATGCTATGCCTTGTTTTCGTTTATTTATTATTCAATTTATATAGTGCTTAAATCACTTTAAAGTCAATATGATAAATGACAGCAAATAAAAAAAGCCCCGCGGGGCTTTTCGTATTTTAATCAATGATCATGCTTGTGATCATGGTTATGCTTGTTGGCATGAAACTCTTCATTGTGACGGAAACGTAAATAGTTTTCGAACTGTTCACAGTATTCATCATAGTTATCTTCCAGCATCATTTGAAATTGCTGCAAGATATAAGACATGACCTGATCTTTGGCATCGCGCATTTCATTCCCATCTTTAAAGTTATTCGCTGCCACCCAGGTATTGAAACGGGCAGTACCAAATAACATCGCCGCACTGACTTGACCGCGCTTATCGCTCGGTTTTTCCTGTGAGCCTTTTTCTACGCGACAAAACTCGTTGGCTTGTTGAATAAATTCATCAGCACGTTCAAAGAATGCCGCATTTAACGCTTCTTCTTCGGTTACATCGGTTGCTTCAATCTTTTGAACCATGAATTTGTTCCTAACACTAAAATCTCAATCGTTAATTATAGGCAAAGCCTTGCAGAAACTAAACCTTTGCCTTAATCTAAAAAATAGCCTAAGCATATAAAAGTGAATGCCATGCAGGATGCGATTGCAGTACAAAGCCTAAAAAGTGATATTGCCTTATTGCGCCAGAATATTTGGCCACCGGCAAATCTAGCCAATGTTGAAGGCTTGCCGATTTATTATGGCAGCCAGTCACAGGTAGATGAATACTATAGCCAGTGGCTCGGGCTGATTGAAAGGGCACAGGATCTGTTTCAGCCTTTTATGGAAGATGAAATCTTGGATGCGATCCATCTGCCGAGTCATTTAAACTTGCCGCTGTTTTATTTTCATGTTGACCGGATTCGCATTAATAAAACCCGCGCCAAGGAATCCAAAACTTTTCGTGGGGTCGCCAGCCTGATCGAAAAATGCGGCCAGTTCGAACCCGAGCAGATTGCAGCCATGCGGCAGTGGCTTGATAGTGACGATACTGCAGCTTTGGTGGCACACCGTGAATTTGTGGATTTACGCACTTATGTGTTTCAGCATGGCCAGAGCGAATATACGCGCACCCGTTTTTATGTGAATGGGATTGTGCTGAGTGTTGAGCCACATTTTGAACTGGTCGATGCACGCGATAAGCCACGCAAGCAACGCAGCGACAGTTATAACGATCCTCTGGCAGACAATAATACCTGGAAAGTATTCGGCAAATATCGCTAGCACAGTTTGACCAAGCCCGGTCTTACCAGAAGGGCTTGGTATTTTCTGCAAACTGCTGTAAACGCTCTGCTGCTTCGTTCGACAAACGCTGCTGTTCCGCACTTATCCAGCCTAGCACAAACCAGGCCTTGGCCTGTTGTTTGACATAAGGTCTAAATAATTCGTCTGCTACAAATAGGTCATTATAATGCCCGAGACTTTCCTGCAAGGGTTTTAAGGCTTTTAGATAGGCTTTAACCTCTTTTTCAGGAAATAAGCTTTGCAAGAATTCTACGTTATAGCGTAAGCGTTTGACCCGTTTGCGTGTGCGATGCCGGAATTCAATATCCAGTTCTTGATAGTTCTCGGCATCCTGACAGATTTGCTGATGCAGCTTGCTCAGGCCTTTACACAAAATTTTATGCGAAGACTTGGCTTTACCCTCTGTATTTTCTTGGCTAAAGCTGAATAGTTGCAGCATTAATTCTACTGTGGCAGGACTTCTGAACAGCGCACTGATATCTGGTTGTTTTTGTCGGTGTGGTGGTAATTTCAGTAAGGGTGAACCTGCTTTTTCCAGTTGTGGAATCAGGCTTTCTGCCAGGGCATCGCGATCTCGGGTGGAACCCAGTTGCTGAAAAATATCCCGCAGCTGTTCCGGCCATTCTGGCTGTATATGTTCAGTCACGGACTGGAAAATTTTAAAAGCACTGCGCAAACGTCGAATCGCAACACGTGCCTGATGCACATGATCACTATTATAATTTTCGGCAGCAATCGCCGTCGCATTTGGGAAAAGATGAGCCAGACAGTTGGCGACAATTTTTTGTAAAATCGTACTGATCTGATCTTTCTGTTCAAGCACTAAGGGAAGCTGATGCTGAACTGGCAGACTCTCTTCATCATGTAATAAGGCATAACCGCGTTCCGATTTGCTCCGTGTATCCAGCCACAAAGCATAACGCTGAACCCAGGGCTGAATGAAATCAATCAATTCACTCAGCTGGCCGGATTTAAGCTCAAATTCGACCTCATAAATATCGATGGCTTGATCATTGTGCCGAATTTCTCCGACATCAAAAGCAATCTCAATCTGGCTGTCCAGATGACTTTCTGTGAGTACATACCGTACGACATCTGTTTCAAATTGCAGAATAAGTGGTGTCTCCAGATCACCGATCGCCTGTTTCAGAATTTTTTTTGCCGGTTTATGTTTGCGATATAACTGAAAATCACAATGTTCCGGAGGACTTTTTAATTCATGCTCAAGTTCAAAACGTTCAAATTGTTGTTCGGTCGCTGCTTTCAGGGTTTGAATCCATTGCTGGTCTTCCAGACGTTGCCGCAGGGCAATCTGATGTTGTTGTAATTGCTGTGCTTCAGTATCAAAGTAGCGTGCACACAGACGATGCCGAGTCGGCTGAAGTTTCTGAATGTCCTGTTCAAATTGCACACGAGACTGTGGCGGAATCTGGAATTTGAGTTCTATTTCTGCCATCGGGTCATTCCTCCGCGATGTTGGTTTTATAGATTAATATAGCCCAAAGATCGGCAGGGGTGTGATGTGCTTCTGCAACAAAAAAGCACGCCAGAGAAGGCGTGCTTTGAGTTTTTCTTGTGATATTTATTTCAATATTTTTATTTCAGGAATTTACGACTGACCAAGAACTGTTCGGTCGCTTCAAGCAGTTTCTGCGCATAGACTTCCTGCTTGGCGGTCAGCCAGCCCAGCACAAACCAGTCACTTGCTTCCAGCTCGGTCTGCTGAATATAAACTGCAGAAGAGGCCAAAGTTTGATATTCACTGGCTGCCAGTTGAGCATCGTTCAGCGCTTTGCTGTATTTCTGCAAATTTTTGACATCATAGATCGTGGTTAAAATCGGAAAGCTGAATTTGAGCTCCTGAATCCGGCCCGACAATTGATCCAGACTTTCAAAATCAGTGATATCGGTCTGGTTCATTTGTTCCTGCAAAGCTTTATATTGCTGTTGCAAGGTAGTTTGAGCAGCAGTTTTCAAGTCCAGCGAGGCATGCTCATTTTCATTTAAACTGAACATCAGTAATTCCAGATAATGATGCACATTCTGGGTAGATTTGACCAGATTACCGAGTTTCTCCTGCGCATACAGAATATCTTTGCTCAGGTTTTCTGCCGTGGTGGGATTTTGCAGGAAGCCGGCCAAGCTGTTTTGCATATGCTGTAAATGTTGCAAATGTTCAAATTGCTGCTTAAAGGCCGCCAGTTGATGTGCCCATTTGTCCGAAAGCTGTGGATGCCAGTCTTTGAAGAGCAGCAAGGTCAGATATAAGTGATCCAGTGCCAGTCGTGCCTGATCAATATGTTCCTGCTCTGCAACCTGAGCTGCAATCGCCGCGATATTCGGCAATAAATGCTGCATCTGCTGTGCAATCAGACTGTACATGGTTTTACTGGCGCTGTCTTTTTTGCTGATCTGAAATTCTTTGCTAAGGGTCGCAGGACTGACGCGCTGTGAAGTGGCCAATAGATTGCCTATTTCAGCCTTGCTGCGTACATCGAGCCAGAGCTGGTATTTCTTGACCCATTCAAAACTAAACGCCAGTAGATGTTGAATTGAACCATTTTTAAGCTCGAACTCGACTTCATGTACTTCTTGCTCGGCCTCCTGTGTGCGGATATGCCCAATATCCAGGCTGACTTCGATCTGGGTATCTTCATAGTCAATCACCCTTAACGTACGGGAAATATCGGTTTCAAACTGGAGTTGGAGCTGGTCGAACTGATTGCCGAGCGCATTGCTGAGAATTACCCCGGCTTCTGGAAATTTTTTATAAATATCTAAATCCAGTTCAGGAGATGCGGTTAATTTCCCTAGATCATGATTATGTTCAAAGCGTTCGATATGGCTTTTTCCGGCCGCTTTTAGTGTTTGCACCCAACGTGTACCTTCCAGACGCTGACGCAGTGCCACCCCATGCCGGGCCAGTTGACGGTCGGTAGTATCATAATATTTGGCTTGAAGCTGGATCTGTTGAGACTTTTTCGGATCAAGTGCCTTGAGCAGCGCAGTGCGTCGTGCCACAGGAATTTGGAACTTGAGTTCAACTTCAACCATGATGATCATCCTATCTGTTCAGTGCAATTAAGTACTGAATCTTCACTTGAATAAGGTTTTAAAATGAGGCGGACAGCAGCCGCAATTATATTTTTAGATTTGTGCGCAGCAGATTGTAACCAAAATCAAAATGCATGTAAGACTTGACTGAGCATAAAAAGCTTAAACAGAAGTTTGAAACTTAGATTTCATCGGTTCATTTTAGGCTAAAACGATCGGATTCAGGCCTTCACGGGGATGTGCAAGATGCATTGAAGCGCGCATCAAAAGGCTGTTATTTGGCTAAAATATACGCTAAGGTAAAACAAAAAACGTCAGGATGATGACAGATGAATGTACAAGTACAACCAGAAAGTAAGAATGAGGTGATGGTTCAGCCCCAGATGCCGATTAAGAACTATCATGAATTTTATCGCTTCTATTTGACTGAGCATCGGCATATTATTAGCCGCCGTCTGCACGTGGCCGGCAGTAGCATCGGTTTATACTGTTTTGCCAAAGCCATTCGTCAAGGCAAGCCGCGATATTTTGCATATGGTTTACTCTCGGGCTATGCCTGTGCCTGGGTCGGTCATTTTATCTTTGAGCGCAATAAACCAGCCAGCTTCAAACAGCCTGTATATAGCTTTATCTCGGACTGGCGCATGTTTGCCGATGTCCTGCGTGGTAATATCAGTCTGATCGACCTTAAATACGATAAAATTTCCCGTTAAGCCAGAATGACTTTTATCGGAATGTGCCCACTTAAAGCATGAAATTTCGATAAAAGCCTTGCAAGTCTAGAATTATTATTCTAATAATTATGGTATTGCAGATTAGGTTTTTTGATCAACCATTATATTTTAATTAATACATCAGTTTTCCAAGCCTGGAGCGACCTTCTCCGGGCTTTTTTTATGCCTGTTTGCTACCAATAAATGTTCAAGATTTTGCTCATGCTATTGTGTAAATATTCATAGAAGAATTCATGTGGATTTGTGCTGAAAGTAAAAGATCCTTTCTGGCTTTGAAACGTTTTCCCACAAACGAATGACTCAAAACCAGAAAGGATCGGGTATTACAAACACAGGTATTTATTTTTCTGTTTATTTTCTGTGTCTAAGGCTATTTAAGACGCTTCGCGCCGATTGGGCTATCCCTGAAAATGGGTATTTTTAATATTAATTAATTTGAGTACGCTTGAGCCAGGCGAAAAAAAGACAAAAAAATCGCTCTTAGAATTTTGCAACTTCTCCACCAAGTTATCTGCAAAATCCTAAAAGCGTTTGTCGGAGGGCGTAAGCATTAACACGTTATAATTATTGTTATAAGGCGATTAAAACGCAGATTTGAAAGTCCGTATATCCCTGAAAATGGTGATATTTGAGATTTAATTGACAAATTGCGCTAAAAAACTGCAAATCTGTTGCTGCCCAGTCTTAGAAACAGCAAGATGGCGGCAATTAAACCGAGTTATGCCTATAATAGAGCCATCCTAGCAAGTGGCGAGCAAGATGCGCGGTTTATATTTAATTACCAATGATGATCCATTAGAGCTTTTATTAGCGAAGTTGGAAGGTGCAATGGCCAATGGTGGTGTTGCGGTCTTGCAATATCGCCGTAAAAAAGTGGCGAAAGAAGATCAAATTTACGAAATCGAGTACATGAAAGCCATGTGTGCTGAATATGGCGTACCTTTCGTGATTAACGATGATCTGGAAATGGCGGTTAAATACGGCGTGGGTGTGCATTTAGGCCAGGATGATGGTTCGATTGTCGACGCTGTTGCGCGTTTGCCTAAAGGCGTGTTGATTGGCCGTAGCTGTAATAACTCACTTGAGCTGGCTAAACAGGCCATTGCCGATGGTGCGAATTATGTGGCATTTGGAGCAATTTATGCGACTGATAGTAAACCTGAAGCGGGTAATATTGGTCTTGAAACCTTAAAACTGGCCAAAGAAAAATTGAACGTGCCTCTCTGTGCCATTGGTGGTTTAACGGTTGAAAATTCAAAGGATGTCATTGAGTCAGGTGCGGATTATTGCGCGGTGATTAGTGATATATTGGGACTTCCTATGAATGCCATTCCTGAACGTTTAGATGAATGGTCTGCGCTTTTTCAAGCTACAGCATAAAATTTTTTGATTGATTTAATTTTGAGTCGAGTGCCTTCATGAGCTTATCTCCAAAGCAAGAACAATTGTTCAAACAAGCCAATAAACATATCCCGGGTGGCGTCAATTCACCTGTACGCGCATTTAATAGTGTCGGTGGGACGCCGGTCTTTATCGAAAAAGCCCAAGGTGCGTATCTGTATGATGTCGATGGCAAACGCTATGTGGACTATGTAGGTTCATGGGGGCCGATGATTTTGGGTCATGCGCATCCAGCGATTATTAAAGCGGTTCAGGATGCCGCAGTAGACGGTTTGAGCTTTGGTGCGCCCACAGTTCATGAAACCACACTGGCAGACATTATCTGCGAGATCATGCCATCGATTGAGCTGGTTCGTATGACCAACTCAGGTACAGAAGCGACCATGACCGCGATTCGTTTAGCGCGTGGTTATACTGGCCGTGACAAGATTGTAAAATTTGAAGGCTGTTATCACGGTCATTCGGATTCATTATTGGTAAAAGCCGGTTCAGGTTTATTGACCAGTGGTGAAGGGGAAGCGACGTCGGCAGGCGTGCCAGCGGATTTTGCAAAACATACGCTGACACTTCCATATAACGACATCGCGACTTTAAAAGAATGCTTTGCCAAATTTGGTTCGGAAATTGCCGGCGTGATTGTTGAGCCAGTCGCAGGCAACATGAACTTGGTGAAACCAATTGACGGTTTCCTGCAAGCGATTCGTGATGTCTGTGATGAACATGGTTCAGTGTTTATCATTGATGAAGTAATGACCGGTTTCCGTGTCGGTTTGGGTGGTGCGCAAGCACATTATGGCGTTACTCCGGATTTAACCACTTTAGGTAAAATCATTGGTGCAGGTCTGCCAGTGGGCGCTTTTGGTGGTAAGCGTGAAGTGATGGAATGTATTGCACCACTGGGTAAGGTATACCAAGCAGGTACATTGTCGGGTAATCCACTGGCAATGCGTGCCGGTATCGAGATGTTCAAGCATTTACGTACCGAAGGTTTTTATGAAAAATTAACCGCACAACTCGAAAAATTGCTCGCCGGTTTACAAACTGCTGCTGATGAAGCCGGTATTCCGTTTAAGACCCAACAAGTGGGCGGTATGTTTGGTCTTTACTTTACCGATCAGGAAGATATTACTAGCTTCGACTCTATGCTGAAATGCGATGTCGATGCGTTCCGTAAATTCTTCCATGGCATGTTAAATCGTGGCGTAAACCTTGCACCCTCTGCTTTTGAAGCAGGATTTATTTCTGCTGCGCATAGTGATGAAGATATTGCTTACACGATTCAAGCGGCTAAAGAAACTTTTGCTGAGATGAAAGCGTAATACCTCTCCCAAACCCTCTCCTTAAAGGAGAGGGCTTTCATCTATCGAATAGAAATGAAAATTTAAAGACTTCCTCCAGTATTCTTGCGCTATATATGGCTCAGGCTTAGGGGGAATTACATTTAAAATTAGAGATCATTTTCATGCAAACCAAACATTATTTGACTTTAAGCGATGCGGAATTTTTATTAGATCAAGCCCATCAATATGCCATTCAGAACAGTTTTAATGTCAGTATTGCAGTCGTAGATGAAACGGGTAATTTGCTTGCGATGAAGCGTATGGATGGTGCAGCACCGATGACTGCAAATCTGGCCGTCGAAAAAGCCAAATGTTCTGCAATGAGTCGCCATCCCTCCAAACTGTTTGAGGATATTATCAAAGGTGGGCAAATGGGCTTCCTGACCATAGAATCATTTTCAGGAATGCTGGAGGGTGGTGAGCCAATTATGTACCAAGGGCAGTTGGTCGGTGCAATGGGTGTGTCGGGAGTGAAGTCGTTTGAAGATGCGGAGATTGCACAGGTAGCCATTGAGAAATTTTTGGCTAAGCAAAGCTAATCCAAAATAGAAATTGATCAGCTTAATTTAATAAAATCATCCAAAAATGTTCCAAAATGAAGCGTGGAACGTGAAATATCAACTAAAAAGCCCAATCGCTAATGATTGGGCTGCCTATATAAAATAAAGTTATGATTTAAAAAGGAAATCAAAATAATTTCGTATAACGTGTATTATGTTAATTTTAGATAGACTTACAGCTATAATCCAAAAATAAAATTCAAGGGTATAGAGTTAACCTCTTAACAAATTCGTATAACAGTAATTCTAATTGTTAACTAAATTACATACTTCATTTTTTGTTGTGTTCAAAATAAGGCTAAAATCACTACTAGAACCACCTGAACCTGTACTCATTGAATGAATAGCATAAGTTGGTTTTTTCCCATTTGCTGTTAACAAATAAGCTTTTTTATAATTTGAACCACTTCCAGTATCATCTCGGCAAATCATTTTACTATTAACACCAACATTTTTTAATGATCTTATTGGATTGAAATCACAATTGTCGTAACTTATTCCAAAGCATTGGTATGAATCGATAATATCAATATCTGGTAAGTTTGGATGAAATTGTATTTCTGTTACACCAAATTTAGCCATTTTACCTAAGTAAATAACTGACCAAGGCAATTCATATTTTCTATCTTGTAAATAGGTTGTTTGTACCCCTAACACATTTGATCTAAAAACACCTTTACGTACAGTCTCAATAGAGCCATCTTCAAATTGTTTTTCGGTATAGGGTTTATGAAGCCAAATTATAGATGGATTGTTAGATTTATAGTCCCACCATATCGCAGATATATTTGAGTTAGGTAAAAAGCTCTTTATAACAGATCCAATTTCTTGCATTTTCAATTTTTCTAACCCTTTATGAGTTAGTGGTAAATTATCTATTGCAAATGCAGAACTAGAACTACACAGTGTCATTAGGAAAATATATTGCTGTTTCATTATTATCTAAAACCTAAGGAGTAGAAAACTATTATATCCTTTAAAAATTAATACTCAGCTGTTTTATATAAATAATTATTTGAAATTTCATCAAACTCTAAGCCTATTTAACATACTGGCCATTATGCGGAATTGACACGATAAACATTGGTGAAATCAAAGTGTTTTTCAAATCGATGCTAAACTAAAATAGCATGAATCATCATGCTATTTTGTATTTATAAGAGCCTCCCATGCTGTACTCTATGCCCAAAAAAATCCAACTCGCACCCTCCCAAGCCAAATGGCAGCTTGCATCAAATGAATCTGTTTTGGTTTTAGTGGGATTACAAAATTTAAGGATGATGGCAGGAATACAAGACAGCGACCTAATGAGTCATCTGATCCAGATCAACAATAAAGCCAAAGCACTCGATATTCCGATTGTTGACTTATATGGTGATGACCTGATGCAAGGCATGCAGCAATTGGGAGAATATGCCTCAACGCATCCGCAGCTAATTTTTGCCGGGCAGGTCACACCAATGCTGAAACAGATTTTACCGCATCTGCAAAGTGTCACCGAGCAAATCTGTGTAGTTGATGATGCAATTTTATTATCAAATCAAGATCAGCATATTCAGTGGATTGAAAATATTTCGGCACAGGGGATACATCACTTAAATACCTATAGCCTGACTCGCTTATGGGATTTAAGCGCACCTTCCGAATATGTCTTATCGAGCAAAGGTATCATGCTGGCGGTCGCTGAACAGCTGGATATGGATGCCTTGGAAATTGATCCCTATGTCGACTTAAAAAACTATGGATTGGACTCCGTAGCCGTAGTGAGTCTAGTCGGTATATGGCGTGCACATGGTGCCAATATCCGTTATGAAGATGTGCTAAAACATCCGTCTTTGCACGAATTGGCAAGCTTCATTTTAAAATCCTCAGGTTGATGCGCTGCGATTGAGCAATTTTATGCGCTAAATCGGAAATTTCATCGTCATTTACATAAATGCGCATTGTAATTATTGGCTAAGCTTTTTATCATTGCCGCCTTGTTTTTCACGATCAGCCTGGGATTGAACTTTGAGTAATTTTCTAACCGAACATCTGATACATCGTGATGACGATTTCATGGTCATCCACAAACCTGCAGGTTTACTCACAGTTCCCGGTAAAACAGAAGACTTACAAGATTGCCTGATCAACCGTCTGGTCAAATTAGAACCCAAAACTTTACTGATTCATCGACTGGATCGCGATACATCCGGCATTTTGGCCTTTGGTCTGAGCAAATGGGGACAAAAAACCATTTCCCGTCAGTTTCAGGAGCGCCAGACCGATAAAACCTATCAGGCTGTGGTTGCCGGTACACTCGAAGGTGAAGGTACTATTGAAGTGCCAGTCGTGTATGATCCAAGCCGTCCCCCCTTACATATCGCAGATCCCGCACATAATAAGCCGGCCATCACGCATTGGCAGGCGATCGAACATTTTAATATTCAGGGACAGCCTGTGACTCGGGTAAAACTGACCCCAATTACCGGCCGTTCACATCAGCTACGGGTGCATATGCAATATCTCGGACATCCGATTATTGGCGATACCTTATATGCGACATCCGAACAGCAACAGCTCAGCTCGCGTTTATGTTTACACGCGGAACGTTTGAGTTTTTATCATCCTCAAACAGAGCAGTTGGTCGAATTTTATTGTCCGGCGCCGTTCTAGGAAATACTTCTTTAATCGGCGTGAACTATGCTCACTTTTTAGTGGGCTTTATGTCAAAATACATTGCTTGAAGGTGTGGAATTTTGCTCCAATGACGTTTCGTGATTGAGCCTAATATTCATAATCTTGTACTTAAGATAAAGGTGGAAAAATTGCAGCAATTTGCTATTGGTCAACGTTGGTTATCAGATACTGAAACAGAACTCGGTTTAGGCGTTCTTATTGATGTTGATGAGCGGTCGGTCAGCATTTTATTCCCGAAAAGCGATGAAACCCGCGTCTATGCACGCAGCAATGCACCCTTATCTCGTATCGTATTTAATGTGAAAGATGAATTACAGGATCAGGAAGGGACCAAGTGGATTGTAGAATCCGTTGAAGACCGGAATGGCGTGGTGCGTTATCATGTTGTTCGTACTCTGGAAGATAGAACTGAAGAACGTAAATCGCTGAATGAAACCCGTATTGGTGCAACCATCCAGCTGTCTAAGCCTTTAGACCGTTTATTGGCCAGTCAGGTCGATTATAAAGAATGGTATGACCTGCGTATTGAAGCACTGCTGATGCAGGCCAATATGCAAAGCAGTCCACTGCGTGGTCTGGTGGGTTCACGTGTCGGTCTGATTCCGCATCAGCTTTATATTGCGCATGAAGTTGGTCAGCGTTTTGCACCGCGTGTATTACTGGCCGATGAAGTGGGTCTAGGTAAAACTATTGAAGCGGGTCTGATCATCCATCAACAGCTGAAAACCGGCCGTTCTGAACGCATCCTGATTTTAGTACCGGATTCACTGCAATATCAGTGGATGATCGAAATGCGCCGTCGTTTTAATCTTGAGTTTTCGCTGTTTGACTTGACCCGTACTGCATCGATCAAAGAACATGATCCTGAACAAAACCCATTCCTGACCGAACAAAAAATTATTGCCTCTGTCGATTTGATGGTCGACCATGAAGATCTGCGTGAACAGGCACTTGAAGCAGGTTTCGACTTGCTGGTGGTCGATGAAGCACATCATTTGATGTGGAGCGAAGAAGATGGCGGCAATGACCGTTATGATCTGGTCGAAGAGCTGGCTGAACATACGTCGGGTGTATTGTTATTGACGGCGACACCTGAACAGCTCGGTGTAGAAAGTCACTTTGCACGCCTGCGTTTGCTTGATCCGCAACGTTTTAATTCACTGGATCGTTTCCTCGATGAAGAAGCGCAATATCAGCATACGGCTAAAATTGCAGAAGTGCTGATGTCAGACATGCCGCTAGAAGCTGAACATTTCACTGCGATTGAGGGCTTGTTAGGTCATCCGATTGAAGACCATCCTGAGCAGCGTTTCCGTGCCATTCATGAGCTTTTAGACCGTCATGGTACAGGCCGTATCCTGTTCCGTAATACGCGTGAAGCGATTCAAGGTTTCCCGGGCCGTGACTGTCAGCCAGCGCCATTACCGGCACCAGAACATTGGTCGAAAGACGGTAAATTACGTGAGCAAATGTGGCCTGAAGAAGCTCAGCTCGATGGCGCATGGATGGAAACTGATCCACGCGTGATGTGGCTGATGGAACGTTTGCGTACCGATCTCAAACACAAAAAAGTCCTACTGATTGCGCGTAGCGGGCCAGTAGTAGAAGCACTGGAAAATGTACTTCGCTTACATGCCGGTATTCGTACCGCAATGTTCCATGAAGGCATGAGCTTATTAGAACGTGACCAGGCCGCAGCTTATTTTGCTGAAGATTCGTATGGCGCGCAGATTCTGCTTTGTTCGGAAATCGGTTCAGAAGGACGTAACTTCCAGTTTGCCTCTGATCTGATTCTGTTCGATTTACCTGCGAACCCGGATGTGCTGGAACAGCGTATTGGTCGTCTGGATCGTATCGGTCAGGAAAACCGCATTCAGATTCACGTGCCTTATCTGGTGGGAACTGCACAAGAACGTATGTTCCGCTGGTATAACGAAGCTTTGAATATTTTCAGCAATATTTCTCCAACTGCACAGACCTTGCAAGAAAATTTTATTGTTCGCTTAAAAGACTGTCTATTGGCAGACAAAGGTCAAGAGTTTGAAGACCTGCTGGAAGAAGTCAGCGTGCAACGTGAAGCGCTGGAAGCTGAATTGCAGGAAGGTCGAGACCGTTTGCTTGAGTACAACTCTTGTCGTCCGGTGGTGGCACAGGAAATTGTTAACGCGCTTGAAGACTATGATGACAATACCACTTTGCCAATGTTCATGAAGCGCTTTATGGCGTCTACGAATATCGACTTTGATGAGCAAAGTAACGGTACAGTGATCATCAAGCCAACCGATCAAATGCAGGTTCAAGGTTTGACGTTGGATGAAGAAGGGATTACAGCGACTTTCTATCGTGATCAGGCACAAATCCGCGAAGATGCGCAATACCTGACACTGGAACATCCATTCACTGAAAGTGTGATGGAAATGATCAATACGCAAGGCTTTGGTAGCACTAACGTTGCGGTACTAAAATCTGCAGCACTGCCACAGGGTTCGGTATTACTTGAAGTATGGTTCAAGGTCGATGTGGTGGCTCCGAAAGCATTGAACTTGCCGTCTAGCTTGCCGCAACAGTTGATTCGTGTCTTGCTCAGTGAAAAAGGTCAGGATCTATCACAAAAGATTGCACCAGAAATCCTGAAACCGTACTTGCATCATTTAGATGGCAATAGTTGCCGTCAGGTGGTGAAAGCACGTCGTGATGTGATTGAAGCACGTTATCAGCAAGCGCTTGAACTGGCACGCAGTGCATTGCCTGGCTTCAAGCAGCAAGCCAAAGAAGTGTATGGCAATAAATGGCAATATGAAATTGATCGCCTGACCTATCTGAAACAGTTCAATCCAAGTATCCGTGAAGATGAAATTGCACGTTTACAAAAGTTGCAGAAAGAAGGTTTAAGCCTGCTGGATGGTCTATCGGTAACACCGGAAGCAATTCAGGTGATGGTCGTGGTCAAGCCTTAAGCTTTAAATCATTAAAAAATGCAGCTTTCGGGCTGCTTTTTTTATGGGCAAAATCCGGGTTTATTATTTTTTTGGTCGGAGAATGCTGGTCTGTTATTTTCCTCCTGTTTAAAATTAGGCTACTGAATAATAAGAATGACAAAGTATGTCAAAAGCACTGATTACCCTTGGCACAAAGACCAGTCATGGCGGCATGGTGACTGAATGTGAACTCTCTTTTTTGATCAATGGTATTGCCGTGCATTTAAATGGTATGAAGCATTATTGTCCCAAATGTCAGACTATGGTCACCGCAATTTCCAGCAATTTGTCTATTACTGTCAAAGGACGGGCAGTGGTCATCGCGGGGGATAAGGCCAGTTGCGGCGCGACTTTTCTACCGATGCAACATTTGACTGTATCGCAGAAATAGACTTTAAATTCTGAAGGAATACAGAGAAATGACTTTGAGGTCATGCTTTGAGCATTTTTGCGCTGCCGAATAAATCTTTAAAGCGGTAAGCTCATCTTACGATTTCAGGATGAATACGCACTGCGTTTAAAAAATAGTGAAGCAAGCCTTACATTTTACTCATGCCAATGGTATCCCTTCGGCAACTTATCAAAAGTTTTTGCATTGTTTTCAGCAAGATTATGAGGTCAAAGCGATTCCATTTATCGGCATGAATCAGCAATATCCAATTACGCGAGACTGGCGCTATCTGGTCGATGAAGTTATTGCAGATATCGAGCAGCAGTTTCCTCAGCAACAGGTGATTGGTTTAGGGCATTCCTTTGGTGGTCTGGTGACCCTTATGGCGGCGTATCGACGTCCCGAACTGTTTTCCAAGCTGATCATTATGGATCCACCGTTTGTGATTGGAAAAAACAGCGCCATGTTCGAACTGATTAAAAAGCTGAATCTAAAAAGTGTCGATCGTTATACACCCGCAGGAATTACGCTAAAACGCAAAGATTATTGGTCATCAAAACAGGTCGCTATTGAAGCACTCCGGTTTAACCGCTTATTTAAAAATTTCGATGAGCAGTGTTTTGCTGATTATATCGAGAGCGGTATTCAGCCAGAACCTGAACGCGGTGGGGTGACGTTAACTATTCCAAAACAGATAGAAGCGGAAATCTTCCGGACTGTACCCGCGTGGTGGTGGAGAACACCACGCCGACCGCCTGAAGTGCCGATGCATCTGATGACTGCAGAGCAAAGCCAGTTTTATCAGCAGGGTTTGCCACAAGGTATGCAGAAGATTTATCGGATTAATTATTCTGTGGTTGAGGGCGGGCATATGTTCCCGCTTGAGTATCCGGAAGCCACTGCAAAGGCGGTCAAAGCCCAACTCGCACTTTTGTAATCATCATAAAAAAGAGACGTTGATTACGTCTCTTTTTATACTACTTCATACAGGTCGGAAAATTAACGTAGCTGAGAATCTTCCAGATGACGTGCACCTTCCAGAATCATCCGGATCATGATCATGGTCTGTTCGGCAATTTCTTTGCGGTCTTCGGCAGGCATATCAATCACATTGGCGCCCATGTTGAAGACCAGTTGGGTAATGGCTTTGGCGGCAATATCCGGATGAAATAACTTCTTGTTGTTTAGGCGTTCTAGACGAATCAAATCATCCTGAAGTTCTTGCTGAAAATAATTTAACTGGCGTTCTACCGCCTGTTTATAAGACTTGGAGCCAGTATAGCCTTCACGTAATAACAGGCTCAGATTGCCTTCATCGGCATCCAGCTGGGCAATAAAGACTTCTACAGAACTGCGGATGATGCTGTTCTGGCGAGAAGCTTGCAGACGTGCTTCATGCAAAATCTGACGCAATACAATTCCGGCACGATCAATCAGCTCAATGGCCAGTTCATCAATATCTTTAAAATGACGATAGAAGCTGTTCGGTGCAATACCAGCTTCACGCGCGACTTCACGTAGACTTAATGAGGAAATACTTTTTTGTGGCCCAATCAGATTCAACGCAGCCTGAAACAGTTCTTCCTTGGTAATGGTGGCCTTGCGACCGACACTCCGTACGATAATCGGCTCATCAATGCTTTTCGATTGTAATAAAGATGCGTCACTGCTTATTTTCATTGAAGGCTCGTTCATCGATAGGTTCATGCATGAATCATTTTATTATAACCGAGCCAGTCAAGCTTGTGAAATGATTAGAAACAATACGGTTGTATATACAAATATATATACATGTGTATAATAATTAAAAACCCAAGGTGATGTCACAAACGATGCATGTACTGCAAAAACTTAAAATGCCATTGAATGCACTGTCTGATAGTGTAGTTGATCAGCATGCAATTAATTTCTGGATTCAGAAACTCAATCCTGTATGGTCGTTGAATCAGCCATTAGGCAAGATCGTGCATATAGAAAATGCAGCACAGGATATGCTGAGTCTGAAAATTCAGGTGAATCGCTTATTTAAGTTTGGTGAAGCAGGGCAGCATCATCCGGTCTATGTGGTAGTGAATGGCATTCGTTATGAACGTAGCTATAGCTTGACTCGTGTCGATTCTCAGCATGTATTGCTGAGCGTGAAAAAAGTCGATGCTGGTAAAGTCAGCACATGGTTTGCAGAACAGGCACAAGTGGGTGATGTGATCGAATTTGGTCACCCTTATGGTGATATGACCTTGCCTGCGCAGACGAGTCCATTGATTTTGCTTGCAGCAGGGAGTGGTATTACCCCAATGCTCAGTATGCTGGAAAGCTTGAGCAAAAAAGGTGAACTATCTGCACCGGTTACTCTCTGGTACTGGGTTAAAAAAGATCAGGATGCCGTATTTAAAGCACGGTTTGAAGAACTTGCTCAAAAACATGCAAATTTCTCATTTCATGTGTATGCCACTCAAGAACAGCCAGCTGCTGCACGTCTTGATGAAACCTATCTGACCGATCTGCAAAATCTGGAAAATAGCATCGTATATTGCTGTGGCCCTTCAGGTTTTGTATCTAAAGCAGAACAGCTTTTTGCTCAGGCAAAACAGTTTAAAGGTGAAGCATTTAGCATGAGCTTGGCGGATCAATCGGATACCGGCTTTATTAATGTCACCCTGACCCAGTCGAAAAAAATTGTCAGCATTCCAAAAGGCCAGTCCATTCTGGTGAGTCTGGAACAGCAAAATATTAAACCGACCCATGGTTGCCGTATGGGCATTTGTAATAAATGTGCCTGCAATAAAGTAGAAGGTTCGACCAAGAATTTGGTCAACGGTGCGCAAAATACCGAACCCGGTAACCTGCTCAAAATTTGTATTAACTCAGCGCAGACTGACCTTGTCATCGACTTATAAGCGAGTTTTATCCTATGAATATGCCAGTAAAATTACAGTATTTTAAAAATCCTAAAAACCGTGAATTAACCCAGTTTGAACTTGATGAACTTGCACGTGAACTTGATGCAATTAAACAAGAAGTGCTAGATGATCTGGGTGAAAAAGACGCCAAATATATCCGCCGTGTCTATTCAACTATTCGTTATTCGTCGATTGCCGGTCGCGCCTTATTGTTTGCAGGCTGGTTCCCGCCAGCATGGTTATTGGGTACAGGCTTATTAGGCTTTGCCAAAATTATGGAAAATATGGAACTGGGTCATAATGTCATGCATGGTCAGTATGACTGGATGAATGATCCTAAACTCAATGGTCAGACCTATGAATGGGATATCGTAGGGACTTCAGACAACTGGCGTCAAACCCATAACTTCAAGCATCATACTTATACCAATATTAAAGGTATGGATGATGATATCGGTTATGGTTTATTACGCCTCTTCCCGGAACAGCGCTGGAAACCGGGTTATTTACTACAACCAATTTATGCAGTGCCATTCTGTTTATTGTTCCAGTGGGGTGTTGCGATTCAGAATCTTGAATTGGGTAAATACTTCAAAGGCCGTAAAAGCAAAGAGCAGACCAAAGAAGAATGGCGTCCAATGCAGAGCAAAATTGGTAAACAGTTGTTTAAGGATTATGTATTCTTTCCATTGATAGCAGGTCCTGCGGCTTTACCGGTTTTGACCGGCAATATGGTGGCCAATGGTCTGCGTAATATCTGGACATTCAGTATCATTTTCTGTGGTCACTTTACCAAAGATGTGGAAGTATTCCCGAAATCGGTACTGCAAAATGAAAGTCGTGGTCACTGGTATATGCGCCAGATTCGTGGTTCATCCAATCTGACTGGTTCTGAGGCTTTCCATATTTTAACCGGCCATTTAAGTCATCAGATTGAACATCATCTGTATCCTGATGTGCCTGCACGTCGCTATCGTCAAATGGCACCAAAAGTCCAAGCTGTTTGTGAAAAATATGGTTTGAACTATAACAATGCCAGCTTGGTAAAACAGTACGGTAGTGTGATCAAACGTATTGTGAAATATGCATTTCCGTTTAAGAAATAATTTTTCTTAAAGCTAAAAAAACCACTTCAAATGAAGTGGTTTTTTTAGCTAGGAGGCGAATACTTCAGGAAGTAAAAATCCTGATTACGAAGCTATTTAAGATGATTTCAAGGCATAAAGTAAAAAAGTTAATCTGCCATTTATAGCGTTGTCTAAAGGTGTTTAGTAGGTTAACCCGATAGAATGGAAAGGACTAATATGGCATCGAATGA
Source organism: Acinetobacter lwoffii (assembly GCF_024129355.1). Lineage (GTDB taxonomy): Bacteria > Pseudomonadota > Gammaproteobacteria > Pseudomonadales > Moraxellaceae > Acinetobacter > Acinetobacter lwoffii_I. The sequence continues at coordinate 220,522 of NZ_JAMXXP010000002.1, read as the reverse complement.
GCTGAAATATTAATTTTTGGAAGCTGTTGATCTTGACCCTCAAAATAGCTTTGCTGCGCCAGACTGAGCATTTCTATATCTTCCTTGCTATTCCCATAAGCATAAATTTCAGCATAATTATCCAGATTATATTTTTCTAGAATTCTAATTTTCTTTTGTGTGTTACTACAGTCAGGAGTTTGATAAAACCCTGTCAATTTCCCAGCTTTGATTTCAACTTCGCTACAGATTAAATCGATATTTAAATAACTGCACACCGGTTTAAGATACAAATCCAATGAGGCTGATACCAGCACGACTTCATGTCCTAATTGTTGATGCTGTTTAAGTTGTTCTAATAATTTCGGATTCAACTTGAATATTAGTTGTTGTGCATAATCCTGAGCTAATTGCAGAATTTCCTCTGCATCACTGTTTTTAAACATGCTGGCATACAATTTGGGTCGCATGCGGTGTGCCGGATAGAAATTTAAATAATAGGCCTGTATCCATGGCAAAATTTGCATGCCGCGTTTCACAATATGCCGTTTTCTTAAGGCATGGAAAATGAACCCGGTAAAGCTATCATGTAGATACAGGGTTCCATCAAAATCAAATAAGGCTAGAGTTTTAGATTTTTGATTTTGCGCATGCATGTTTGATATCGACCATCGACGCGGGTAGCAAACCAGTTAGTATTATAATCACGACTTAATTTTGGTCCGGAAATGACCACTTCAGGCATAATGGCATAGATAGGATCTTTACCCGTTTTTTCCTGATAAAGCTTGCTGACACCACGATAAGTCATCGTATCTTCAAAGTCTTTATCTTTTTCTTTCTTTAAATCAGCTCGGATTTGACGTTCAGTGATAATAAAATTATTTTTGGCAAAAACACTGATTAACTCACGCTCAGATTGACTCTTCTGCGAACGGATCGCGCCATCTTTAGTATAGAGCAATAAGTCGCCATCCAGATCAAGTTCGGCTTCAGTTAAATCATTTAACATGCTCTGAAAAGCGGCATTTCGACTGGAATACATGCCCGAGTTATAGTCCGCAAAACGATAAATTGGCTTGTCATAATCCGCCGGATACATCATCAGGCGATGAATCCCATAATACAGACCGCCATATTGACTGTAGAGATCGGTACGTAACTCTGCGATATTGCCGCCTTGGCGTTTATGTTCTTTCGCATAGCTGATATGTACCTGCATTGAACCCAAGGTGGTAATTGGATTCATTTTCTCGCCAATATTCTGGCCGACCAGTTTGGCAGCACCAGTCAGGGCGCTAACATGATAATGCTTTGACATATAATCAAATATTTCACGATATAATTCGTCGAGTTCACGTTCGGTTTTGACCCGGCGCATCTGGCTTAAGTAGTTGTCTTCAGGACTCGGATGGTTCTTGAGAACTTCCTGGAAATATCCTGCAACTGTGCCACCAATTGCTTGACCAAGCTTATCTTTGAATTTTTCATCAAGGCGACCTTGGACTTCCTTAACCGCCTTTTCACCCAAACCCGGAACAGTAGGATCTGCAACAAAGTTAGATTCCTGATCAACCACTGCCACAATCGTACAAACATTTTCCTTGGTCTGAGGAATGCCGAGCTGTTCGGTAATGTCATAAATATCTTGTGCCCAAGACTCACGTTGGTTGACACGGTTTGGAATAGCTTTGCGAATATGTTCAACTTCAAGTGTCGGTTCATCATCTTTTGACCACCATGAACCATTGCCACAACCGGCAAGACCCAGAGAAAGTACAAGTACAGACAATGACTTAAAAGAAAAACAAGAAGCGAAAGTTTTATTCATGGTGTCGTAAATTAATTGAAAAGATGAGCGAATAAGGCAGATGCAGTATACTATGCCCATCAAAAAAGTGATGAATTTATATGTATATTGGTCCATATCAACTGTCAAACAATTTGATTGTCGCTCCCATGGCAGGTGTGACCGATCGTCCGTTTAGAACCTTGTGCAAATACTTTGGTGCAGGCCATGCGGTCAGTGAAATGATGACATCTGACAAAACTTTGCGCATGAGTAAAAAGAGCTTATATCGTGCCAATTTTGATGGAGAGCTGGCACCGATTTCAGCGCAGATTGCTGGTTCAGATCCCCATGATCTGGCTGAAGCGGCACGTTATCAGGTGGCCAATGGTGCGCAAATTGTTGATATTAATATGGGCTGCCCAGCCAAAAAGGTCTGTAACCGACTCGCCGGTTCTGCTTTATTGCAGGATGAAGATCTAGTTGCGCGTATTCTGGATGCAGTTGTGGCTGCAGTTGATGTGCCAGTGACCTTAAAAACCCGTCTTGGTTATTTGAACGGCCAGGAAAATATTATACGGGTCGCCAAACGTGCTGAACAAGCCGGAATTGCGGCACTGGCTTTACATGGCCGTACCCGTGAAGATATGTACCTGAATACCGCGCGTTATTCTTTAATCAAAGACGTAAAGGAAATGTTGAAGATTCCCGTGATTGCTAACGGTGATATCGACAGTCCGGAAAAAGCCAAATATGTGCTGGATTATACTGGTGCAGACGCAATTATGATTGGTCGTGCAGCACAAGGTCGGCCCTGGATTTTTCGTGAAATTGCTCATTATTTGAAAACCGGTCAACATCTTGATACACCGAGTATTACAGAAGTTAAAGATGTGCTACTGGGACATTTGACAGAATTATACGAATTTTACGGCGAGTATTCCGGCTGCCGGATTTCCCGTAAACATATTGCCTGGTACACCAAAGGACTGCGTTCCAGTAACGAGTTTCGTCAAAGCATGTATCAGGTAGAAAATACCGCTGACCAGTATCGTGTGGTAGAAGATTATTTTAATGCACTGCTAGAACATGGTTTAACCATGAATGATGTACAGGTCGAGCAGGTGAATTTACTGGAAACCAAGTAATGGCGGGTAAAATTCAGCGAATCATGTAATATTTTTTGCATGAAATCCCTACCTTTTTTATCTTGAGCAGGCGGATTTTTGCATTCTGTTTACACTTCAGCCTGTCTAATACATAGCAGCACAGTTTGTTCACTTAAACTGGACAGGACTTGGACATTGCTTACTCAAGCTTCCTCTATGATGAACCTATCCAGATATAAACCAGATGTGATCCATCTTGTTTATCGTCATCATTGAGGGAGATCTGTAATGACAAATACCAATCGTCCAGTCACAGAGTTTAGCCATAAAACGTCAACGGAATTGCCACAAGAACGCAGTGAAGGCCTGAATATCAATCCGACTGATACTAACGCGCGTCCAGATTTGAATACACCCGTGAAAGATAATCCTCGTGTTCCAAACATGAATGAAGGTGAGGATAATCTGGCTGCGACCAGTGCCGGTACTTTGGGTGGAGCTGCGGTAGGCGCAGTTGCAGGTCTGGTAGGTGGCCCTCCAGGTGCAGTGGTGGGTGGTATTATCGGTGGTGTCGTTGGTGGAATTGCAGGTAATGACATTGCAACACCTGATCATGAGAAACAGGTAGATAATTACCAGCATCCAGAGAACTTGCCTGAGGCAGATAATTATCGACATCCAGATCATTTGAGTGCAGAAGATAATTACTGGAGAGATGAGTATCATAATCGCCCGTATTTCAATGAAACGCGTAGCACATATGGCGATCTAGATTATGATCGTGATTATCGCGGTGCTTATCGGGTCGGTTATGAAAACCGTCCGATGTATGAGCATGATACGGATTTTGATCGTGCCGAACCTGAACTGCGTACCAAGTGGGAACAGTTAAAAGGTGAGTCCCGCCTCAATTGGGAAGAAGCTAAATTTGCAGTTAAAGATGCCTGGCATCGTGTCACACGCTAATTCTAAATAAACTAAAAACCTCTCCATGTGAGAGGTTTTCTTATGATTCAATGATTAAAGATGCTTCATTTCCAGTACGAGCTGGTTAATCAAATCGGAAGCTTCCATTTCACGAATCTGCGCCACATTTGAACCTGCCCAGAATGCGCCATACCCTTGATCCCCATGTTTGGCAGCAGCAGCATGTAATTGCTTGGCCAGATCATAAGTATATGGATAGGCTGGCACGTCCCGACGGTCTGGAGTATCGACCTCCATATGCCAGTGATTGATGATGCCACGTGCAGGACGACCAGAAATACTGGCACTCACTTGAGTGAGTGGCTTTGAAAATAGTGCTTTACGATAGGCATCATTGGCATTGGAGGATTTGCATTGCACAAATGCAGTCCCAAGTTGCACGGCATCTGCACCGAAATCCATCATTTGACGGGCTTGTTCACCCGTCATAATCCCGCCGGCCGCTACAATCGGCAGGGAAGAATGCTGTTTGATTAGCTTGACCAGATTGGAGGTTTTGACTGAAGCATCAAACTTGGTCGAGAAAATCCCGCGATGGCCACCAGCCTCAATACCTTGTGCAATAATAATATCGATTCCGGCTGCTTCAATGGCTTTAGCTTCGGCAAAATTGGTGGCAGACACCATGGTCAGAATCCCGGCCTGTTTTAGGGCTTGAATCTGATGTGGATGCGGAATCCCAAAATGAAAGCTGACTGCTCGCGGTTTGGTTTCCAATACCAGATTCAGGAAGTCATCATTGTCTTTAAAACTCGGATAAATACATTCCAAATGATCCGGTGCCTGAGCGCCATATTCGGCAAATTTATCTTTAAACTGGGCGATCCATGCCTGCGCTACAGCTTCATCTACAGGAACAGTGTCATGACAGAAAAAATTAACCTGAAAAGGGCAATCTGTCAGTTCTTGAGTCTTTAAAATCTGTTGCCGAGCTGCATCAATACTGCTGGCCCCCAGACCCAGTGAACCCAAGCCGCCCTGATTGGACACTTCGGCAGCAAGCTCGGGCGTAGAGACACCTGCCATCGGTGCCAAGAAAATAGGATGTTTAATTCCGAGATTTTCTAATAAAGACATAGATTTGCTCCTTGTTATGCTTTTACTTTGCCTTTGAGCACAAAATTAAGCAAATCATATTGGTTATTTTATTTTGAAATACTGCAGCATGGGTTACGTATTATTTACATTTCTTGCGACACGCTACGTCGCCAAGAAGATATAACTCTTATTAGCCTAGAATTGAACACTTTATAATAGCTTTTTGGTCACATATTCTCTGAGCTCATGTCTGATCGTATCCGTGAAAAACTGCAAATTTTAGCCGATGCTGCCAAGTATGATGTGTCTTGTTCATCTAGTGGTAGCACCCGTAAAAATAAAGACAAGGGCGTGGGCAATACCGGGAATGGTATCTGTCATAGTTATACCGAAGATGGCCGCTGTGTGTCCTTATTGAAAATTCTGTTCTCTAATGTCTGTATTTTTGACTGTTCCTATTGTGTTTCGCGCCGTTCCAATGATGTCCAGCGTGCAGCATTTACCGTGCAGGAAGTCGTCGATCTGACCATGAACTTTTATCGGCGTAATTATATTGAGGGTTTGTTTCTCAGTTCGGGGATTTTTAAATCGGCCGATCACACCATGGAACGGATGCTACAGGTGGTCAAAAAACTTAGACTCGAAGAAAACTTTAATGGCTATATCCATCTGAAAACCATTCCGGGTGCGTCACAGGAGATCATTACCGAAGCCGGACTGTATGTCGACCGTATGAGTATTAATCTGGAAATGCCGACGGAAGCGGGACTGCAAAAATTTGCGCCTGAAAAAACCCATGCTGAAGTACAAAAAGACTTAGGCATTGTGCGTGATCGGTTGATCCAGCTCAAAGATGAACGCAAGCTGATCAAGTCAGTCCCCAAGTTTGTACCTGCCGGACAAACTACACAGATGGTGGTGGGCGCGCATAGTGAAACCGATCAGGACATTATTTTGATGGCTGACCAGCATTACAAGGAATTCAAATTGAAAAGGGTGTATTTCTCTGGTTATATTCCGATTAACCCTGAAGAGAAAGCCTTACCCGCCATCGGCTCAGCACCACCATTATTAAGAGAAAATCGTCTGTATCAATCCGACTGGCTAATGCGTTTTTATGGCTTTGCTGCTGATGAAATTGTCGATGAGCAGCATCCGAATCTGGAGCTGGATATTGATCCCAAACTCAGTTGGGCCTTGCGTCATTCTGAAGCCTTTCCAGTCGATATTAACCGTGCCGACTATAAAATGATTCTACGGGTACCCGGCATAGGCGTGCGTTCTGCCCAGAAAATTGTACAGGCACGCCGTTTTGGACAGATTCATATTGACCAGCTAAGGCGCATGGGCGTGGCTTATAACCGGGCGCAGCATTTTATCCGCTGTGCAGATACACCGAAATTTAAGAAAGATCAGCACGCCCATCAGATTCGCCAGCAAATTTTGATGTCAGGGCAATCCAAATATCAGCAGCAACTTTCACCTCAATTAGGATTTGGTTTCTAGTGGCAAGTTACTGTTTTGATGGCAGCATGACTGGTCTGCTCAGTTGTGTATTTCGTGCTTTCGAGTTTAAAGAATTTAACGTGATAGTGACGGCCAATCCTCAAGCACAAACAGGTTTATTTGATGAATTTATCCATGTGGCCTCTAATGATCAGCATGGGCAGCGGGTGTGGCAGGGATTAAAGCAGAAAGTATCTTCCAGCAGTTTGCGTGCTTTTTACTATACGTTTTTGTCAGAGCAGGAAGCAGCGTTCCAGACTCTTTTTGATTTTGCAGTCTATGTCTTTCAAAACCAGCGTCCAGTCGATAAAGATTATGGTCATACTGCGGTGATCGGCATGTCGCAATGGGCCAAGCAAGTGGGGCGGGAAAAGCATCGTATGGAGGCTTTTGTACGCTTTAAAAAAGCCAAAGATGGTTTGTTTCTTAGTCTGGTCAGACCGGATTTTAATGTCTTGCCGATTATTTCCCGACATTTTCAGGAGCGTTATCAGGATCAAAGCTGGCTGATTTATGACGAGCAGCGTAATTACGGTATTTATTATGATTTAAGGCAGATGCATCAGGTCGAGATGAACGCTGAAATAATCGATCCACAAATCCGGATTGGTCATAGTCAATCATTCAGTATTGAACTGGATGATCAAGAGCTGCTATATGATCAGCTCTGGAAAGACTATTTTAACAGTGTGAATATTCAGGCGCGCAAGAACATGAAATTGCATATTCAATATGTGCCAAAGCGCTACTGGCGTTATATGAATGAGAAATTACTTTAAACAGTACATCAAGCTGCTTTCAGGCATAATAAGCATTGGTATATTTAAATTGAGTGTATAAACATGAAGGTATGGCTAACGTCATTAGCGCTGCTCACTGGATTAACTGCATGTTCGGAACAACCACAAAAACCGGTCGTAGATCCAGCCAAATATCAGGTTCAGACCGCACAGGAACTGCAGCAACGTTTTGATGCACTCAATGTCCAGTTAGCCCAAGACTTTCAGGAATTTAAGAAAGTCGAAAGCATTGCTTTCGCACACCAGTTTCCTTTAGATGTCAATAATCTGCAAAGCTTGAACCAGCATCTCGTTAGCAGTACCGCATTAAAACCTAGTAAAATCGCCTATTGCGATATGATGAATAGTTATTTTGCCGATATGTTCCGTTTGGGACATTACAATCTGGAACTGGTCGATGACATTAAATTGCCCAATGCCAAGAATGAAAATTTAAAAGCTAATTTCTCTGATGCTGATCATTTTTATACCTTTATTCTGGATCGTTATACGACTTATCGTCAGGTTCAGCAGACCATGGGTTATGGCTGTAATTTAAAAGCTGCGCTGTAAATCCTAAAGCCAGAAAAAAGCCCATCACAGATGGGCTTTTTTGATTTTAAGCATTAGCAACCGGTCAGTTTTTCAGACTGCGGTTTTTCATCCGAGAAGAAAATCGGACGAAGTTTTACCCCGATCCCGTTACCAATAAAAGCGAAGACCAGCCATAACCAGCCATGCAGACTACCCGACGCAATTCCACTGAAATATGCACCGATATTACAACCATAAGCTAAGCGTGCGCCGTAGCCCAGCATTATGCCACCTACAACAGCAGCAATCAGTGAACGTTTTGGAATATTGAAATTCGGCGCAAATTTACCTGCCAAACTCGCCGCCAACAAAGCACCTAGCATAATGCCGAAGTTCATCATTGAGGTAATATCAAACCATAATGATTCTGCCAGCGCTTTTGCATTACCCGCCTGTTGCCAATAATCCCATGATGCAACGTCTATACCTACAAGACTTGCACCTTTGGCCCCCCACACAGCCAGTGCAGAGGTCACGCCCCAAGGACGACCTGCCAATGCCAGAGTTGCAAAGTTGAGTAAGGTCAGGATAATACCACCCCAAATAAGAGGCCATGGACCACGGATAAAGCGCTTCCAGCCTTGATGTTTACTACTAGGCTCAATTTCGAGACTACCGTGACGTTTCTTTTCGAAATAAACTGTTGCTGCAGCAATGATGGCAAAAACGATAAAGCTCAACAGCAATCCAGGGAGAACGCCTAAACTTTCTACCAGTGAAATCGGTTCAAGATGTGGCAGGGCAAACCACCAGTCAAGGTGCGAGGTGGCAATCACAGACCCGATACAGAAGAACAAGAGCGTCACCAGCATACGTGCGCTACCGCCACCTACAGTATACAACGTACCTGATGCACAGCCGCCACCAAGTTGCATGCCGATACCGAAAATAAAGGCACCAATCATGACTGACATGGAAACAGGATTAACGTTACCTTTAACTGGGTTGCCGAATAATTCACCTGCACCTAAAGCCGGGAAGAACAGCAAGACCGCCAGAGCGAGCATAATCATTTGTGCACGTAAACCACGGCCGCGACGTTCCTTGATAAAGACACGCCAGCTCGAAGTAAAACCAAATGAAGCATGGTACAGGGTCATGCCTAGTGCACCACCAATCAAGAATAATAGAGCCTGATTTAAGCCTACGATTTGATAGGCACCGATTGTACCTATGATAAGCAAGATAAAAGCTGCCCAGACCGAAATATTCGACCGTTGGGAAGCAGCAACAATGACTGACATGGGAGATTAAATTTTAAAAATAAAGGCTGGTATTCTACTGAATTTCAGTTTAAATGCAGCCCATTTTACCGAGTGAATTACAATTAAGTCATTCTAATACTTGATAAGTTTTATCAGTTTATCTGATTTTATCCACTCACTTAGATAAAAAATTGATCCTATCAAGAAATAATGCAATTTCAATTTAGATCATTCGCTATTTAAAATCATCTCTGATAAAAAAAGCCTGCAATCGCAGGCTTTTAAACGTCAAACTGAATGCTAAAATCAGTTTTCAGCTTTTTCCCGAACTTCTCCGGCACCTTCTTCAACTGCCGCAGCAGTTGCTGCAGTTGCTTTACGTGCTGCTTCCGCAGTGGCATCTGCTGCTCTAGACGTTGCAGCAGCAGCTTCGTCCGCTGCCTGAGCAGTATTTTCTGCGGCATTATCCATTGCTCGTTCGGTTTCTACCGCAGCCTCACGGCTGGCATCTTCCATATCATGACCGGCTTGATTGGCTGCATTTTCTAAATGCTCACCTGTGGTTGCACCAGTTTCAGGCGCTTCTTCTTTACTACAGCCGACTAAGGCAACAGTGGTCGCCAAACCTAAAGCAATTAGTAATTTATTCATCGAGTAATATCCTTTTGTTGTTGTAGAGCTGCAATCTAATTTAGCAGCCATTTATTTAGATTTATGCTAGCAAATAGATCAACATTTGTTGATTAACTGTAACTTTTTTCGATACTTATACTGTAATGGCTTAGTCTGAAGTTATTTTAAGTTTCATGGAATAGCGATATTCAAAGAGAGGGGAGTTTCAAAAGTATCATTCTAAAGGCAGGTTATAGTATGAAGCTTGGCATTTAAATATTTGTCATCAGGACCTAGAGATAATTCTAAAAATGAAAAAATAAAAGACATAAAAAAAGCCTGCATGATGCAGGCTTTTTTTAAGAAAAACTTATAGACCAGCAGAGGCTTTAAGCGCTTCCACTTTGTCAGTTTTTTCCCAGGTAAAGGCAGTATCAGAACCTTCACGACCGAAGTGACCATAAGCAGCAGTTTGCTTATACATCGGCTGGATCAGGTCAAGCATACGGGTAATGCCATATGGACGTAAGTCGAAATGTTCACGAACCAGTGCAATAATCAATTCTTCAGAGACTTTTGCAGTATTGAAGGTATTGATTGAAATTGAAGTTGGCTCAGCAACACCAATTGCATAAGACACCTGAATTTCACACTTGTCAGCCAGGCCAGCAGCAACGATGTTTTTCGCCACATAACGACCTGCGTACGCAGCAGAACGGTCAACTTTAGATGGATCTTTACCAGAGAAAGCACCACCACCGTGACGTGCCATACCACCGTAGGTATCTACGATAATTTTACGGCCAGTCAAACCACAGTCACCCACAGGACCACCGATCACAAACATACCCGTTGGGTTGATGTGGAATTTGGTGTCTGCATGGAACATGTCAGCAGGAATGATTTTCTTCACAATCTCTTCAATCACAGCTTCTTTCAGGTTCGCTTGAGTGATCTCAGGATCATGTTGAGTCGAAAGAACGACTGCATCTAAACGAACTGGTACGCCATTTTCATAAGCAAACGTTACCTGGCTTTTTGCATCTGGGCGTAACCATGGCAAGGTGCCATTACGGCGTAATTCAGCCTGCTTTTCCATCAAGCGATGCGCATATGAAATCGGCGCAGGCATTAATACATCAGTCTCGCGGCTGGCGTAACCGAACATTAAACCTTGGTCGCCGGCACCCTGATCTTCAGGTTTCTGGCGGTCGACACCTTGAGCAATTTCAGGTGACTGTTTACCAATCATGTTGATCACGGCACAGGTTGAACCATCAAAACCAAGATCAGAATGGTGATAACCAATTCCGTTTACGGTATGACGTACAATTGCCTCAAAATCAACATTTGCTGTCGTTGTGATTTCACCGGCAAGTACAACCGCACCTGTTTTTACAAGCGTTTCACAAGCAACCCGTGCATATGGGTCTTCTTTTAAGATTGCATCCAAAATAGCGTCACTGATTTGGTCAGCCATTTTATCTGGATGGCCTTCGCTTACAGATTCCGAAGTAAATACAGCGTACTCGCGCATAGTCCTATCACAGTTAATTTTAAAGACACGATATGTTACATCGAGTTGCGCTCTAGGACTAGCTTAACACGACAAAATTGGTCGAAATTGTTTCAAATTATTGTGTTTTTAATTGATTAATAGAATTAAAAAAATTGATATGTCTATTTAGGCAGCATTATTGATTGGGGAATAGGAAGCAATAATATTTTAATCCCTCAGACTGTCATAAAATTAAATGCTTAGATTTCCGATTAAATCTTAAAAAAATAGATGATAGAAAAAATACAAAGCTCAAAATTCAAAATTTACTTAAGCAAGTGATCATTACATCAATAAAGCAGATTCAGACAGTGCGCCTTACGACCAACTGTCTTGTCGATGTTCGGGTATATCTTCATATTAGCCTAAGTCTTTCACATTAGCTGGTTAGGAATGTCGACATCTTTTGCTATGGACTTCTTGGAGCAAGACTATACGGAGATCAGAAATCATGTATCAAAAGGCATTTACCCTGATTGAAGTGCTGATCGTGTTCATCATCATCGCGATTTTAGTGACGATGGTTTTTATGAGTTATCAAGCTTATGTCGTGCGGAATCAATTGGCCGAAGTGTTTGAACAGGCTGGAGCATATCGAACCCAGTTTATTGCTTCGGATCAGCACTGTGATGCCGGACGCCAGATTGGTGGGCATGGTCAATATATCGAAAAAGTCATTATTAATGCCGCTTGCCGGATAGAGTTCAAGATACGAGAGCAGGGAGTCGATATGGCCATTCGCGGGAAATCAGTCGCTTTTGATGTTCATAGTGACAAATGTTATTCCACTGATATTCAGCAACGCTATTTGCCTAAAGATTGTCAAGGGCAATAAGTCTGCCGAGGTTGGAAATTAGCCTAAGCAAATTAAATTTCACCTGTATATCAAACAATCCTGCCAATATTTTATAAAATTTAATACAAATTACATTATGAATAGATCAGAGAATTGTATAGATTTTTTTTAAAAATAATGATGTGAGACATATAAAATAGAAATAAAATCAGCATAAATTCAATCCTGTTTATCAGCTTAGAATCCAGATACAGACAAGAAAGTTAATTAGAAAATGCGGGATAATTCAATCTGAAGAACCGAAGCCGAAGAAGAAATGTGGAATAATTGTACGATAAGGCAAGAGACACTCAATAAACTGATAAATATTGTTGGTTAGTCTTTACCCCTCGCTGTTTTTTTAAGACAATAGACAACAGTTTTGAAAGTCTTTTCATCATTTCCTATTTCTGAATATTTTGGACTCTGATTTATGACAACCCCGCTTAATGAACGTCGTATTGCAAACGCAATTCGTGTATTGGCAATGGATGCTGTGCAAAAAGCAAACTCAGGACATCCAGGTGCTCCAATGGGGATGGCAGATATCGCTGATGTGGTTTGGCGTGAATTCATGAACCACAACCCGACCAACCCGAATTGGGCAAACCGTGACCGTTTTGTATTGTCAAATGGCCATGGCTCTATGCTTCAATATGCGCTTCTTCATTTAACGGGCTACGATCTTTCGATTGAGGATCTTAAAGCATTCCGTCAACTTCATTCTAAAACACCTGGCCACCCGGAATTGGGTTATGCACCAGGGATTGAAACGACGACTGGTCCTTTAGGTCAAGGCATCGCGAATGCTGTTGGTTTTGCACTGGCTGAAAAAACCCTAGCTGCACAATTTAACAAAGACGACATCCAAGTTGTAGATCACTTCACTTACTGCTTCCTTGGCGATGGCTGTTTGATGGAAGGTGTTTCTCACGAAGCATGTTCTTTGGCAGGAACATTGGGTCTAGGCAAACTGATTGCTTACTATGATGACAATGGCATCTCGATTGATGGCGAAGTGGAAGGCTGGTTCTCTGACGATACAGAACAACGTTTCCTGGCATACGGCTGGCAAGTGATTAAAGTTGATGGCCACGATGCAGATGCAATCCGTCAGGCAACTTTAGAAGCTAAAGCTGAAACTGCTAAACCAACCATCATTATTTGTAAAACTGTGATTGGTCTAGGTTCACCAAACAAGCAAGGTAAAGAAGACAGTCATGGTGCACCACTCGGTCATGACGAAATCGTCTTGACTCGTGAAGCACTAGGCTGGACTGATGAAGCATTTGTAATTCCTGAAGATGTTTACGCAGCTTGGGATGCGAAAGCTAAAGGTGCTGAATCAGAAGCAGCTTGGAACGAAACATTTGCTGCTTATGCTGCAAAATATCCAACTGAAGCCGCTGAATTTAAACGTCGTTTATCTGGTGAATTACCGGCTGACTTCGTTGCAAAAGCGGATGCCTATATTGCAGAAGTGAATGCCAAAGCTGAAACAATTGCAACGCGTAAAGCCAGCCAAAATGCATTGCAAGCACTTGTTCCATTATTGCCAGAAGTTCTAGGTGGTTCTGCGGATCTTGCAGGTTCTAACCTGACCCTTTGGAAAGGCGCGCAAGGCGTACAGGACAATCCGGCAGGTAACTACGTACACTATGGCGTACGTGAATTCGGTATGACTGCAATCGCGAATGGTGTTGCACTGCATGGCGGGTTCATCCCTTATGTAGCAACATTCCTGATGTTTATGGAATATGCACGTAATGCGGTACGTATGTCTGCATTAATGAAACAGCGCGTGATCCATGTGTATACGCATGACTCAATTGGTCTGGGTGAAGATGGCCCAACGCATCAACCTGTTGAGCAGATCGCATCACTTCGTGGTACACCAAACCTGAATACATGGCGTCCATGTGACACCGTTGAAGCAGCAATTTCCTGGAAATCTGCATTAACGCGTGCTGAAGGTCCGACCGCATTGATTTTCTCTCGTCAGAACTTGCCATTCCAAACCCGTACTCAAGCTCAAATTGAGAACGCTGCGAAAGGTGGTTATGTACTGGCTGAAGAAAAAGGCGAATTGAAAGCCATCATTATCGCAACTGGTTCTGAAGTATCTCTGGCAATGGAAGCTTATGCACAGCTTGAAGGCGTGCGTGTAGTATCTATGCCATGTGCTGAAGAATTCATGAAGCAGGATGCAGCTTATCGTGAAGCGGTTCTGCCATCAAATATTCGTGCACGTGTTGCTGTTGAAGCTGCACATGTAGATTACTGGTGGAAATTTGTGGGTCTTGATGGTCGCGTCATCGGTATGACCACTTATGGTGAATCTGCACCTGCAAAAGATCTGTTCCAGTTCTTCGGGATTACCACTGAAGCAGTGGTTGCAGCTGTAAAAGAGATTACTGCATAATCAACTGATTAGGCGGTTTATTAAAAGGCGCTCCAATTTTGGGGCGTCTTTTATTTTTTCGCTTTTTAGCGTTGTTTTCATGTGGCAATCGTTAGAAAGTTCTCCCATAGTCGAAATGAAAGAGTGAGATGAACATGAGCTTGTATGAACAAATTAACGATGAAATTACTTTAATGGATGCAGGCGAACTCAAGTGGATCGGACAGGAATTACCTCTTGAAGCGATGGTTGCAGTTGATTTAATGCTGCAAGAATTAGCCGAAGAAAAGGTCATTAAAGTGCGTCGTAAAAATCATGAAAAGACGACTGGCCTAAAACAGGTTGATCGTATTCTGGTTGAAAAACTTTAAACATAATGCATGAAAAGTCCCTGATTGGGACTTTTTTTATGCCGGATGATTTTCATCTGACAGGTTGCTTATGAGCACCAGATGAGATAAAGCTAAGTTTAGGCCGCTATAAAAATTCAGCGACCACTATTGAAACGACTTAAATTAAAGAAATAAGCCAAAGAAGCAGTTAAACATGAATATACAGTGCCAGATCCAGATCAAATCTCTAGAGCAAATATCACAGCCGGAATGGCTATTTTTATGGCAAGACTATCAACGCTTTTATCAGACCCAAATTTCGGATGAGGTAAGTAAAAATACCTGGGATAAATTAACTAATTATGAGTTAGATTCAATGTACGGTTTTGCGGCCTTGATTGATGGAGAGGTCGTAGGGATTGTGCATGTCATCGAACATAACAGTAGCTGGACAGTAAGACCCTATGCCTATTTGCAGGATCTATTTACCCATCCTGATTATCGCGGACAGGGCGTGGCGCGCAAGCTGATTCAGCATGTCTATCAGGTCGCGCAGCAGCGTAATTGCGACCGGGTTTACTGGCTGACTCATGAATTAAACCATCAGGCACAAGCGTTGTATAACAAAGTCGCCAAGAAAACTGGATTCATCCAGTACCGTATGGATTAAAGCTCAAAAATTAAAAAAATAACTTACAATTTTATCGTTTCATCGCTGCAACAAAACGTTTTATCTTTAGGGCTGTAAACGGTTCCAGATTCTATACACTTAATAACATCCAAAACGTGAGATAAAAACATGAATTTCAAAACATTAGCATTAGGCTTGGCGGTCGCATCTGTAGCAACAGTTTCTATGGCAAAACCAGTGGCCTATACGATTGACCCGACTCATTCAGCAACGGTGTTCTCTTGGAGCCACTTTGGTTTCTCTACACCATCTGCAAACTTCAGTGACATCCAGGGTACGATTAATGTTGATAATGCAAAACCTGCGAATTCTTCGGTCAATGTGAATATCCCGGTTGCAAGCATTAATACGAATGTGAAAGCGCTGGATGACCATATTAAGACAGCAGAATTTTTTGATGCTGCCAAATATCCGAATATCACTTTTAAAAGTACTAAAGTTCAGGCTTTAGGCAAAAACAAATACAAAATCACCGGTAACTTAACCGTAAAAGATGTCACTAAACCTGTGGTACTGGACGCAGTTTTAAATAAACAAGGCGTGCACCCAATGACAAAATTACAAACGATTGGTTTCAATGCAACCACTTCATTTAACCGTTCAGCCTTTGGGGTAGGCGGTTATGTTCCAAATGTGGGCGATAAAATTACAGTGAACATTACTACCGAGGCTTCTGTTCCTGCTCCGAAAAAATAAGCATGACAAATTAAAAAAGCACCCAACTGGGTGCTTTTTTATTACGGTTATTTAAGTTGCAAGTTTTCTAAATAATGCAGCAATACCGAACTGGCGGCCTGTTCAAGCGCGGGTGCATAGCTTTGATGATCTGCCCGCAGTGCAGGGATATTGATCTGGGCTTTGCGTAACTCACAGGTATGTCCAATCAGCCATTTCTCTAAACTTTCACTGACCACTTCAGCATGGAATTGTAGTGCTAGAATATTCTGTCCTACCTGAAAGGCCTGATTTGGATAAAGGTCAGAGCTGGCCAGTAACTCTGCCTGTTCAGGTAGATCAAAGGTATCACCATGCCAATGCAGGACGTCGATATCTTCGAGAGCTTGCAGCGGATTATTTTCAACAGAAGCAAGACTGAGTTTAGACCAGCCAATTTCCTTCACATCTCCTGAATACACTTTAGCATTCAATGCAGCAGCAATTAACTGCGCACCTAAACAGATGCCTAAAGTCGGTAAATTCTTTTCCAGTCGAACTTTAAGTAAGTCTATTTCTTGTTGTAAGAAAGGGTAATCCTCAGTTTCATAGACTGCAATCGGGCCACCGAGAATAATTGTTAATCCAGGATGTTTAAAAGCCTTGGTAAGATCATCGATGCCAGCTTCGAAATAACGCACACGTAAGCCGAGCTGATAAAAAATATCTTCCCAAGCACCTAAGTCTTCAAAAGCCAAATGTTGAATGGCATACACGGTATCGGAGAGGTGGGCTAAGTTCAGCATAGTTTTTTGATATCAAGAGAATGATTTAATTTAACGTGAATCAAAAGCAAAATAAAAGGCTTTATGCCCCACATCATGTGCAAAATAGAAAATAATGAACATCGCTGCGCTATCGGCAACTGTGTAAACATTTTCGTGTGATCGCTACATGAAGCAGTTCATTTTTCCTTTTATATAGGAAAGGGAGTAGAGTAAGGCTGCCGTACTGAATAAAAATAACAAGACCATCAGGATCAAGGATATGCAAAATATACGTTTATATGTCGATAAAAATAGAATCAGCTCTTATGCCATGTCGGTCTATGTTGCCTTAAAAGAAAAGGGTTTAGATTTTCAGGAAATCGTGATTGATTTAGATCAGCAGCAACAGAAATCTGCGGCTTATCAAGCCATTTGTCCAAGTGCTAAAGTTCCGTGTTTAATAGTAGATAACTTTAGCCTGTTTGAATCATGGGCGATCACTGAATACTTGGAAGATGCCTTTCCGGCTCCAAGTTATCCGGCCTTATATCCTAAGGAAGTTCAGGCCAGAGCCAAATGTCGCGCCATACAAGCTTTGGTCAAAACCGATTTTATGCAAATCCGCCAGCAGATGCCTTCCGATTCGGTATTTCACCCAGCAAAAATATCTACACCTCTTACAGCTCCGATCACTGAAGAAATTCAGCGCTTGGTGAATGTGGCAGAATATATGCTGGAGGACATATGGTTGACTGAACACTGGTCCATTGCAGACTTTGATCTGGCCTTTATGTTGCATCGTTTGCTGAGCCATCAGGTGAAACTTCCTGTGAAAATAATAGAATATGTCGAGCGTAATTTTAAGTGTGCTTCGGTACAGGCCTGGCTGGCAGAACATGAAAAAGCTAAAACTTTAATCTAATGTCGACTGATAAAACAGTTCATAAAAAACCTACTTAAATAGGTAAAATTCAAGCGTAATATGAATCAGAACAAAACTTGAAAAGATGCTGAGGATACAGTCCTCGTTGAATAAGAAGGAGGGAGGGGCCGGTGGGGAATTCACATCATCATGAACATAGTCATGTCGCCGTGACTGCAAAAAATGCCAGAAAATTATCAATAGCGCTGGGATTAACCACCACTTTTTTAATTGTGGAAGTGATTGCTGGTTTTCTAACTCAAAGTTTGGCCTTACTTTCTGATGCTGCGCATATGTTTACCGATGCTGCTGCACTGGCTATCGCTTTAGTCGCTATCAAAATTGGACAAAAACCGGCAGACAATAAACGGACATTTGGTTATCAGCGCTTTGAGATTTTGGCTGCCCTGTTTAATGCCGTGATGCTGTTTGTGGTTGCGATTTATATTTTGTTTGAAGCTTATCAGCGTTTGAGTTATCCGCCAGAAATCCAGAGCTTGGGCATGATGATCGTGGCCACCTTGGGGCTGTTCATTAACCTGATTTCCATGAAAATTCTGGTGTCTAGCAGTCAAGAAAGTCTCAATGTCAAAGGCGCTTATCTGGAAGTGCTCAGTGATGCACTGGGATCAGTCGGGGTGATCATTGGGGCGCTGGTGATTTATTTGACTGGCTGGATGTGGGTGGATACGCTGATTGCGGTATTGATCGGATTTTGGGTGTTGCCAAGAACCTGGATTTTGCTGAAACAGAGCATCAATATTCTGCTTGAAGGTGTGCCGGATGAAATTGATATTGAAAAATTACGCCACGATCTTTTGGCGCTCGAAGGGGTTCAGGACATTCATCAGCTCAAGGTTTGGGCAATTACCTCCAAAAAAGTCATGCTGACTGTGCATCTGGTTGCACCGAATGTGGATTATCAGAAACTGCGTCATCAGGCCTTTGAGATGCTCCACCATGAGCATCATATTACCGAGATGACCTTGCAGATCGAAGCGGAAGATTGTCCGCCGGAACATCGGGGACAATCCTCACATCCGCATTCACATGCCGAAAACCATCAGCATTGAAATTGAATAATCTAAGCATCAGGAAAATTGATTATTTTTTAAAAGTGAGCGAATCACATCCAGATAACTTGGCGGAGCATCGACATACTGACGCTCTCTTAACATCTGGTGCATTTTTGCCAGCTTTTGATGCGGAACAGAGGCCATTAAATGATGTTCAATATGATAGTTCACATGAATTGGTGCAACAAAAGCACGTGCCAGCCAGCCTGCACGGGTAGTTCGAGTATTGCTCAGGGCAGAATGACTGGTTTCTAGGCCCGCATGCTCAGCCATGGCGCGGATGCGGATGAACAAGGGGAATGGAGTGATATAGGCAAGAGGCCATAATAAATATAGTTTAGGATGTCCGCTGGCCCACAGTGCAGAAAAAATTGCTGCATTTGAGATGAGCATACCGGAACTATTTTTCAGCAAGTTTTTCGCTAACTCTAGATTGCTGCGATCACCACGCGGAATTGGCTTGGGGTCGTTGGAAACACTCCATTCCAGTAATTCAAGATCCATTAATACTCGACCTGCAAGGAACTTAAGTCCAGATTGCCCATTCAGATCACGAAAGAATTTCCTGAATAGTGAGCTTTGAGTAATGGGAAAATTTTTTACCAACCCCAAGTCAGGATCATCTGGCTGCGAGGTTTTAGCATGATGTTTCAGATGATAGGGACGATACTTGCCGACATCATTCCAGATCGGGCGTGCACAGAGCCAGTCAGTCAAATGAGTGTTCAACCATTTGGTTTTAAAAAGACTATGGTGCGAGGCATCATGCATCAAAATAGCCATGGCAAGCTGGCGTCCAGCAAGAATGGCCAATGCCAGCGCGCACATCAGGACTTTCCCCCACGTAGGTAAATATTCCCAGCTATAGGCTACCGTGCCAAAGGTCATGACAATTACGGTCCATGTCGAACCTACTGCCCAGGCACCGTGCAAGTCTGAGGTCGTGGTGAGTTCTTTAATTTCATCACGACTAAAAAGTTCTGTGACACTAACCTTGCTGTTCATTCTTCTGCCTATATTTAGTTCTTATTGCTGTATTCAATATATTTGGATGAAATATTACAGTCAATTTATTTTTGTGTATAAAATAGAAATAAATTAGACCCCTTGGTCTTTAAAATAATGTTGCCATAAAAGTTGACCCTGTTTTTCTATTTTGCGGACTGCGAGCTCAAATTGTTGTCGGGCATCGGTGTCTATCCATTCTGCAGGAAGCAAAGGATCAGCACGTAAACTAAACAGGGCAGATTTACCTAGATAAAAGGCACTTTTTGCAGCATCTGCTAAAGTCAGATTTTGGTAATTCTCAAACCAGTCATTGATATCATGCTGTACTGCATGATAGGTCTGATGTAGCGCTTCGATATCCCATAAATCACGAACTTCGGTTTCACTTTCCAGTTGACTGATTTGGAAAAAACGTGCGTCAGGATCTAATCCAAACTGGATTACAGCTGTTTTTAATGGACTTAGGTTTAGTGTTAAATTATCGGGACGAATAAAAACATTTTGCTCTAGTTCCTGAAAACCATAATAACGTAGCGCTTTTTCTCTTTTAGATAAGGCAGTACGGTCTACACGTCCCAAAGTGCCGGTATAGACCAATACATATTTTCCGTTCCATGTGGTCGCCGTTTGCATATCAGGGTGTTTGTTTAAGCTGATAAAAGAAGTATCGAATTTTTTCTCTAGCAATTGATATACGCCGCGCTCTACAGCTTGAATCACATTTTCCTGATTTAATCGGGCCACAGCGACACGGATCCCATTGTCAGATATACCCAATAATTCAGCAGCAGTTAATATCCGCTTAATAGACAGGGTGGAGTTTTTAGAGGCATATAAAAGATCTAGAATTAGATGACGAGCATTTAATTTATAAGTCATAAAACGATATCGTTATGAAAGGGATTGAAGTTTTAAAGTTTATCCACAATAGCACTTTGTCATAAATAACCCAAAAAAATTGTCAGGGTAAAAGAGGATGAATAAGTGATTTGAGATATGCATTTTATTAATAAATTTTTTTCAAACACAATAAAAAACCCTTATCTTTCGATAAGGGTTTTTCGTATTCTGGAGCGGGAAAGGAGACTCGAACTCCCGACCCCAACCTTGGCAAGGTTATGCTCTACCAACTGAGCTATTCCCGCAATGAGGTGAATTATAGAGAATTCCACAGCAGTGTCAACTCTCTATAAATCTGTTTGATTAATTAATCAGCACGGCGCCAAACCGTACCTTGACGGGTATCCTCAAGAACAACACCTTGATCAAGTAAAGATTGACGAATCTCATCCGCACGTGCGAATTCTTTGGCTTTCTTGGCATCCTGACGCTGTTGAATTAAATCTTCAATTTGTTCAGGTGACAACCCTAGAGCTTCCTGACCAATGTCAGACTTGAGGAACTCTTCTACATCCTGCTGTACCAGACCGAGAATATTGGTCAGGTGACGTAAAGTTGCATAATAAATCGCTGCCTGTTCCGCATTTTCTTCTTTCACGGCACGATTCAGTTCTTTATTGATTTCGAACAATACCGCAATCGCTTCAGGCGTATTGAAATCATCACACATAGCGGTATTAAAACGTTCAACCAAAGCCTCATCCAGAGTTTCAATCAGATGATCACCATAAACCGCCTGATAGGTTTTAAACGAGTGATAGAAACGAGACAAGGTATTTTTTGCTTCTTTTAAGGCAACATCCGAGTAATTCACCGGGCTACGATAATGGGAAGAGACAATGAAATAACGCACCACTTCCGGATGGAATTTTTCAATCACGTCGCGAATAGTGAAGAAATTGCCTAAAGACTTCGACATTTTCTCGCCATCGACATTAATAAATCCGGCATGCATCCAGTAATTGACATACTGTTCGCCAGTAGAAGCTTCAGATTGTGCAATTTCATTTTCATGGTGCGGGAAGGTTAAATCGGCACCGCCGCCATGAATATCGAAATGATTACCCAGGCAGCAGGTCGACATTGCTGAACATTCAATATGCCAGCCTGGACGACCATTACCCCAAGGAGATGCCCATGACGGTTCATTTTCTTTGGCGTGTTTCCAGAGGACAAAGTCAAACGGATGTTTCTTTTCGACTTCAACATCGACACGTTCAGAGGCACCGGCTTGCATATCTTCTAGTTTACGGCCAGAAAGACGACCATATTTGGCAAACTTCTCGACCTCAAAGTAGACATCACCATTATTGGATGGATAAGCCGTACCTTTGTCGACCAGGTTGCTGATCATATCCTGCATCTGATCGATGTAATCTGTGGCTTTAGGTGCTACATCAGGTGCAAGGCAGCCCAGTTTGGCAAAATCCTCATTCATCGCATCAATAAAGCGGCTGGTTAGCTCTGAGATACTTTCGCCATTTTCATTGGCACGTTTAATAATTTTGTCGTCAATATCCGTAATATTACGCACATATTTGACTTTCCAGCCTTGGCTACGCAGGAAACGGATAATATAGTCAAATGCAACCACTGTACGTGCATGTCCAATATGACAGTAGTCATAAACCGTCATACCACAGACATACAGATCAATTTGACCTTCAACACGAGGTACGAATTCTACTTTTTTGCGTTGCTCTGAGTTATATAGAACAAATGGTTGCATAGCTGTTCAAAAGACTTCAAATAAAAGGATGAATCATCTTAACCTAAGCATAATTATTCATAAAGATAAAAGCGTAAAAAGCCTCAGTTATTTAGGGTAGTTAGGTGATGAGAGTGATTTATAAAAAAGAGGTTTAGGAAGTGAAATGGGGGGATATTAGGTTCACATTTTTAGAGATAATGTCTGCCAGTGTGCTTAAGTTGTATTTGGATGAGTAAGATTTTATTTGAACCCAACCTATTTCGAATAGTGTAATTATATTTCTATAAAAATAAAAACAAGCGCATTTAACCAATTTAAAAATGGAGCGAATGTAGAGATGGAGATACCAGATTGTGCAAGTTGAATACAATCTGAATATATTAAAAATCCGTCGAATCTTCTATATTTAGAAAGCTTACAATTGCATAGCTATGCTAAAATTGCGAAAATTATGCCCATCAAACCAGAGTTTTTCTCTGTCCTTAGCGTAGGTAAACAGGCTTTGAATCCACAAAAAACAGCGAATCAACTAGATTTCCAGAAAGTCGCACTTGAAACACTGCGCATTGAAGAAAATGCACTACAGATTTTAGCAACACAGATTGATGACCGTTTTAGCCGGGCATGTGAAATTATTCTACAGTGTACTGGTCGTCTGGTGATTACCGGAATGGGCAAGTCAGGTCATATTGGCCGTAAAATGGCGGCGACCTTTGCTTCGACCGGAACTCCCTCATTCTTTATGCATCCAGGTGAAGCCGGTCATGGTGACTTAGGGATGCTGGTGGCTGGTGATGTGCTGATTGCAATTTCAAACTCGGGCAAGAGTGATGAAATCATGATGCTGATGCCGCTGATCAAGCATCTGGAAATTCCGCTGATTACCATCAGTGGTGATGATCGTGGTCCAATGCCACAAAATGCTGATGTAGCTTTAACGCTGGGTAATATTCAGGAGGCTTGTCCACTGGGTTTAGCGCCGACATCGTCAACGACGGCAACATTGGCTTTGGGCGATGCTTTGGCGGTAGCTTTATTGGATGCTCGCGGCTTTACCTCGGATGATTTTGCACGCTCACATCCTGCAGGTGCGCTGGGTAAGCGTCTGTTATTGCATGTGAAGCATCTGATGCGTACTGGCGCAGATTTACCTAAAGTCTCGCCAGATACCGCCATGAATAAAGTATTGTACGAAATTTCCAACAAGCGCTTGGGCTTAACCACAGTCGTCGATGAAAATGATGTGTTGCTGGGGATTTTTACCGATGGTGACTTGCGTCGCTTGATTGATAAGCAGCAAGGTTTTGATGTCAATCTGGCTATTCAGGACGTGATGACCAAAAATCCGTTGACCATTTCTCAGGAAGCACGTGCAGTGGTGGCACTGGAACGTATGAATGAGCATAAAATTAATCAATTTGTAGTTGTTGATGATGCCAATAAAGTCATTGGTGTGATTAGTATGCATGACCTGATTCAGGCTGGGGTAAATTAATAAATGGCATCTTATGTATTATTAGAGCAGGCACGTCATATTGCAGCACTGGTGCTTGATGTAGATGGTATTTTAAGTGATGGCTTTGTAACGCTGACTAATACTGGCGATGAGATCAAATCCTTTGATATTCGTGACGGTCTGGGCATGAAACTGGTTCAGCAAGCAGGGATCAAGGTGATTATTATCACCGGACGTAAAAGCAATATCGTAGAAAAGCGTATGTCGGATCTGGGTGTTGATCTGGTCTATCAGGGCCGTGAAGACAAAGGTACAGCACTTCGTGAAGCCTGCGCACAGCTCAACATTGATCCTGAAGATTGCCTGTACATGGGCGATGACTGGCCTGATCTGTCTGCTTTTGCCATTGCCGGCATGAAAGTGACCGTGCCTAATGGTCATGTTGAAGTTCGCCGCCGTGCCGATCTGGTGACTCAGGCGCAGGGTGGACGTGGTGCGGTGCGTGAAATCTGCGATATGTTGTTAATGTCCAAAGGCATGTACCAAGAGTTACTTGAAAAATATACTCGTGCGCCTTATTAATAAGTCATATCTTTTGGATTAAGTACACCGCTTATGGATACTAAAGTTTTATATATTACGGCTGTGATTATTGCCGCAATAAGTGGTGGTTATTACTATTACAGCGGCAAGGGCAACAAGCTGCAGGCAGACTCTGCGCGCAGCATGACCTATTCCGCTCAAAATATTAACTTAACCCAGACGGATGAAGCAGGCCAGGTGTCGGTTCGTGCCCAAGTGGACCGACTCGAGCAGAACCTGCAGCTAGAAACCTCAAAGCTGGAAAATCTGCGAGCATCGACCTATGACAATGGTAAAGTCGATGCGACTTTCTTTGCCAAAATGGCGCATGGTTATGATGACAATACAAAAGTTGTACTCTCTCAAGAAGTGCTCGCCACCAAAATCATGCAAAATGGAAAAATGCAGTTTCGTACTGAAGAACTGACTGCTTTTCCGAAAACACGTGAAATTGAAACAGACAAGACAGTGATTGTGGAATCTCCACAGGCTGAATTTGTCAGCCAGGGTCTTAAAGCCAATCTTAATGATGGTCAATACGAATTCTTTAATATTCGAGGAAAGTATGAACCAAACTCCTAAAGCCAAAATGATGCACACTTTCCTGAAGCGTATGACGCTGGCGACTGTGGTTGGACTCGGTTCAATCACTGCTTTTGCCCTGCCATCTGACCGTAACCAGCCAATTACCTTGCTGGCTGACCGGGCGACTTTCAATGAGCGGACGGGTGTGACGACGTATTCGGGCAATGTCATCATTGAACAGGGCACTATGAAGCTGCAAGCCAATTCAATTGTGGCCAATCTGAACAATAAGCGTCAGATCAGCCTGATTACAGCGACAGGCAGCCCGGCACAGTTCCAGCAAAAAGTGGATCCGGCCAAAGGTCTTGCCAAAGGCCAGGCGCAGAAAATTGTCTATAATGCTGAAACTGGCATTATTACCCTGTCAGGTAATGCACTGTTGCAGCAGAATGGTGCCAGTATTCGTGGTGCGACTTTAAAATACAGCATGAATAAGGGTGATGTTGAAGCCATCGGTACACCGAATAAAACCGGTTCAGCTGAAGGTCGCGTAAAAATTGTGATTCCACCATCTAGTTCAACATCCTTCCCGGGAGCGCGTGATTAATGGAGCAATCGCAGCAGGTTCAAACCCTCACCATTAAACATCTGGCGAAAAATTATAATAAACGCTGGGTAGTGAAAGATGTGTCGTTCAGCATGGAAAGTGGTCAGATTGTCGGGTTGCTGGGACCGAATGGCGCCGGTAAAACCACCAGTTTCTATATGGTGGTCGGTCTGGTGCGGATGGATAAGGGGGAAATCTATCTGGATGATCTGGATCTTTCCGACCTCGCAATGCATGAGCGGGCACGTAAGGGAATTGGTTATTTGCCGCAGGAAGCTTCGATTTTCCGAAAACTGACGATTTCTGAAAATATTATGGCGATTCTGGAAACCCGTAAAGATATGACCAAGGCACAACGTCAGCAACGTCTGGCGGAGCTATTGGCAGACTTTAAAATCACCCATATCAAAGATTCTTTGGGCATGAGCGTATCTGGTGGGGAACGACGTCGTGCTGAGATTGCGCGTGCACTTGCGGCTGACCCAAAATTTATGCTACTCGATGAGCCTTTTGCCGGTGTCGATCCGATTTCGGTTGGAGATATTAAGGATATTATTACGAACTTGAAAGATCGCGGAATTGGGGTACTGATTACCGATCATAACGTGCGTGAAACGCTGGCGATTTGTGAGCATGCCTATATTGTCAGTGAAGGCGCATTGCTTGCTGAAGGCACACCAGAAGAAATTCTGGCAAATGAGACTGTGAGAAAAGTTTATCTGGGTGATGATTTCACTGTTTAAATAATCCTGCTTTCTATAAAAACCCTGCATCAGGCGCCAGTTGTCGGATGCAGGGTTTTTTTTGCTCAAATCAAAGTGAAAAAGATTTCTTTTAAAAGGATTTGTTATATTGTTAGGCTAAAACAAGAAACATTACATAATTATGCGATTTAGGGCAGAACACTTTAAAAAAAATCAGGGGAAAACAGATCAAAAAAGAAAGAGATTGATACTTCTTCTTTTGCCTTTATCTGTGTCTTTGGGGCATGCAGAAAACTCACCCCATTATTTTTCCAATCTCAAGAATGGCTTGGGCCAGCTGATTGCACCCAAACCGACACGGTCAGCGCATAGCATTGATATCACGTCGCTTGGTCATTATTCATTAGATACATCAAAAGTAGCTGAGCTGCCGTAAATTACCCGACCACAGTCAGGACAGTCAGCTTTAAGTCCTACGATCACAGGTGGCATTCCACAAAAAATGAATCTGGTGGAAGCCGTACACCGGGCAGTGCAACGACGTCCTGAAATCACCCAGAGTATTTCGACATTATCTGCGCAGGCAGCCAATATTGATGTAGCGAGAGCGGGTTATTATCCGCAGGTGTCCGGTGGTATCGGGACAGGGGATCTCACTTCCGGTGAACGTGGACGACAAATGGTTTCTTTGAATGCCACCCAGATGCTGTATGACTTTGGCAAAATTAAAACCAATATCAGTGTGGAAGAAGCCCGCTTGGCAGAAGAACAGGCAAGAGTGCTGGTTAGTTTGGATCAGATTGCATTTGAAGTAGCAGATGCAATAGTGAATATCAAACGTTATCAGCAAATCACCCAGATTGCCCAACAGCAGATTCAGGGCATTGGACGGATTGCAGAAATTGCCAATTTGCGTGCCCGCGCCGGAATCAGCAGTCAGGCCGACCCGATTCAGGCCCAGTCCAATCTGGAAGCAGCGCAATCGAATCTGATTGTTCAGCAGACCCAACTCAGACAATATCAACAACGCTTGCGTACCTTGCTAGGATTTGATGTATCAGCTATTGAATGGGATATTCCTGATCGTATTGTGGCACAGGCCGATCTTTATCAGGATCCGGAATTTACCCAGATTCCGAACATGATTCTGGCCCATGCCGGGGTCAATGTTGCCCGTTTGCAAAAAGATCAGGCGCGGCTAAGCCCTTATCCGACCATTAGTGTTAAAGGTAGTCTAAGTCAGGCGATGAATGGACGGAATCCAAATAATAATGAAGATGATGGCTTTTATAATTCAGTCATGATTGAAGCCAGCAGTAATTTGTATCAGGGTGGTGCAACGCGTTCACAGACCCGTGCCGCAAGCTATGCCGAAGAAGCTGCACGCGCACAGGTTAATACGGTCTATCTGGATGTGCTAGATCAGGTGCGCTTGATCCGCGAGCAAATTGAAAATAAACAAAAACAAATGGGGGTTTTATCCCAGCGCCGCGCAACCACGGTACGCACCAAAGAGCTGTATCAAGAACAATATAAATTGGGTACCCGAACCGTAGTGGATTTGCTGAATGCAGAGCAAGCCATTCATAGTGCCGCGCAGGAAATTGAATCGGCACGCTATGACATTTACTCGGCGATCGTACAGTACATTCAGGTCACGGGCCGTACACGGGATATTTACGCGCTTAACAGCATTTCTATTCAGGGGTTTGAAGTTCAGCCATGAGTACTACAATAATAAATTATCAACCTTGGCTTCAGGCAGTTTTAAATATTGCCCGGCATTACCGGATCGAGCCTTCTGAGGAGCGGATACGCCTGCAACTGGACTGGAACCAGCATCATGACATCGATGACATGCTCAAAATTGTCAGTCGTCAGATGGGTTTAAATGTCCGTAAAAATAAATTTGAGCGCAGCCTGCTGAATCCATGGCGTTTA
This sequence comes from Acinetobacter lwoffii, assembly GCF_024129355.1. Lineage (GTDB taxonomy): Bacteria > Pseudomonadota > Gammaproteobacteria > Pseudomonadales > Moraxellaceae > Acinetobacter > Acinetobacter lwoffii_I. The sequence goes on along the minus strand of NZ_JAMXXP010000002.1, from coordinate 192,254 downwards.
CCTTTACTGGTTGAATTCGATAGTGGTGATGTGGGGGTGATTGAACGCATCGACACACAGGGCAATGTCAGCATCCAGCTCAGTGGTGATGAAGGTTTATCTCAAAGTTTCACGATTGAACAGTTAGAGGTTGGCATAAAGCATCTTTATGTGCTGCGTCCTGAATCTTCAGTTCCAGATGCGCGGGTGGATGAATATATCAAACCCTTTGAGAAAAACTGGTTCTGGTCAATTGTCCTGAATGACTGGAAGCGCTATATCGATGTGATGTTTGCGTCTTTAATTGCCAATATTCTGGCACTGGCCACGATAGTTTTCTCGATGAATGTCTATGACCGTGTCATTCCATCGCAATCTATTCCGACGTTATGGGTGTTGGCCGGTGGCGTGCTGATCGCTGCGATTTTTGAATTTGTATTACGTGTCTCGCGGATCTATCTATCAGACATTATTGGTAAACGCGCGGATTTAAAAATTTCTGACCGGGTTTTTGGTCATTCCTTGCGGATTAAAAACAGTGAACGTTCCAAATCAACAGGAACCTTCATTTCACAAATTCGTGAGCTGGAAGGCGTCCGCGAACTGGTGACTTCAACCACAGTTACGGCCATTGCCGATCTGCCATTCTTCTTCCTGTTCTTAGGGATATTCTGGGTCATTGGGGGAAATCTGTTCTGGGTCATGTTACTCGTTGTGCCTTTAATGATTCTTCCGGGAATTCTGGCGCAGAAAAAACTGGCACAACTGGCCCAGTTGGGGATGCGTGAATCTGCCATCCGCAATGCCTTGCTGGTAGAAGCCGTACAAGGCATTGGAGACATCAAGCTGTTAAGGGCTGAAACGCGCTTCCAGAATCAGTGGAATCATATGAATGAAGTGTCAGCCGATGTCAGCATGCAGCAACGTAAAATTGTCGGCTTGATGACCGCCTGGACCCAAAAAATTCAGGGACTAACCTTTGCGATTGTGGTTTTAGTCGGGGCTTTTGCGGTGATGGAAGGTGACATGACCACGGGTGCTTTGGTGGCCTGTTCGATTCTTTCTTCACGCATGCTGGCACCAATTTCACAAATTACGGGTGTGCTGGGGCGCTTGCAACAGGCTAAAGTCGCGAAATCCGGTCTGGATGAACTCATGAAAAAACCGGTGGACCAGCCGGACTATTCGCACCTGATTCATCGTCCGGCACTAGATGGGCATTATGAGCTCAACGGTGTGGTGTTTAAATATGGCGATGATGATCCGAAACCGAGTTTGATGATTCCCAAGCTAGAGATCAAGCCCGGGGAGAAAATTGCAATTCTGGGCCGTAATGGTGCAGGAAAATCGACCTTGTTGCAGCTCTTGTCTGGGATGCAGACACCGTTACAGGGCAAGGTCAAGCTGGATGGGATTGATCTGACCCTGATTGATCCGTCAGATGTGCGGCGTGATATGAGTTTGCTAAATCAGAACTCGCAGTTATTTTATGGTTCAATTCGTGAAAACCTGACTTTGGGTGCACCTTTGGCCACCGATCAGCAAATTCTGGAAGCCTTACAAATTACCGGTGCACTGGGATTTGTACAGGAGAAAAAAGAAGGGCTGGATCATATCATTTTAGAGGGTGGTGTCGGCTTTTCTGGTGGACAGCGCCAAGCCTTGTTATTGGCGCGGTTGTTGATTCGTCAACCAAAGATTTTGCTACTGGATGAACCGACCGCTGCCATTGATGATGTGTCAGAAAAACAGTTGATTGATCATCTTAAAGGGTATTTAACCCATCGTACGATGATCGTCGCCACTCATCGCCGTGCGGTATTGGAACTGGTGGATCGTATTCTGGTGGTCAATGATGGCAAGATTGTGATGGATGGGCCACGGGATCAGATCCTGAATCAGTCGCAGGGTGGTAATAAGCGGGTTGTGGGAGCAAGTGCATGAGTGAACTACAGCAACTAAAACGTTCCAGCAAGGTCAGCTTTCAGGAACCGCCATTACCGAAATCAAGTGTCATCATCTGGATTATCGGCATTGGCCTATTGGTATTACTGACCTGGGCCTGGTTATTCAAATTGGAAGAAGTGTCTACCGGTACCGGGAAAATAATTCCATCATCCAAAGAGCAGGTGATTCAGTCTCTGGATGGCGGTATTCTGACCACACTCAACGTCAAAGAAGGTGAAATTGTCGAGCGTGGGCAAGTATTGGCCCAGCTTGATCCGACCCGCTTTGAATCCAATGTCGGTGAATCAGAATCCTTGCTGGTGTCGTCACGTGCCACTTCAGCCCGTTTACGTGCGGAAGTCACCGGCGCACCGTTGGTCTTTCCTGAAGAAGTGTTGAAATACCCCAAATTGGTTAAAGAAGAAACGGCCCTGTATCAGTCGCGTCGAGCCAATTTGCAAGAATCTGTTGCAGGCCTGGAACAGGCTTTGTTACTGGTGCAGCAAGAACTAGAAATGACCGCACCATTAGTTGCCAAAGGGGCAGCCAGTGAAGTTGAAGTGTTGCGTCTAAAACGTGAAGCCAACGATTTGCGTAATCAAATGAATGATATCCGTAATCAATATTATGTAAATGCGCGGCAAGAGCTGTCCAAAGCCAATACCGATGTGGAAACTCAGCAACAGGTGGTACGTGGCAAGTCGGATACTTTGAGCCGAACTGTTTTTAAATCACCGGTTCGCGGTGTAGTCAAAGAGATTGATGTGATGACGCTGGGCGGCGTGATTCCACAAAATGGCAAGTTGATAACCATCGTGCCACTGGATGAAAAATTACTGGTTGAAGCACGAATCTCGCCGCGTGATATTGCCTTTATTCGCCCTGATCAGGAAGCATTGGTTAAAATTACAGCTTATGATTATTCGATCTATGATGGGTTGAATGGTAAAGTTGCGATGATTTCACCGGATACCTTGCGTGATGAAGTCAAGCAGGATCAATTTTATTATCGGGTGTATATCCGTACCGATAGCGACAAGCTCAGCAATAATGCCGGGCAGGAGTTCAATATTACTCCGGGGATGGTGGCCACCGTGGATATTCGCACAGGTTCAAAAACCGTGATGGATTATCTGATCAAGCCATTTAACAAGCCAAAGAAGCCTTGCGTGAACGATAATATTTGCCAAGAAGTTGAGTAAAACAATCGATTAAAATCAGGCCTCTCCGTGGAGAGGCTTTTTATTTGTCTGTGCAAAGCAGGTATACTGCAGCAGTGAGAGTTTAAAGTCTGAAGTTATGCCATTTACCATTGCCAGCCTGGTCAGTTTTGAGGAAGACATCAAAAAAAGCCGCTTTCAGGCCTTTGCCACCCCTGTTGAAAATGAGCAGGACGTCAAAGATTTTCTGGAGGCTTATCGCGATCCAAGTACCACCCATCAATGCTGGGCCTGGAAAATTGGCCATCAGGTACGCTTTAATGATGATGGTGAACCTTCAGGCACAGCGGGACGCCCGATTCTGGCGACCATTGAAGGCAATGAGCTGACCAATGTGCTGGTACTGGTCAATCGCTGGTATGGCGGGATCAAGCTGGGAACAGGGGGCTTGGTACGTGCCTATGGCGGTTGCGCTGGACAATGTTTGTTGTTGGCAGAAAAAATTGAACTGATTGAAAAGAAGAAGGTGCAATTTTCCTGTCAATTCAATGAATGGGCCATCTTTCAATATGAATTGAATCAGCAGCAAATCGATTATCAGGAAGAATATACAGCCGAAGGGGTGCAGATCAGCGCCTTATTTCACTTACATCAAATTCAACCTTTTGCCTTAAAAATTCAAGATGTGACCCGCGGCCGTGAACAGCTCAAAATCATAGAAGAAGCGACAGATGACTGACGTAGATCCATTACTGAAATATCGTGAGCAGCATAAACATCGCCTGAATTACATGCCTTGGCTGTACTGGTCTTTAAAGCCAAAAAATCGCGGTTGGGCAGAAGCGTGGCAAAAGGACTATCAGGCTTACTTGATGGAAATGGAAACCGTCGAGATTGGTGAAAACTGTTTTATTTCACCTCTTGCACATATTTTCGCGGAGCCGGGACGCAAAATCATTATTGGTGATAATAGCTTTATTGCTGCAGATTGCACCTTACATGGCCCCCTAGAGATCGGTAATGAAGTGGCGATCAATCATCACTGTATTCTGGATGGTGGCCGGGTGGGGATTAAACTGCATGATCAGGTGCGTATCGCCGCTTATTGTCATCTTTATGCCTTTGATCATGGCATGGATCTGGAGCAGCCGATTTATCAGCAGCCAGTACGATCGCAAGGCATCGAGATCGGTCGGGATGTATGGCTAGGTGCGCATGTCGGTATCAAGGATGGAATTAAAATCGCAGATCAGGCCGTGGTGGGAATGAACAGTATGGTGACCAAGAATGTTGAGGAACGCGCGATTGTCGCCGGTAATCCGGCTCAATTCATTCGCTATCGTGAATAAGCTTTTGGAAGTCAATTGCTTGATACAACAGCCTGACTCAGCAAATAGATCGATATGTTGATCTATATTTGTTCACATAAAAGTTAACATATTTCAATTCAAGCCTTACAGATTTTGCTGCACATTTTTGAATGCTTATGCTAAGTTAAAAATAACTAAGAAATTTTTATCATAAATAGAAGAGAGGCTAAACATGAAACGTGTCATTGCCTGCATCGACTCATCACCATGTATAAACGCGCTGGCAGACGCGGCGGCATGGATTGCCAAACAGACTGGGCGTGAACTGGTCCTGTTACAGGTTTTGGATTATTACCCGGCCAGTTATCATCTGGGGGAAATCAGCGGAGTGATCGGCTTTGAAAGCAATGCCATGTTACTCAAAGAACTGGCTGAGCTTGAACAAAAACAAAGTGAAATTGCGCTGGATTATAGCAATAACCTGCTGCAACACATTTCCGAGCGGATTCTGGCAGAACACGGTATTCAAACCACACATATTCAGGAAAAGGGTGATTTTCTGGAGCAAAGCTTCCAGATCCTGCAGCCTGATGATATTGCAGTGATTGGATTACTCGGTGAACGCTCGGCTGAAAAAAACAAACCGATTGGTACCAATGTCGAAAATTTTATTCGTGGGGCAAACTGTACCGTGATGACAGTCGGGGAACAGTTTAAGCCACCGACACGATTTATTTTTGCCTATGAATATTCACCAACCTGTATCAAGATGATGAAACGGATTGCGGAAAGTGATCTGCTGCGCTTATTGCAATGCCATCTGTTATATATCGGTGATCATGCTGAGATTCTGAATGAGCCTTTGCAATATTTAAATCAGGCTGGTTTAGATGTGGTGCCACAATACCGCTATGGCGATGTCGCAGAAAATATTTTGACCTATCAGCAGGAACTCGGAATTCAGCTGATCGTGTTGGGTGCATTTAGTCACAGTAAAATTCACCAGTTCTTTTTGGGCAGTATTGCGACTACGATTTTCCGGAATTCAAAAGTGCCTTTACTGGTTGCGAAGTGAGAATTGCATATAATAGCCAAGCGCGAAGTCTAATCGTAAATTGTTACAGCTTGATTTAAAAATGACCAGAGTTATCCTCATATATTGTGGATAACTCTGTGGTTAATATTTATAAGTTAATGTTATTTATGGTAAATATGTCATTGGGTGATTTTTGTTCTTCTTGTTTTATTTCACAATCGCGAGTGCAAAACCATCATGTCCTTTGCTGCCAACCGTTTGTAAAGCAGTGCATGACAAGATACGTGGATGATTTTGAAGCGCTTTAAACATGTCACGAATGCCTTCAATACTTGGTTTATTATTGTCCGGGTTAATGATTTCGCCAGCACGAATCACATTGTCCAGAAAAATAAGTGTACCTGAGTGCGACAGGTTTAAACTGAGTTCCAGATATTCCGGATAACTCTGTTTGTCTGCATCAATAAAGATGAAATCGAAAGCTTCCGTATCTTCAGGCAGGGCTTTAAGCACATCTGCTGCACGGCCGCATTTCAGTTCAACGGTCTGTTTAAGCTGCGCGCGATCAATATTTTCCTGACCCATCGCTGCATGGGTATCACGTCCTTCAATGGTCAGGATATAGCCATCATCCGGCAAAGCACGTGCCAGCCACATGGTGCTATATGCTGCAAATGTGCCGAGTTCCAGTATACGTTTACATTGGTTCATCTGGATTAGCATCTGCAACAACATGCCTTGGTTCGGTGCTACAGCCAGATGATCAGGAAAACCGTGCGCTGCGGTATTCTCAAGAGTTTGATTCAGAATAGGGTCTTCAGGAATTAAATGTGAATCAATGTAGTGATCAATGTCTGTCCACATTTGTTGCATAGTCTTAGCACCTCGATTGCGATGCGTGCATTTTAAACTTTTCGCGGCAGAGCGCAATTTATTGTTCTATAGGTGATGATTTTTTAGGCTCTACAATGTCCTGAATGAACTTTGTAGAGTGGTTGTCATGACTTAGTAATTACACATTGAGGAATTACGGCCTAAACTCGGTCCCCAAGTACGATAACCTTGGGTATCGATGTGGATCTGGCCAGAAGCATACATGCCGAGTCCCATATTCAGGCTTTGACCATGCTGCACCCAGAACTGGCACAATTTAAACTTGGTATTTTCAATATAACTATAATCTTGTGCTTGGGGATATTCAGGCCCAATCCGGAAATCGATGGCAGAGTTGTACAGATGGCGTGAAGAATTGGCACCGCCGGCACACTGGTTTAAAGGCAAGTCACGATAGACTGATGTGACTTCAAAATCAGTCAGTACATTGGCTGCAACCAGATATTTAAAGACTTTTAAAGTGGGGATCTGATTGGCCCATAATTCACGGCTCGGAATCATGTATTGGGAACGACCACACTTGGCCCAATCACGTGCAGTACGCATCAACTCGAAACTCGGAATGATATTGCCAACCCCATGACGTTCCAGAAAAACCTCATATTCACGCACGCGTGACAAATTATCCAGTGCCGATACCCAGTGAGTATACACATAAGGCACAGTTTTCGGGTGGGCTTTACGATCGTATTGAACACGTTCTTGTGGAATGTAAATCCGTTTTCCAGCAGGTGTGGTGGCCTGTCCAGGTTGTTTTGTGGTCGTGGTACAGCCCACAAAAACAAGAGGAATTATACAAAGACTCAATAATCCCTTTAACAAGTTCTTCATTTATAGAAATCAGATATTTACAAAATAGCGCTATTTTAGACTAAATATAGGGAGAAATTTGGAGAATATTGCAATGAAATGTGTGCGTTGAGTATAAAAAAGATCAGCATTTGCTGATCTTTTAAAGTTTAAACTAATTACTTTTCAAGGTATTGTAATTTGTCTGCTTTGCCATTCCATTCTTCACGGTCTGCTGGCTGGTCACCAATTTGTGTGATATTTGGCCATTTTTGTGACAGGTCAGCATTCAGTTCAATAAAGACTTCCTGACCTTCTGGTAATTCGTCTTCAGAGAAAATTGCATTTGCCGGGCATTCAGGTTCGCATAACGCACAGTCGATACATTCGTCCGGGTTAATCACAAGGAAGTTAGGACCTTCATAGAAACAGTCTACAGGGCAAACTTCAACACAGTCTTGATATTTACATTTAATACAATTTTCAGTGACAACGAAGGTCATGGCGACAGCTACCTAAAAAATATGGTTCTAATTACGAATGCTGTATTTTAGGCAAAAACAGGGGGAACTAACAATTCCTTTTATTGATATTTGTTATATATAGGGCTGTTAAATTTGAAAAAAGGTCGCATACCGATGAATTACAGCATTCATCGGTATGTTCAGGACATCGACCCTATGCCAGATGAGGTCTAGGACCGAGAATTAACTTGACTGTTTGATCAGGTCTTTGAGCGCATATAACTGCTGCAAGGCTTCACGTGGCGTTAAACTATCTACATCAATATCTTCGAGTAAGTCCAGTGCAGGCGATTCTTTTTCAATTTCGATGATACGTTCTATAGGCTCCATAACTTCAGGCATTGCAAAAAGATCATGCTGCGGGCTCAGTGGCTTGGCCTGATGCTGTTTTTCCAGAATCTTTAAGCGGTTTTGCGCTTCTTTAATCACCGCAGCCGGAATGCCTGCCAATTTCGCGACTTGCAAGCCATGACTTTGACTGGCCGGGCCATGTTGCACCTTATGCAATAAAATCAGATTACCATTCAGCTCTTTGGCCGTGACATGGTAGTTATTAATGCCACTTTCCTTATCCAGTTCAGTCAGTTCGAAATAATGGGTAGCAAATAGACATAAACATTGAATGCGTTTGGTCAGATCCAGCACACAGGCCCAAGCCAAAGACAAGCCATCATAGGTACTGGTTCCACGGCCAACTTCATCCATGAGTACCAAAGACTGGCTGGTGGCATGATGCAGGATTTGCGAGGTTTCGGTCATTTCCACCATAAAGGTTGATTTGCCGGTCGATAAATCATCGGCAGAACCAATACGGGTAAAGACACGGTCAACCGGACCTAAGGTTGCAGCTTGTGCCGGAACATAGGCACCACAATAAGCCAGTAATACAATCAATGCAGTCTGGCGCATAAAGGTCGATTTACCGCCCATATTCGGACCGGTAATAATCGCCATCCGATGGGAAAAATCCAGTCGCGTATCGTTCGGCGTAAAGGCGGTTTTACTCAGGGCTTCTACCACCGGATGTCGACCGGCAGTGATACTTACACCGATTTCAGGGCTAAATTTTGGACGCGACCAGTTGCGTAAACGCGCCTGATGGGCAAAATTAGCAATCAGATCAATCTGGGCAATGGCGCTGCTCATCATCTGTAAACTGCCGATATCCTGACGCAGTTCATCCAGCAGCATTTCAAACAGCATTTTTTCACGGGCCAAGGCACGCGATTCGCTTGATAAGACTTTATCTTCAAATGCTTTCAGTTCAGGTGTGATGTAGCGTTCGGCATTTTTCAGGGTTTGCCTACGAATATAGTGCTCGGGTGCCTGTTCAGCCTGTGCGCGGGTCAGCTCAATATAATATCCACTGACGCGGTTGTAGCCAATTTTCAGTCCCGGAATGCCGCTTTGTTCACGCTCTTTAATTTCCAGATCAATCAGGAACTGGCTGGCATGATCACGAATCTGACGTAGTTCATCGAGTTCACTGTCAAAACCTTCTGCAATGACATTCCCATCACGCAGCAGGACGGGTGGATTTTCCACAATGGCGGACATCAGACGTTGATGCAGACCATGGAAGTCGCCTAGCTCTTCATTGAGTTGTACTAAAAGTTTGGACTGTTGCTGACTGACAATCGGTTGCAGGGCATGGCGTAAAAATGGAATTTGCGCACAGGCCTGACGCAGTTGCACCAGATCACGTGGACGGGCACTGCCAAGCGCAATACGGCTCAGCACGCGTTCAATATCGCTAATTTCTTTTAGTACCAAACGTACAGGTACTTCGTGGAAACCTTGCAGCAGGGCTTGAATGGCATCCAGGCGCTCATCCAGCAAGGCGGTATCGCGTAAAGGTTGCATCAGGGTGCGACTGAGCAAGCGCCCCCCCATGGCAGTCTGGCAATCATTGATCAGCTGAAATAAGGATGTCCCATGTTCAAATAAAGGCTCAATCAGTTCAAGATTACGGCGTGTCACCGGATCCAAAGCAATAAAATCTGAACTCTGTTCTAGCTGAATCGTGCGGATATGCGGTAACGCAGTTTTCTGGGTTTCTTTGGCGTAGTGAATCAGTGCCGCTGCGGCTGCTTTAGCCAAAGGTAAATGATCAATTCCGAAACCTGAAAGCGTGCTGACGGCAAACTGGTCACATAAGGTTTTTTGTGCATTATTCAGGTTGAAATCAACATTTGGACGTTTGGTGACCGAGATATCCAGTTGCTGTTTGAGTTGTTCGGTCAATGTCGGATCAGCGATATTTTCATCCAGCAGAATTTCGCTTGGCATCAAACGTGCCAGTTCAATCATGAGCTGGTTAAGATCATAATCCTGCTGCTGTACTTTAAATAAGCCAGCGCTGAGATCGAGAAGTGCAATGCCAATCTGACTCTGCTGAATACATAAAGCCACCAGATTCGAGCTTTGATGTGCACCGAGCATGGCATCATCGGTCAGGGTGCCCGGCGTAATAATCCGAACTACACCACGCTCAACCGGTCCTTTCCCAGTAACCTCGCCGATCTGCTCGCAGATCACCACGGTTTCGCCCTTTTTGACCAGACGTGCCAGATAGCCCTCGGCTGCATGATAAGGCACGCCCGCCATAGGAATCGGCTGACCATTGGCTTTACCACGATGGGTCAGGGTAATGCCTAAAATCTTGGCTGCCTTGTGTGCATCTTCAAAGAACAGTTCATAAAAATCACCCATACGATAAAACATCAAAGAATGCGGATGCTGCATTTTCACCGACATGTATTGCTGCATCATAGGTGTAAGTGATGATAGATCAATACTTGAATTTTCTATGTTCATCTAATAAAAATACCTTTAAAAATAATAAGTTCTTCAATGATAATCATCTGCTTACATTCCTATTGCTGCTTAGGGGTAACGAGCAAGTCCTAAGGAATCCAGTGAATAAGTATACCTTTTAGTATACCTTTTATTGGTGTATCTTATTTAAAATCCTATCAGCATATGCATGCTGAAAAATCTGAGGGTGATTTTAGCAAAATTACCGAGTGCGAAAAGGTTAGAAAAACTATATGACTGTAAAAGATCCTACTTATACAAAAAAAGTAGCGTTAACTGCTCGAGCTATTGAAAAAATGAAACCTGAAACTTTCTTAGTAGATATTGGTGAAAATGAAGGGTTAAGAGTTAATAAGGGGAAAACAGGTCTGACTTCATTTTCTTATCGCTTCAGAAGTCCTATTGATAACTCGTTAAAGAAAGTAAAAATTGGTACTTATCCAGATATGTCATTGGCTGAAGCTAGAGTAGAGCTTCAAAAGATGAAGATCAAACGCAGAGCAGGTATTTGCCCAAGTCAGGAGCTAAAAGATCAGAAGGAACAAAAAAAGATTGAGCAAGAAAAACGAGATGAAACAAATGCCCAATTTACAGTCAAAGAATTGATTGATTTATATTTAACTAATGTAATTGAAGACCGTTATGTTTTAGATAGTAAAACAGGCAGTAAGAAGTTGATTCCAGGAGCGAGAAAACGTAAAGGACAAGATGAAGCTAGAAGAACACTATACGGCGATGCGGTTAGAGTGTTAGGGCATATAGCAGCTGATCAAGTGACGCGAAAAGATGTCGTAAATATGATTTCTAAAATTATTGAGCGTGGGGCAAATGTTCAAGCTGGGCGTGTGCTAGCAGAATTAACGTTGGCTTATGACTACAGTATAGGATTGGAAAAATTTAAGGATGATTTTGCAAATCCGGCACTTTTGGCTAAATCGAGTTTAAAGCAAAGCAGGGTGAAATTAACACACAAAAAGGGTAGCCGAGTACTATCAGATAAAGAAATTAAGAAAGTATTGGAATGGCTTCCAACATCAGGTTTCTCAGAAAAACTTAGGCATATTATTAGAATTACGTTATGGACTGGGTGCCGTACTGGAGAAGTTTGTGAGTTGAAATGGGCGGACATTGATTTTGAAAAAAGTACGTGGCATTTAAAAGGAAGCAAGAATGGTACGGATAGGTATGTCCAACTTTCTAAACAATGCCTTGAATATATAAAAGCATTATCTCGTGAGTCAGACTTTCTTTTTGAATCAAGAATTAAAGGCAGGTCAATTACCCAAAAAATTCTTACAGTGTATAAATGGCAAATGCGACATCCTGAAAAACTTTCATATGCATTGCAGCCTGAACAATTGTGGTTGTCCGAAATTGAGGATTGGAGTCCGCACGATTTAAGGCGGACTGTACGTACTGGTCTATCTAGGTTAAGTTGTCCTGCAGAAATTGCAGAAGCTGTATTAGGGCATTCAAAAAAAGGAATACAAGGTACTTATAATTTGCATGCGTATGAAAAAGAATGTGCGGAATGGTTACAAAAGTGGGCCGATCATTTAGATGCTTTATAAAATAAATAAAAAGAGAACCTCTGGAAGATGCTCTCTTTTTATATGTTACAAAAATCTTTTGAAATATTGTTCAATAGAGTTTTCATTGCACAATATTTCTTTAGTGAGTAAATTTTCGACCATACTAATATTATTTACCTTAATAGTTTTTGGTGCGCTTTGCCCTAAACTGATCAACTTAATCCAAAGCTGTTGATGTTCTTCATAGCATTTTACAAGATGACCAGACAGGGTTGTGATTTTATTAAGAGTAGGATCAAAAAACTGAATTTCATGATCATTTTCCGCACTTCTTATCAAAGAGTTGTGTGATTCAATTTGATTTTTATATCGAGGGAGTTTCTGCTCAGTCTGTGAGGTCTTCATGAAATTGAGTATTGATTGAAAAATAAAACGAATTCCTAGAAAGAGTACACTCACAAAAAAGAAGAAAATTATAATTCCAAAAATCGCTTTAAGCATAGTTGTAATTCCAAGTGATTTAATACTTCTCTTAATAACTATATATTGGTATAAATACATGAATCAATTACAAAACATCCTTTATTTAGTTAAGTTAAGAAGAACATTAAAATGAGAGTAATTTTAGTCGCAAGACCAGAAACGGTTGATATGTTAATCAATCAGTCTGAAAGCGGATTTAGTGGTGGGGCGAAAAAAGTAGCATTTGGAGCAGCAGCTGTTGCTGCAGGCGCTACGGCTCCAGCTTGGGCAGGAGCAACATTGTTAGGTGCTAGTGCCTTAGCTGCGAAAAAATATGGTTTATCTAAAGAAGGAGTTAAAGAGGGTTTGCGTGATGCTACAACACTTGCAAACAGCCTGTTATCTATTAAAGATAAGCCAGAATTAGATTTAGAGGGAAAACTTAACAAACTTTCCCTTAATCTAAATTTACCGGTATCTCTTACTTATGTCCCTCTGGATCAAGCTGGTTCGTTAGAGCTTGGTATTGGTGATATGCCTGTTGATGGTAGTTTTTACATTAGCCATCCAATTCTTGAAAACGTTTTCATTAGACCTGCTGAATATACAGCTGTTTTGGCTAAGGAAAAAGAAGCGGCATTTATGAATTTGGCTTCAGCTCTAGGTGCTAAGACTATCCGTTTGGAAAGTTTTTATATCAAAGAGTCTGGAGGTTTTTTTGGATCTAAAGTTAAGCCGAATATTCTTGCTCAACAAATTGGAATTAATGCCCGGTTTGACTCAAAGGGCCAATTAGAAAAAAATATTTATAAAGAATTTAATAAGCCAAAATTTTCGCCACATGTTCCTAATGAAATACAACAATGGACTAAAATTGATCCGGATCTTCGCCAATTGGCAAAAGACAGACTCACAAATAACTTGTCAAATATTAATGTTAAGTTAAGTTTTAAAGAAGTAAATACTGGTGGTGCTCAAGTAGCCTTAGCACTTGCAGGGAAAAAATTAAATATTGGTGGAGAGTACCAAACTATCAATGAATCAAGCTGGGACTTTAGCGTGGAATTCTACGAAGATGAATTAATCGTTTCATAAGTTTCGCCTTTGAATGAACCGTACTGGTTTTGTCGGAGAATTAAAAAGACCCATCATTGATGGGTCTTTTTTTATGCCACTTTTTCTACAGTTTGCCTGAGAGTGTTTGATATGGCGTAACCATTTTCTGGATCTGCCGAGTTTTCATCTAGAGGGTAAAACTCATCGATGACGTCTGAATCTTCTTCAGAATTAATCTCAAATACAGCATTGGCAAAACCTTTCCTTGCTGTAAAGTCCAAAGCCTCCTGATAAAACCCAGCTTGCTTGCTCTGCTCATCAATTTTCTTGGCTTGAGCAATCGCATCATTCAGGTTAATTCCTTCCCTTAAAGTCAGATCTACGTAGTACACCGGCTGCCGATAGCTTTGTGTGGTGCTTTTCCCTCTTAAAGTGAGTTGCAATGGTAGGCACGATAGTAAGCCTCCTGAAGCTGCATGGTAATAACTCAGTCGTGCAGCCAAAGTCCGAATACTGTTAAAGCCTGTGGTTCTAAAGATAAAGGTGCCAAATTCATCCGAATCATCCAAATTCACATGCAGGCGACCGTAGGGCTTGCAGTTCCCTCCTTGAGCCAATGGGCATAAATCAGGGGATGGACATGGATGTTGCTCGATTCCTTGACTGGTTAAACGCTGGCAGGTTTCACCATTGCCGACACAGACTGGCCGTCCAGTCTGGCGGTCAAACAAGCTATACTCCGCGCGTAAGTTCAGATCAGGATCATTAAAGATCATTCGGACGGGTATAGTTCTGAGTTTTTGATTAGGCGTATTGGCTCGAAGCTGTTCATCCAGAGGATGCTTTATCCAGCCATTCTCTTTGCTTTGGATCTGGGAAGTAATGGTGAACTGATCATCTTTTTCAGGTAGGCGTTTACCATTCTTTTCCACCATCCGGCCAATACTGATACGCCCCAATGCAGGAGGTGTAATCGCTAAACCTTTAATCATTCTATTTTCCTCAATTTGGTTTTTTACAGATCATCCACCTTTATGTAGATCACCTGATTCAATAAATATGTATATAGCTAGCTACAAAAGCCGCGACCGTATTGCCCTCTATTCCTAGCGAATGGAGGGCGGAGAACGTTTTTTGTGCATCGCTATTTGAATGGGCTGAAATAGACTTAGTCGGTATAGATGTTGAATCGACGACTGCCTTGCTTCTGAAGTGGATAAAGCTCAATGAGTTCAGGCTGATGCTGAAGTAATGATTTGGTATTCAGACTGATGGAGTCCTTGGCTTTCTTCCAGACCACAGAGCCATTGGCAAAGGTGGCTCTTTCAGCATCTTTCATCAGCATTTGGATGTGATGCTTCAGCTGGTCAAAGCGTTCCTGCTTGTGCTGAATTTCTTCTTTCATTTTGATGAGTTGATCGAACATCAAATTGGCATTTTCATTTTGCGAAAGATCTTCAACGCTTAGTGGGATATGCGCTGGATAGAGTTGCTGAATCGCTTTGGCTGCGGATTCACTGGCATCTACAGATGGCGGAGTATCCGTTTCCACACATTCCCAGAAATAACGCTCTGCCTGAATGATGTGTTGAATCACTGATTCAGAACGGCTGACTTTAAAGATCTTGGTTTCATGCCCACAGATCAGGACACAGACATGTGCTGCCTGTTTGCCTGTTACCGCAAGTTGGTGTTGCACCTGACACAGCACGTATAAAGGCACACCATCTCGCCATAGCCTGGCACCATGTTCCCCAGCTGTTTTGCATTCCAGAATCTGCACGTCATCGCTACCCACGACCGCATAGTCCAGATTTGCCAACATAAAGGATTTATCCGGATCGGGATGCTGAAGCACGGCATTGACTCGTCTAACTTTATTATTGGTGTGCAGACTGTAATACTCCGCCACAAGTGGTTCTAGCTGCTTGCCCCAATACAACGGTGCAACGCCCGAGCTGTCATCGTCAACGTTCTGCTGAGTTCGACCGGTCTTGATCATCCATAGTTCCAGCATCGACATGTAAGGGTTGAGGCCGCAGGCGGTTGCGGCATCACTACTGCCAATGCCTTGTTTACGCACTTCTAACCATTCCTGGTAATCCATATTTTTAGTATTGGCTAAACGCTTGGCTGTCGCTGTTCTTTTAGCTGCTGTATTTAATTCATTTATCTCATTCGGAATTGGGAAATGAGGGAGTTGATGGGTATTTATCGGTGCAATCTGATTCATGCTCTTATCCTTATAAATAGATAGGTCTGTAAAAATTTTCGGCATAAAAAAAGCCACATCTGGAGATGTGGCAAAAGGGGTTTTCACTGGAGAAGGATCATCTACATGACCCCTTGACCATTATTGTAATAGCACTGGCTTAAATGAAACTTAAACCACTAAGCGAAGTGCCTGTTCTAGTCCACGCTGCTTTAACGCAGCACCTGCACCGAACCATGCAGAATCAAGTCGGTGATCAGTACTCATGGCACGACGTTCATGATCGGCAAACTCTGTAATACTGCACAGCAAACCGTAGGCGGTGTCTTTCGCCGAACTGAGTTCTGCACCACGACCCTGTCCATTGAACATGTCCATGACTTTAGCCATGGCACGTCCATTCGGTTCAAGCTTTTCTTTGGCTGGAGTTGGAGTAGCCATATTCCGATAGAATTGAATGATGTTCTCCTCCTGATCAGCAGCACTCATGCTGGTATTGTTAAACACTGCATCAAAATAGGCAGCCGCTTCTCCTTGAGTGACTTTACGTTGAGTCAGCTGTTTCATCTCATACATATGCTCATCCCAGGCACGAACTGAAATGCCCAGCTGCTGTTTCACCTTTTCCGCATCGAACTTGGTGCTGTGCGGGACTTTGACTACACCTGCACTAATGTTTTGTCCACGTAAGGCAATCGCTAAGGTGTTATTACAGACCACACGAATATTGGTGAATTGTGCGGTGGTGGCTAAGGTTCCATCACAAGCGGTTGCCAGTAAAATATAACCATTACTGACATCCTTACCTTTTAAAGCCGTGCTTTGTCCAGTACGTGCCAATGCCCAGAACTTCTTTCCGCCTTTCAGTACCCCTGCGGTTTCCAGTTCAAATCCTGATTGTTCAGTCAGATCACGATAAAACTCCAAGATCTGCTTCGGTTGCACTTCCTGATAACGCTGACTGACTACAGACAGAGGCGCATGAGTATCGGAACGATACAGCACCCGCTGTTCTTGATAGGGCATGATGATGCTCTGCCCGCGTTCATTCTTTGCCATGTAGCTGACATCGGAAGATTCAATTCGCCAGTCCATCCCTGCTTGCTGGGCCCAGAGTTCAATCGGCTGATTCTGAGTGAGTTGATTGCCTAGACCATGCCAAGGGGTTTCACCGATATACGCCATTTGTTCAAGTTGATGTGCCATATTTATACCTATTATTGTTGATTGATTTGAAAAGTTAAATTGCAGTCATTACAGGTGTAAGACTTCTCGTTTTGTACGAAAGGAGATCCAGAATGCTTATATAAATAATAATTAAGTACATAGCCTAAGCTGGCTCCTGTAACCTCTCCAATTACAGGAGGAATTCTGTAAGCTTTGGCTAATTCTTTGCCAATGAAGATAAGTGTTGGTTGTGACCAGATTTGGCTTGGGGCTTGGTTAGATCTTTTTGGAGCTAATCCAAGAAAAGTTATTCCTTCACTATGACAAGCAGGGCAAGTCGTCATATGGACACCTCTAAAATTAAAAAAGGTCTGCTAAGCAGACCTGATGGGTAATTATCGTTTTTGTGATATATATTTGAAATATATTGGGTTTTAATTAAATTGTTTATCCTGTGATTTATTTAACTTTGCTACCGCTAGTTGTTCTTGAAGAACAGTGCGATCGAGATAGTTATTCCTAAAATTGACAATATTTTGTTGTTGAGCCTTTTTTTCAATAGTTTTTACCTCATATTTCATATACTTACAGACTAAATTTTCAATGGTTTTCTTATCTTCTGGAGTTGTATAATTTAATTTGGATTCGAATGGACTTATAAAAGATATAATTTGATGGAAAAAAAGTTCAGGTACGGTCTTTTCTAAAATAGGGTATTCAGGTTTTTTTTCTAGGATCTTAGCTAAATTTTTCATATGATCATCGTAATCATAAGATTTGTAAATATCATTAAATTTGAAATTTGGTTTTCTAATTATTTGTTTAAAAAAATTTAAACATATCAATCTATTAAGTAAAGCGTCTAGTCTGTTGATTTTACTTTTATTTTTCTTCCCTATAGAGTCTAAATTTTCAATTATATTTTGTATATTAGCATAAGCCTTTAATTCTTCGTCTGTTTTTTTTTGATAGGGGGTATTGAACTGACTGTCAAAGCTTTCTCTTTTCAAAAGGTATTCTGTAAGGTATTCGATGAGAATGTTTGAGATATTATTTGGCGTTTCTGTGAAGTGTAAATTAAGAGAGAGATAGTCATTTTGATAATTATTTTTTTGTATAGTGAGATTAACTTTATGTACATTGGAAAAATATGCAGATGTAGAGGTGAGGTTAGGTAATTCATATTTTGTCAAAAGATCATGTTTTAGTTTAGATATTTCATGTATGAGTTTAATTTTTTGCTCAGCCTCATCTTGATGATTGAAAGCTTCTGGTAAATAATTATTGTAATTTTCATAAAAGTGCTTTGTTGGTTTTTTGCTACCTCTTTTTTCTAAAAAATGAATTCCATCGATTGCATATTGGATGTCAAACACATCGCGAATGAAAGAAGTAAGGTCAAATTCAGTTGTAAGCTCCCGTAAAGAAAATTTAGAAATGAGCAACTCGAAATCGATATCTTTTTTCTTGGCTATTTCATAGGGAATTTTTAAAAGTGGGCGCAATTTATTAAAAAAAATTATGATTTCTTCTTTATCAATTAGGTTGTCAAAAAAATCAGCAGGTTGATTTAAGTTAGAGGTTTGAAAAAAATCAAAGAACATATTACCTATATCTGATCTTGATACAGTTTCCATAATTTGATCGTCCGTAGGAACAGTACCAAAGTTATTTACTAATAAAAGATCATGTATGAAATTGTATGATTTTTCTTCAACCTTTTTTTTAGTATATTTTAATGCTCTTATCAGATCAGGATACATTAATTCGAATTGTAGCTTCCTAATTTCTCTTGTTGTTATTTTTCTAATGGTAGGAATTGTTAAGCTGTGCAGGTTTGAATAGTGAATATTTGGCATAATTTAATAAACAAGAAATAGATTTGATAAACAAGAAATAGACATGAGGTGCACTTTTCTCTCAATAATTTGCATTCTGTTCCTACCAGTTATTAACGGAGCTTAGCATGACTGCACCTTTTGATTTAACGATTTTAAAACGTAAACAAGTTGAATATAAAACTGGCTTAAGCCGGTCAACAATTTACGACAAAATGAATCCAAAGTCACCTCGGTATGATAAAGACTTTCCCAAGCCAGTCAAACTAAGTTTGAATGCGGTGGGATGGTTTGAACAGGATATCCTTACTTGGTTAAAAACAAGAAGTGTAGCCAACTACTAAAAGGATAACTTTCCAACGAGTTAACTATATAAATCCCCAGCTGTCCAAGCAGTTAAGTCCACCTATGCCTTGTTCAGCCAATGAGCAGACTTTAGGTACTTAATAATATTAAGTAATTAAGGATTAAGGGTTTATATATCTTCTATTAATTATACACATGAGCCTTCTAAGAAATAGGTATAGCCCACAAGCTATACCTTCAGGGAGAACTCATGTCTGGAAAAAGTAATGACTATGAGTAAAAGTGACAAAATCATATCGCAATTTGAAACATCAGACACTGCTTCCTATCTTTTAGAACAAGCGGATAAGGACTACTCTAAACTTGAGACGTTAATTGATCTTATTGTTGACAATAAGATTTCTAGTGCTTTTCCTAAATTACAGACAGGGCGGTTTAAAAAAGCGGATCCCTTGGTTAGAAATCTGTTATCTCAATGTCCAGATCCCGATGATTTGACTGAATTAGCGATTAATAATGAATATACTCAAGTGTATATGCGAGCATATGAAGAAATATTAAAACCTATAAATTTTGAACCACGCTATTTTAAAAATTTTCAAGCAAATGATGTTCTCCCTATCGCGGGAGAACCTATTATATTTGCAGATCTAGCAAATGCTTTTGTTTCTAAAATTTATTCAGGCACCCTGGAAGATGAATTTATTCAGGCACAGAGCAATCGATCTGAAAGATTAAAACATCAAGAAGCGCGTGCTATTCAGTTGCTAAACAAGCTTAGAGTTAAATATTCAAAGTTACTAGTCTTGCGTCTTGATTTTGCAATTGCGAAAAAATGTAGAAATCTTTCTGAAGATTTGAATCTGATCAGAAAGATGTTTAAGAAATTTTTGAAATCAAGATTTTCAATACATCAGCGACCTATTGGTTATATTTGGAAACTAGAATACGGCGTTGATAAAGGCTATCACTATCATACTATTTTCTTCTTAGATGGTAATAAACATCAAAAAGACGAGATTATAGCTGACCAGTTCGGCAAGGAATGGGTACAACTTACTGAGGCTAAGGGAAGTTACTACAGCTGTAATGGTTCAAAAGAACGCTATAAATATTTAGCTATTGGAATGTTACATCATGATGATGAAAAAGCTCATAGCGCATTAGAGTCACTAGTTATCAAATATTTCACTAAAGATAAGCAACACGCGTTTATACCCAGTGGTAGTAGGCTCAAAACATTTGGTACAAGTCAGATGCCAGCAAGTAAACGTAAATCAGGCCGCCCTCGTAGAGGGACATAAATCTACATATCACCGAAGTTATACCTGCTCATTCACCTGATGAGCAGGGCACTAAAAAAATACATATCAGAGCCTATATATGAATACATACGCAGCACTATCGCCACAGACCAAAGTAATTCCAGTTCCTGTAAATTATGTTTTACCACAACAAGCTTTGGTGCTTACAGAAGCACTCAAGTTATTTAAAAAAATTACCTCACCCGCTGCTAGAATTTTGAGTTTAAATTCGAATACTAACAATGATGTAGGATATCTTTCCACTGATCTATTGAATCATTTTTTGCACGTAGCCTCGAACTACTTTGACTACTTTGATCAACAGTTAGGGGAAGGGTTTGTTTTTGATCCACAAATACAAAAAGTATTTCAATGTTTCAAAGAATGCTCTGGGATAATTAGAATTTTGCCGCTATCGGTTGACTGTCAAAAAGATGATCTGCATTTCAGAAATACCATGCTGATTGAGCGATGTTGGAATGAGTTACGTGGTAGGGCATTAGTTGACGAAAAAACGATGACCAAAGCAATTTTAAAAACTTCTCAACAGGTAAAAGATCAACAAAACACGGTTAATCGATTTGTTGCAAAACTTTTACGTGAGCATCAACAGATCGACATTCATCAGGTAGATTTCAAATTTGATGCCATTTACCGACGTATGAGTATTCCATTACAGCTTAAAGATGAGCAGCAGTTTGCAGCAGTTGTACGTAAGTTTATCAATATGCTGAAAAAGGAAAATTTAAATAATTTACATGGATTTGCCTATCAAATATCTAAAGATCTCAATGGACAATATTGCGGTAGAGTATTTGCATTTACTGATGTGGGGCATCTTCTGAAGCACCCTACTTTAAATGAACTTTTAAGGTTTAATCTTCTTAGTCAAGAACTATGGGTGGATCTGAAAATAGCTCTTATCTGTGAGCAAGCATTTTTGGTTGAGACCAATCAAGTGGTGGGCGCTTCATGGAGCTATCAAGATTGGTCCAAGTATTTTAAGTCTATTATTGAGCCTATGAAAAGGCATCATTACTCTTCGAAAGCAATTAGACCTGACTATAAACTTATGATTTTTTAATTGTTCATCAAAAGTACGATCATTATAAAACTCCCATCTCTAGTATGGGAGTTTTATTTTTATGGCTTTCTGTCCATAAGTTGAAGTAAAGCGACAATTCATGTCCTTTTCCACCTTTTTGTTGCTGCATGATTTAGAATTTTAGGTAAAATCATTGGATTAATGATTCACTTAATTGGACTTCTATAACAATGACCCAGGTGCAACTACAACAGCTACAAAAACAACTCTGGAATATTGCCAATACTTTGCGCGGCACCATGGGCGCCGATGAATTCCGTGATTACATTCTGGGTTTTATTTTCTTTAAATATTTATCGGAAAAGTCGGTGAACTTTGCCAATGAATTGCTGGATGGCGAAGAGGTCAGCTTTCTTGAGCTGGATGAACAAAATCCTGAGCATGTACCGTATATCGAAGAAATCAAAAAGAATGCCATTGCCGAAGTCGGTTATGCGCTCACGCCGAAACAGCTATTTCATAGCTTAGCTGAGCGTGGCCGTCAGGGCGAATTCATTCTGGATGATTTAACTGCGACATTAAAATCGATTGAACAAAGCACTTTGGGCACCGACTCTGCCGATGACTTTGCGAATCTGTTTGAAGATCTGGATCTGAACTCAACCAAGCTCGGCAACAATGCCAGCGACCGTAATGCACTGGTGGCCAAAGTCCTGAGTCATTTAGATGATATTGATTTTGATATTAGTAATACCGAAGCCGATGTACTGGGTGATGCCTACGAGTACCTGATTGGCGAGTTTGCATCAGGCGCGGGTAAGAAAGCCGGTGAGTTCTATACCCCGCAAACAGTATCAACCTTACTGGCCAAAATTGTCACCCAAGGCAAAGAGCGTTTACGTTCGGTCTATGACCCGACTTGTGGTTCAGGTTCGTTGTTGCTGCGGGTGAAGCGTGAAGTTAAAGATGTGGACATGATTTACGGTCAGGAGATGAACCGTACCACTTACAACTTGGCACGTATGAACATGATTCTGCATGATGTTCATTTTGCCAAGTTCGATATCAAGCAGGAAAACACTTTAACCCGTCCGCAGCATCTGGATAAAAAGTTTGATGCAGTAGTGGCTAATCCTCCATTCTCTGCTAACTGGTCAGCCGATCCGTTATTTCTACAAGATGAACGCTTTGCCGCTTATGGCAAACTGGCGCCAAGTTCCAAAGCGGATATGGCCTTTGTACAGCACATGCTGTATCAACTAGATGAGCATGGCACCATGGCGGTGGTATTGCCACATGGCGTGTTGTTCCGTGGTTCCAGTGAAGGTGTGATTCGCCAATACCTGATTGAGCAGATGAACGTGGTGGATACCATCATCGGTCTGCCTGCCAATATCTTCTATGGCACCTCGATTCCGACCTGTATTCTGGTACTGAAGAAAAACCGTGAGCATAGCGGCAACATTCTGTTTATTGATGCCAGTAACGATTTTGAAAAGCAGAAGAATCAAAACAAGCTTTTGCCTGAGCATTTAGACAATATTATTTCGGCATTTGAAAAGCGTCAGGACATCGAAAAATACGCGCATGTAGCAACTTTACAGGAAGTGAAAGACAACGATTACAACCTGAATATTCCGCGTTATGTGGATACCTTTGAAGCGGAAGCCGAGATTGATCTGGATGCGATTGCCCAACAGCTGCAAGACTTGGAACAAGATAGTCAAAAAACCGATGCGGTGATTGCAGAGTTTTGCAAAGAGCTTGGGATTGCTTCGCCTTTTGCGGAGGTGAAGTGATGGTTGCGCCTAAGTTACGGTTTAAAGAGTTTGATGGGGATTGGAAGGAAGACACACTAAAAAATTGCATTACTTCAATTGATTCAGGTTGGAGTCCTCAATGTGAAAGCTATCCTGCGAATTCAAACGAATGGGGGGTTTTAAAAACAACTTCAGTGGATTGGAGTGGCTTTAATTCTTCTTTTAATAAAAAACTGCCTTTAGAGCTGACTCCTCGAAATGAAATAGAAGTCAAACCTTTGGATATTTTGGTTACACGAGCAGGGCCGACGGAACGAGTTGGGGTTATTTCAGTTGTTCCTCATTCAGTTCGTTCAAAACTGATGATTTCAGATAAATTAATTCGCTTGAAAGCTAATGAACAAAACAATCCTCTATTTTTAGGTATTAGTTTATCTTCAGTAAAATGTCAGAATCAGTTGCAGTCTAAAACTTCAGGACTAGCAAAGTCACAAACTAATATTTCCCAAAAAATATTGGGTGAAGTTCTTTTAAAACTACCTTCAAAAGAAGAACAAACCAAAATCGCTTCTTTTCTTTCCGCAGTAGATGAAAAGATTAGCCAGCTCACGAAAAAAAATCAGCTACTCAGCCAATATAAGCAAGGCATGATGCAAAAGCTGTTTAGTCAGCAGCTTCGTTTTAAAGCGGATGATGGCAGTGAGTTTGGGGAGTGGAAGGAAAAAAAGCTTTCTGAGATTTGTTTAAAAATTAAAGATGGAACTCATTTCTCTCCTAAAACATTTGAAGTTGGTGAATATAAATACTTAACCTCTAAAAATGTCAAAAATGGATACTTAGATTTTTCTAACCTTGAGTTTGTAAGTGCTGATGACCATAAAAAAATCTATTCGAGTTGTGATGTAAAATTTGGTGATGTCCTTTTAACTAAGGATGGAACTATTGGGCAATGTTGCGTTAATACATTGACTGAAGAATTCAGCTTATTATCAAGTGTGGCATTTTTACGCCTAAAGTCAGAATTCAACAATTATTTTTTATATCACATACTGTTATCTGATTTAGGACAAAAGGAAATCAATGGTGTAATTGCTGGTCAAGCACTTAAGCGTATTACATTAACGAAGATCAATGATTTTAAGTTTATGTTTCCTTGCCTAGAAGAACAAACCAAAATCGCTAATTTCCTGTCTGCGATTGACCAAAAAATTGACGTAGTAGTACAGCAAATTGAACAGGCCAAAACTTGGAAGAAAGGCTTGTTGCAGCAGATGTTTGTGTAGGGGGAAATTATGGCAAATTGGCTAGTAACCGTGAATTATGCTGAGTTTGATTTAGAAGCAGCTTATGATGCTTTGCCGCAGATTTATTGGAAGAATTCAGCCACTAGTGAAGGTAAAGGGTTACAGCTCAATGATATTGTTCATGTATATGTGACCCAACCCATCTCAAAGGTGATGTATCAATTCAAAGTTATTGGGCATGCGGAAAACTCAGAATACCCAGTATCACAGAAAGTATTTTGGTCGGATAAAAAGAAAATTGAAAGTTATCTAGGTGGATACTCTGTTTTTGAAAAGTTAAACAAAGTGGATAAATCCACTTTGTCTTTTGAATATTTCAGACAGGAAAACTTAATTCCTGATGCTCCTATTCAAGGTCGTCGCACAGATCGAGATAAAGCCTCAAATGATCCAATTCGCATTTTTTTAACTCATATTTTTAATGAGTTTAAAACTGATAGTGTGAATACCAACTATCCCGATGAAGCAAATTTAGAAAATTCATTATTTCCTGAAGGTGCGAAAAAAACAGTCCAAGTCAACAGATATGAACGAAACCCGGAAGCAAGAGCGAAGTGCATTGAGATTCATGGTACACGTTGCAAGATATGTGAAATGAGCTTTGCAGAAACTTATGGAACATTCGCTAAAGATTTTATTCATGTCCATCATATTACGTCATTGAGTGAAATTTCAGATAGCTATGAAGTAAACCCTGAAACTGATTTACTACCTGTATGCCCAAATTGCCATGCAATGTTACATAGACAGGAAAATGGTATTCCAATGACAATTAAGAGATTAAAACTCTTATATAGCGTTTCTTTGAGTAATCCGCTTAGACAAACATTTGAAGAATAAATAATTCGAGATTCTTAATGCAGCTTTATCAAACCCAAGCACAGTCATTAGTAGAACTTACAGAAGATCCTTTTCGTTTGGAAAGAGAAATTCAAAGTCTGTTTGAAAACAATCTTTACAGTTTTACAGGTCTGGAATTCATCAAGTCTGAATTCACCATTAAAAACAACCGTATTGATACACTGGCTTTCGATCCCGAAAGTCAGGCCTTTGTAATTATCGAATACAAGCGTGAACGCAATTATAGCGTGATCGACCAAGGCGTTTCTTATCTAAATCTGATGCTCGACTACAAAGCAGATTTTATCGTTGAGTACAACGAAAGCCAGAGTAAACAGCTTAAACGTCAGGACGTGGATTGGTCACAAAGCAGAATCATCTTCGTTTCCCCCAGCTTTACCGACTTTCAAAAGCAGTCCACTAACTTTAAAGACTTAGGCATTGAGCTGTGGGAAATCAAACGCTATCAGGGTGGAATTGTTTCAGTCAATCCATTGCAAAAAGCCAAATCAGCGCCTTCAATCAAGCAAGTGCAAAAGGTTGAGTCTGAAGATATTCAAAAGATTGCCAAAGAGATCCAGCAATATGATGAAGCCTATCACTTGGTGGATAAGTCCGATGACATCAAAGAGCTATATGAGCAATTCAGGGACTCAATTCTGGGCTTAACCACCGATTTAGATGTTCATCCCAAGAAAATGTATATCGCCTTCCGTAAGGGTAAGCGTAACTATGTCTATATGAGTATTGGGACAAAGCAAATTCGCATCTGGCTAAATATGCCTTTTAATCAACTGGATGATCCGAAGCAGATCGCGAAGGATGTGACTAATGTTGGACATTGGGGGAATGGCGATTGTGAAGTGATCGTGTCAGATACAGAAAATTTAGAATATATCTTGAGTTTAATTAAACAAACATTGAAGTGAATAATTTAAGATTTTAGAGGGAAAAGGGAATGACAGTACAAAGCGAATACCAACTTGAAAACGAACTGATCGGCCAGCTACAGCAATTGGGTTATGCCTCAGTCACGCTCAAGGATGAAAGCCAACTACTGTCAAACCTAAAAACCCAGATTGAACAGGCCAATGGCCTAGCACCACTGTCAGAAACTGAATGGAAACAGGTCATCAGCTTTTTAAATACTGGTACAGTATTTGAACGGGCCAAGAATCTGCGTGATCTGTTCCCGGTCAAATTTGATGATGGCAGCAGCAGGCACATCTTTTTTCTGTCTGATGATCCAAGCAAAAATATCTATCAGGTGACTAATCAAATCACTATTGACCATCGTGATTACAATGGTCGCACCAGTCGTTTTGATGTGACTCTGCTGGTCAATGGTCTGCCACTGGTACAGATCGAGCTGAAAAAGCGCGGCATGGAAATCGCTGAAGCCTTTAACCAGACTCAGCGTTATACTCGTGAAGCGTATTGGGCTGGACAGGGCTTGTTTGGTTTTATTCAGCTTTTTGTCATCAGTAATGGCGCCAATACCCGTTACTACTCCAACGGCACGACCGGCATTGAATTTGCCTTTCCCTGGGCCGATGTCAGCAACAAACACATCAATGAAATTGTCGACTTTGCCGATACGTTTTTAAATCAGCAGCATCTGACCCAAATGCTGACCCAGTATATGGTACTGCTGGAAACCACCAAAAGCCTGATGGTGCTGCGTCCCTATCAGATCTATGCAGTACAGAAAATCGTGCAGCATGTACAAACATCCAACAGCAATGGCTATATCTGGCACACTACCGGTTCAGGCAAGACCCTGACTTCATTTAAAGCCAGCCAGATCATCATGCAGATGCCGGATGTGGAAAAAGTTCTGTTTGTGGTAGACCGCAATGATCTAGATACGCAAACCTCAAGAGAATTTAATGCCTTTAAAGCTGAAAGCGTCGACAGTACCGACAGCACCCATACCCTGGTCAAACAGCTGGATCAACGCCATGACAAACTGATTGTCACCACCATTCAAAAGCTGAACCGTGCCATCAGCAATGACCGCTATCTGGAATATATCGATTATCTCAAAGACCAGAAAGTGGTGTTTATCTTTGATGAGTGTCATCGCAGCCAGTTTGGTGAAACCCATCAGAACATCAAGAAGTTCTTTAGCAATGCCCAAATGTTTGGCTTTACTGGAACCCCGATCTTTGAAGAAAACAGTCAATCCAAAGCAGGTTTGAAACTCACTACAGATTACCTGTTCAATGAATGCCTGCACCAATATGTGATTGTAGATGCCATCCGTGATCGTAACGTACTACAGTTCCAGATTGATTACCGAGGTAAATTTACGGCCAAGGGCATGCAAAATAACCTTGGCTATGATGATGAAGTCGAGGGCATCGATACCAAAGAACTGTATGACAACCCGCAACGTCTGGAAATGATTGCGCGTTATATTGTCGAGACCCATGACACCAAAACCCGTAATCGTGAATTTACCGCGATGTTCTGTGTTAGCTCGGTCGATACCCTGACCCAGTACTATGAACTGTTTGAAAAGGTTCAGGCGGAGAATCAGCAACAGGACGAAGAGCAGGGTAGACTATTTAAACCGCTGACGATTGCGACGATTTTCTCCTATGCAGCCAATGAAGCTGTGCCTGTAGATGAACAGAACGGGCTGATCCATGAAGAAGCGGCAGATATCCCGAGCCAGATCAATCCGTCCAGCCGTGACAAGCTGGATCGCTATATTGCCCAGTACAACCAGCAGTTTAAAACCAATTACAACTCTGGTGATCAGTTCTATGCCTATTATCGTGACATTGCCGATCGGGTCAAAAAGAAGCAGATTGATATCCTGCTCGTCGTGAACATGTTCCTGACCGGCTTTGACTCTAAGCCGTTAAATACGTTGTATGTCGATAAAAATCTAAAATATCATGGATTGATTCAAGCATTCTCTCGTACCAACCGTGTCTATAATGATAAAAAACCATTTGGCAATATCATCTGTTTCCGTAACCTGAAACGTGCCACAGATGAAGCTCTAGCTCTGTTTTCCAATAAAGAAGCGCAAAAAGTGGTACTAGTACCAAGCTATGAGGAAATTAAACAGGATTATGAGTCTGCTGTTCGGAAGCTACTTAATATCACGCCTGATTATCAAAGTGTAGATGATCTCATTACGGAAGATCAGCAGCTGGAGTTTATTAAAGCCTTCCGTGAAGTGATGCGTTACAACGCCCAACTACAGACCTTTATTGAATACGACCAGAATCAGACCGCACTGGATAAACAGCACTTTGCCAATTTTGCTTCCAAGTATGCCGACCTGTGCCGTGATGTACGTAAGACCACTAAAAAAGAAAAAGTGTCGGTACTGGACGATGTCGATTTTCAGCTGGACTTGCTGCACAGTGACCGGATCAATGTCGGCTATATCATCAACCTGTTGCAATTGGCAATTGATGCCGGGGATGATGAAAAGCGTAAGAAGTACGAAGCTCAGGTGCATGACCTGATCGGCAATGAAATTACCTTGTATGACAAGCAGGCGCTGATTAAGAAATTCATTGAAGAAAACATGCCTAAGATGATCAATGGACAGAGCGTACAAACGGCCTTTGCCCAGTTCTGGGATGCCGAGAAGGAACAGGCCTATCAGCATCTCTGTGCCGAGGAAAACCTGAAACCTGAGGCGATGCAGCAGGTCCTGGAACACTATGAATTCACCAAGCGTTTGCCACGTAAGGAAGAGCTGAAAGACTTGCCAAAATATAAGGTTAAGCTGTTTGAACGGGAGAATGTATTTACCAATTTGCTGGTCAAGACCCGGAAACTGATTGAAAAGTTTTATGTAGGCATATGATTTTGTTTTTATTTATTAAGAATTTACTTTTCATGAAAATATACTTGAAAGTAACATATAAATATTTTTTAAAAATCAATATTCTAGAGCGGTTCTAAAGTATAGTTTGTAATAGTAGAGCTGGTATAAGTTCAGGGATTTTTAAAGAATTAATAGCATATTTTCAACGATTCGGGGGATAAATGAATACCTTAGCTATTGCACAATTTTTACAAGAGTTTTATGTAATTCCGTTATTGATGGCAGTCTTTGTGATAGTCGTGAGCATAAGATTT
The DNA here is from genome assembly GCF_024129355.1 of Acinetobacter lwoffii. Classification (GTDB taxonomy): domain Bacteria; phylum Pseudomonadota; class Gammaproteobacteria; order Pseudomonadales; family Moraxellaceae; genus Acinetobacter; species Acinetobacter lwoffii_I. The sequence continues at coordinate 162,862 of NZ_JAMXXP010000002.1, read as the reverse complement.
TTCATCAATTACATTAAACCAGCTCGTTTGCTTTATGATCAAATAAATACTGCAATTTCTAATCTAAGTAAGATTAAGTCTAATCAAAGGTTTGATAAAAACTTTTTAAATGAAGTGTTTGAGGCTAATGAGACACTAAGTCATGCATGGTTGAATTATAAAAGCTCTCTACATGATTTAAATCAAGAAGTAGATGGGGAGTCAGTGGTTGTCGCATCTAAATCTACAGTGTCGAGTGAAGTGTTTTTTTCTCAGTCGGTAATAATTGATACCCCACTCAGAGTGGAGTTTTATAAGCATTTACCTGGAATGATTACAGGCTTTGGTATTATTGCAACATTCTCAGGTCTATTGTTTGGATTGTTAGCATTTGATCCAGCAGGAGATCCTAGTAAAGTTCAAGACAGCTTAACATTATTATTAAAAGGGGTGGGTGAGGCCTTTTTGGCATCAGGCTTAGCTATTACTGCTGCAATGATTATTACATGGAGAGAGAAGTCTTGGTTAAGAAAGTGTTATGCAGGATTGGAAGGTTTAACTACAGCGATTGATACAAAATTTGATCCTGATGAGACTGGTGAGGAGTATTTATCTCAATTACTTAAGTCGTCCCAAGCAAATGAAACTAACGCTCGTCAGTTGAAAGATAGTCTAGTTAATGAACTAAAAGTTATGATGACGAACTTGGTTGATGAAAATAAAAAGAATCAAATAGCTTTTGCATCACAATTAACAGATAGCTATGCCAAAACAAGTAAAGATATGGCTGATCAAATAGGCCAGTCTATTTCTGATAATTTACAAGCACCACTAGAGAAAATTGCATCAAGTGTACAACAAGTTAGTGGTGATCAAAGTTCTGCTGTCCAAGAGTTAATGACCGATGTACTCACTGCATTTATGAGTAAATTAGAATCAACCTTTGGTACTCAAATGAATGGTATGAGTGAGATGATGACTCAATCAGTATCTGCAATGAGAGAGATGCAATTAGGATTCACTAAATTAATTACTGATATGAAAGTGAATAGTGAAAGTTCGACAAAAAGCTTAGAAAACCAAATGTCTAAAATGATTGAGGATATTCAACAAAAGCAAAATGCGATGTCCGATCAAATGAATTCAATGGTCGAGCACTTATCTAAAGGTGCAGAAAAAATTGGAGAGCAGGGACAATATGCGATTGAACAATTAAATGGGAAGGTTTCTGAGCTGATTGGACATATGGGCGGAACTATGTCTGGTGTGATAGCAGATATTGCTAAACAACGTATAGAGCAAGATCGTACAATTGCAGATAATCAGCATAAGCTGCATGAACAATCTTCAATCCTAATTGACAGCCTTGGGGCTGAGGTCAAAGAATTAATTGTGCATAGTCAAAATGCAGTTGAATCTTATAAAAATAACATTCAAAAGCTCACTCAGGTGACGACTGATAGTATTACAGGAATGAACAATGGCGCAGAAAAAATGCGTCTAGCTTCAGAACAATTTAATATGGCGGGTACATCTCTTATTAGCGTCACAGATAAAACATCACAATTGATCTCTGAAGTAACCACTACATCTACTCATTTGACTAGTGCAAGCAGTAATCTTATTTCGTTATTGAGTGATTATAAAAATTCTCAGGATAGCGTCAATAAGGCGATCAGTACGCTTGAGGGGCTAATTAAACAAGCGCAATCTGAAGCCGGCATGAGTACTAAAATGCTTGAGGATATGAATCAAATTACAACAGCATTGAATCAAGTGAAAAAAGAGATGCAAGACTATCTTGAACAAGTCAGTGATGTGTTAGTAAAAAGTTTTGATAGTTTTGGAGCTTCAGTTGAAACGAGTCTGAATCATTCATTAGGTATTTATGATAATACGCTTGACCAAGCAGTTAAACGTCTCTCAAGTGGTGTCGAAGGCTTAGGCAGCTTTGTTGAAGATCTTGAAGATATCGTTAGACAAAAGAAAAACTAGGTCTGGAGTACATGAGCAATGCTAGGTAATCGGTACTCTAAAAAACCAAGTCCTAAAGATGAAGGTGAAAAGCCTTTTTGGATTTCTTTTGCTGACTTGATGACAGCTTTAATGACTTTATTTCTTGTCGTTATGGCAGTATCACTGATGATCGTAACAAAAAAAATTAATGAGGCGACTCAAGCTGAAGATCAAAGAAGTGCGGAAATTTTAAATATTTGTCAAAGCATCAAGCATAGTGCGAAGTTGAAAGATGCAGGTATTGAAGTCGATTGTAAAAATAATCGTATAAACTTTGGTGAAGCTGGGCGATTTTCACACAATGATTATCGATTGAATGAGGTAGGTCGAAACCGATTAAATACCATTGTCCCGATTATTCTTGAAGAGGCAAATAATCCGCAAGGTGAAAAATGGTTTAAGCAAATAGTGATCGAAGGTTTTACAGATACAGATGGCTCATATTTGTATAACTTAAATTTAAGTTTGCGCCGTTCGGAATGGGTCATGTGCAGTTTACTTGATCCTAAATTTAGTTCTGGTCTTTCTTTAACTGAACAGCAAAAAAACCAGGTTAAGCAACTATTCTTGGCTGGGGGAGTATCTTTTAACTCCGCTAAAGATAGCAAAGAAGCATCTCGCCGTGTTGAATTGAGAATGCAGTTTTATGGCTTAAAAGAAAAAGACAGTGCAGACCCTCAACCAAATTTTGTTTCAGCGCCGATTGAAACATGCCAATTGACTCGGTGATATCTATGAGCATAGAAAATTTGAAACATCGTTTGGAGGAAAAAGTAAGTGGTCATTCAGTTGTAGAGGTTACATATACGAAATTTGTGAAGCCTCAACGACTACTTAAAACACTTTCTGTGATTGAACAGAAATTTGATGATTTAGAAAATGGCATTCCTTTAGATGAAAAAATTTTTAGATCAATTTCCAAATTAGAAAATTCAGGTTTTGAGGATCTCACAAGAAGAGATTGGAAAAATTTGGCTTGGTCATTGAGCAAAATACTACCAGGTGAACAAGAAAAATTTATCTTTAGTGATATTGGTAAAAGAATTGTTCAGAATTTTCAACAATCAGACAAGGATATTATTGGACTCGTTTATTTTCCATTGTTGTACAGCTATTTTTCCTTAGAAAATAAAGATGTGAAAAGTAAGCCAGTAGTATGGATTCAATTGAGAGATATATTGAATACAAATAGGTCTGGTGTTTATAAAGACCTAAAGCGTCCTAAAAAATGGATGAATACTCTCGTTGATTATTCTGAAATTTTATCTAATTCACCAACAAAATTACTTGTTAAAAAATTTCTACAAGAACAAGATACAAGTAGTCTTGCAAGTGAATTAGAAAGCTTAAAGATGGCACCTAATAGTTGGTTTTGGGATGATTTAATTCAGTCTTCCATTCAATCTATTAATGGTATGAATGAGCAGGATTATTTGAAAATTATCTCCCGATTTTTAGACTTAGCTGAACAAAATGTTTTATACATGACTGATATTCTTGTTGCTTTATTAGAGCGCTATGCTCGTACTTCTGAGCGAGCAAAAGTTCATGAAGTCCTAAAATATTTAGCCTTAAACCAATGGGGAAATCCACAGTACGACTCATCCGCTGGTTGGAATAATGTCAATGCTGATACAAAAAAAATGGTCATTCAATGGTTCGTAAGGGCTGATTTAGAAGCATTCTTTAAGTTGTTTAGTGCATCTGCAGATGTAAATCGTTTTAATTATTGGATTAAATTTATCGATAAAATTTCTTTTTCTCAAATTTTTCTTGGTCCATCAGCATTTCAATCCCAACAGCCTCAACATAAAAAATTTCGTGATTTAAATCGTGGACGTTTGAAAAAATTAGTTGGATCTACTCCTACCAATAATGCTTTTATGTTAAAAATTGAAAATTTGTATGTTATTGATTTTTCAGATACTGGTAATGCATGCTTCATTGTTAATAAGATTCCATACAATGCAAATAAGCTAGAAGTACATCGAGATATTTTAAAACCATGGAATAATTTACTTAAGCTAAGTCATACACCTGGTTGGCAATCTCGTTTTGATTCCAAAATGGCAGAATTGGGTGTGTTTTCTGATTATGCCCGAGTGAATAACTACAATTCAGGCTATAGAAAATATTAAGGAAAAATCATGAAACTTGCATTTTGGAAAAAAAAGAAAAGTATTGAGGCAGAGCAGGCAGAATCTTTTCAATCGAACTCCAAATATTTTACGTATGATGAAGTAGGTGTAATTTATTCATATACACAAAATGCTAAAACAGATGCTGATTTCTATTGGGAAAGCTTGGAAGAGGAAGAGCTTGCATACCTTATGGATGACAACTTTGTGTTACCTTGGGAAGAGCTTTTTCAACTTCAGCAAGACTTAGAACATAGTAATGTGATTCACTTGCTAAACTTACCGGCACAAACTTCTTTTCGGCCAATAATTAGAAGTGAAGGAGGGTTAAGTGACCCAGATTTCAAAATTATCTTAGATGGTTGGTTTAACGAAAATAACATTAAAGTTAAAAGTTCTATTCAACGAGTTGGAGCTATTTTAACGATTGATGGCACAGAACATTTATTAAGTGAACCAAGTTTTCAATTGGTCGAAAAATTAAAAGAGTTTTCACGTATAGAGAATAAAGATACGAAACAGAACCAGAAATATTGGGCGAAAATCAGAAATTTGGCCAATAAGTCTAATGCAAATCTAGATGATTTTTTACGAAAGACAGTGGTTTTAGCACCTGAGAAATTACAGTTAAATCTTCGAAAAAATTTGATCAGTCAAGAATCTGTTGTAGAAGTCCAGCCTGAATTTGATGAAGCTCCATCAAATTGGCTGAAGACGTTTGATCAATATAATAATGTTCAAGATCAGTATAGTATTAGCTTAGCTGATGGTGGAATTGCACATGTAGTGATTGAGCCTCAAGTGAAGCAGGTACTAAATGAAATTAAAAGAATGCCGAATAGACGTATTTCTGGTGAGCGCGCGCAAGCTTTTTTACACAATCCATTTGCTCAACTAGGTGATGATGCTATTGACGTTATTTCACCTGAGAGTTTTGAGCAGTCAAAACAGCAAGCACAAATTTATACTTATTCTTTACAAATAGAAAAAAATTATAATGAGTCAAATCATTATGATTCTGCGAAATTAGAGCTACATGAGAATTCTGAAAGAGAACAAAATCCAATTTTTTTAGAACTATATAATGTGGATCAGACTTCTTATTTTATTCAAGCGTATGACAAAAAATCCCCTGTTTTTGTATGGGCAGGGTATGAAATTGACCGAAGTAGCTATTTAGATGATCAAATCGAAGAATTAAAAAATGACCTAAATCAAATTCAAAAATATCAAGATGAACTACAAGCTCAAAAAGTATTGGATTTATCGAATTATAGCGGTCGTGTTATTGGTATTGGAGAAGCAGAAAAGCTGAACTCTGAATTTATTAAAAGAGACAGCGGGGAATTTGAATGGTTGCCACAGCATTTAATGGATTTAGAGCAGCAACTGCAATATGAAAATTTTGATGAAACCATTGAATTGCTTGAGCAGCGGATTAAGCAGGCGGAGCAAAACAGTCAAGATGAAGTTGAAATTCCATATACAGATAAAGAAGTGTCATTAGATGATGCCAAAAATTTATTAGACCGTTTATATGCTTCTAAGAAAGAAGAGCCAAAAGAGATTTTAGAAGAATCTAACGCTAATTCACAGAAAAAGAAAAAAGATACATTGTTAATCGCGAATAATATTGATGAAGCAGAGTTTACAAAACAGCGAGTCAATCGCTTACTTTTTGATGAGAAGAATCCTCCATCAGCTAGATTGCCCGCTAGTTTTAGAAACCAAGAATTTAGTTTAAAGCAGCATCAAGAATATGGAATAGCATGGTTGCAGAATCTGCATCAGCATGCGCCTGAACAAGTCAGTGGCTGTCTTTTAGCTGACGATATGGGCTTAGGTAAAACACTTCAGCTCTTATGCTTTATTGGTGAGTATCTTGAAAATGCTGAAGATAAGAAACCAGTGTTAATTGTGGCTCCAGTTTCACTGTTAGAGAATTGGGAAGCCGAAGCAAATCGATTCTTTAGTGGTAAATTTGCCAAAATATTAAGTCTATATGGTGATAATTTAAAAGATAGAAAAATTCCCAAACATTTTATCTCGGCACAGTTAAGAGAAAATCATGGTATTACCCACCTTTTAGAAGATCATTGGCGTGGTGATGCTGACATTGTTTTAACAACCTATGAGACAATGCGTGATCTAGAATTTTCTCTAGCTAGAGAAGACTGGAGCATAATGGTTTGCGATGAAGCCCAAAAGATTAAAGTTCCTACAGCAATGGTGACGAAGGCTGCAAAAGCACAAAAAGCAGATTTTAAAATTGCGTGTACAGGTACTCCAGTAGAGAACTCTTTAACCGATCTTTGGTGTCTATTTGATTTTATTCAGGAAAATTTGTTAGGCCCCTTAAATGAATTTGGTAAAAATTATCGAAAACCCATTGAAAATACTGAAAATAATGATGAAGCAGCACTATTAAGGCTTCGTGAGTTGATAGCCCCTCAAGTCTTACGAAGAATGAAACATGATGTCGCAGATTTACCTGCTAAAATTGAAGTAGATGACTGTAAAAATATTGAAATTTCATTATTGCAAAGACAATTATATATTGATGTGGTTAACCGCTTTAAAAAATTGTCAGCTCAAGGTAATCAGGGAGCGATGTTAACTTCTTTGCATAGTATGAGAATGATCTGTGCTCATCCATTACAGTTTCAGCCAAGTGCTAATTTAAATGATTCTCCAAAAGTAAACTGGTTAATCAAAACTTTAGAATCTATCAAGCAAAAAAATGAAAAAGTCATTATTTTTACCGAATTTAGAGACATACAAGTATTTCTTAAGCGAATTCTTTTGGAGAGATTCGGCTTAAACGTTACAACAGTCAATGGTGATTCAAATACCAGCAGTAAAAAAGGCTTAACACGGCAAAACTTGATTGATAAATTTCAAGAAAAATCAGGGTTTAATATCATTATCTTATCGACTACTGCGGTAGGATTTGGTGTTAACATTCAACGTGCTAATCATGTCATTCATTATACACGTAGTTGGAATCCAGCTAAGGAAGATCAAGCAACTGACCGTGCGTATCGTATTGGGCAAGATAAAGAAGTTTTTGTTTACTATCCAACAGTAGTGGCAGAAGAGTTCAGCACGTTTGAAATAAAATTAGACAAGCTCTTGTCAAGTAAGAGGGAGCTTGCTGACGATATGCTAAAACCTAATATAGATTTAACTAAAGAGCTATTTAATTTAATAGACTAATATCTGACTGCAGTCGGACCAAGATGGTTGGATGGTCATCTCATAATTATGCAGATTTATTGTGGGTGGTGTTTCAAAAAGCATGCTGACTATATTTTAACCATAATTTAAATCTCATAAAGCATTAAAAATATAATGAATTTAATTTACTTCTTTTCAATTTTTGTATTGACAGAATTAACTAGCATACTTTTTGAAACACCATCTTATTGTGTATCGCTTAAGAAAGAATATCAAAGCACTAATCAGTTTGATACTTGAACTTATGATGGAATTTGTTGAGAGTAGAAGACGTGAATGGAATACCGAAAGTATAGAAAAACATCAGCATGATATGATAGAGTTACTGATAGAAGATTTAAACGGAAAAGCATGCTCTTAGGGGCATGCTTTTTTATTATGTATACCTTTTAGTATGCTAAATGTTAAATATTGATAGAAAATTTAATAAAATCAATAATAAAATACTAATGCATCATAGGTGTTAAGGTAGAAAGATCAGCCATAATTTCTGAACTGGTCATTAAAAATAAATCCTTTCAACAAGAGATAAATGCAAATACTGCTCAATAGGCTATGCAGGAAAATTTAAAGCACATTTTCAATCAGGCCAATCCAATATGGTTGAGCACAGGAGATCGAAAATGTGAAATGAATCTGCTGATTCAATTCAGCTTTAAAGCTGTATTGCAGCAAGTCTATCAAATTTAATTTTTAGAAAGAAATGAAATTCCAGATGAATCTTTAAGTCAGCGCTCAGATCTGTCGCTATGGCTTCTTATTCAGCATTATTTGCAATTTTAAAAAATAAACCACCGGATGCGAACATGCGGTGGCAAGTCTCAATCAAGACGATAGTTTATTCCGGATCATAAAGACCAAGATCGGTCAGATGTAATCTGAGAATCCGGCGTAATTCCAGTACGGCTTCAGGCGTTTCCTGAATCGAGTGGCCGCCCTTAATCACTTTGCTAGATACTGCACCTTCCAAGTAAGCACTTTCGTATGAAACGATATCATCACTCATGAGCTTGGTATCTTGAGTATCTACCGTATTGCCGATAATAGAATGAAATTTGATATTTTTAGAAGGCTGAATATCCTTTGTTAATGCAGTAAATTTCGAATTTTCACTCAGATCGCTTGGGCCATTCTGAATCAGGTCATGTCCCAGTTCTTTGACAAACTCGTTTAACCCGATCTCACCTTGCAGGGTATCGGCAAAGGCACCCAAAAATGCGCCTGGTATGCGGATAATTTTACGGGCCAGTTTAGTATGCCAGCGATCGGCATATTCCGTCCCACGATGCGGTGTCGCTAAGAAAATGGCCCGGGTGAAATTCGGAATAGGTTGCATTTGCAGGCGTGCTTTAAAGAGCGGGTTATCCTTAAATTGTGCAATGCGGGTATTTTGTACCAGCTTGAATGCATCTTGGGTAATATCGGCCTGACTGACCATTAAACGGGCAATTACACCTCCCATACTGTGTCCGACCAGTACCGCATCTTTTTTGGCTGGCGCATTGTTCGCACCCCGGGCAAAGCCTTGCTGAACCAGTGCATTAATTTGAAAACGGCTTTCCAGAATCGGCATATTAGTAGAATAAAATACCTGCCAGACCTGGAAATTTTCTCTTAATACCGGATCACCCATAATGTCGTTGGTCAGACGAATCCAGGCTTCAGGACTACTGGCCAGGCCATGAATCAATACCAGCACTTTCTTGTCCGGATTATAAGGTTCCAGCATGTACAGGTGCGGCATGCTCAGACTGTCTTCGCGATTAATCAGCGTCAGATAGGCTAAACGCCCCAGATTGTTCTCGGCCAGCCATAAACCGTAAGGTGCGGAAAAGTTGGCGGCTAGCGCATATTCTTTCGAAGCCACCTTAATCTTTTCATGCTTATAAGGATCATACAGTTTCAGGTGAAACTCTGAAGTAGATAAAATCTGTTCCGTCGAATTCGCGGATTTGGGTACAGCGGTAATGGTGGTCGCCAGATAGCGGGCTGAATGAATGTTTGGATTGATACCATTTGGATAGTTGTGCTTGAGCGGATCGACAATATATTTTTTATCCTGCTCGGTTTGCTGTGCTTCAGGTAAGACCACTAAAAATTCTGAACCAAAACCATCACGGCGGGTGATAGAACGCAGGCCGGAAAAGTTCATGTTATAGGTGGACATCAGCTGTTCAATGGTCTGGTTTTTCAGCTGCGGAAAATTTTCCAGATCAATGGTGTATACACTGTCACCGACCTGAATGCGCTGGCCGGACTGTTTGGCTTCATAACGTTCAGCATAGCGTTGAATCAGATGGGCAATCGCCAGGTTATAAAAGTCACGAATCTGAACCTGGCGGTTATCAAAAATACGCTCTTGCGGCGCACGCTCGGTTTTAAATAGATAGGCATAGCTATAACGAATGCTTTTATCCAGCATAGTGAGCTGCTGATCCAGACATTTCTGGATGTTCTGCTTGTGTTGTTGCTGTTTTTCCGGTGATCGGGTTTTGTTTAAAATTCCGGTGTTACATTCAGCAGACTTGGCATTTTGTAAGGAGTTGGCTAGATATAATTCACTTGCTGTAGAAAGCAATTGTTCATCTAAAATTTGGGGAATACTTTTCAGATCTTCCACACATTCTTCGGGCTGATCAATACAGATCTGGGCTTCACGACCTGTCATGGACAACACATTCAGACTGGCTTCACTGAGCTTGTCGCGGGTCAAGATGCTGTCACGCTCATTGTTCAGCGTGACATTAATCGCCTGTTCCTTAACACTGACCACCTGACAGCCGCTGAGTACGCTGGTGATGAGTAAAGTGCACAGCATTAATCTTTTATTTATTTTTTCGTGCATAAAACTTTTCACTGAATTCAAGTTATAAAGCGGGATAATGTTTTGTATTTTACTAATTTTTTCCCATAAAAATAGACCGCCGTAGCAGTCTATTTGTAATCAAATTGAAGCGAATCTTGATTATGGGGTTACCGGTGCTGTTGCTGGGTCTGTAGCCGGAGCGGGTGTTGATGTTTGCAGAATTTGCCAAACATTCCAGCGGCCATTTTTTTCAATTTCCTGAATCAGACGGTCGGCTACTTCAGCTTCTTGCGGATATTTCACCTTATAGTTCGCCAAGGTTTGAGTGGCATTTTTTTTCTGTTCTAATGCAATATAGTTATTGGCTGCAGAAAGATAAGCCTCCTGAACGCCAGCTTTCATGGCTTTGTCCAGATAAGCGATGGCTTCTCGTTGACCACCGCCTTCAGACAGACCAAAACCAAACCAGAAGTTGACTTCAGGATCATCCGGGTTAATTTTGAGAATACGCTGGGCATAGGTCAGGGAATTGGTGGTATAAACTGAACCCAGATCCAAGTTACGTGCCATCACGCTGGCTTTAAAAGCACGCATCAACACATCAAAAGAGGCATTTGGACGGGCCGCTAAAGTATCCAGTTGTCGGGTGACTTCACGCAATTTGGCTTCAAAACCACGGCGTTCCTGACGATCGCTGAAACGTGGTGGATAATGACGTGCCTTACCTTCGACCATTTGCAGGAAATCGTCAATTTCGGTGATATCGATTTCATTTGAATTGGCAAGTGCTGCATAACGCATTGCACGTGTATTGCTATCTACCACTGGAATAATCAGTTTATTCACATCCAGGGTCAGTTGCTTGGATGGATCATTAGGATCCGTCACCACCATCTTGGTTACAGGCTGCGCTGCAGCTTTTTTCAAATGCACTTCAAATTCAGGTGGTTCATTATAATTGAATGGATTTAAAGCATAAAATGGTGGGCTCAGTTCAGGCTCTACAAAAACCACTTGATCTACAGGTTTCTCAGCAGATTTCTGAGGAGTGGTTGAACACGCAGTAATTGTGAATGCTAAGCAAGCAAGTGCCAAGGGCTTAAAGGTCATAATAGTCATCCATTCTGTTATTTTTAAAACATCTATTCAAAAATTGCATGATCGTCAGTCTATGAAAACTATAACGATCATGCAAGTAAACCCGTGTTACAGAGTGAAGTGTGATATTCAGGCCTTGGATTGGCTGGTTTGCGCTTCACATTCACGGCGCGCTTCTTCCAGAATCTCCAACTCTTTTTTGCTCAAAGGCTGGCCATCCTGTTGCTGCTTGTTAAAGGTCGGATCTAACAAAGAAAGACGATTGCACAAGTTGTTCATGCGTTTTTCATTTTGCTGAATGCGATCCAGCAGAATCCGCATACCTTCTAAAATCGGATCAGACTGATCTTCAGTCGCGGCATAGGGCTGGAAACCGATACTTTCGGCATAGTCACGACGACGGGCTTCAGCATCATCTTTGGGTTTGTCTTTGGTAATAAAACGTGCCGGGTTGCCCACAGCTGTGGCGTTTTCAGGAACCGCTTTGGTAACGACCGCATTAGAACCGACTTTGGCATTTTTACCTACGGTAAATGGCCCAAGAATCTTGGCACCAGCACCGACTACCACGCCATCTTCTAGCGTTGGATGACGTTTACCTTTATTCCAGGTCGTTCCACCCAAAGTCACACCGTGATAAAGGGTGACATCATCGCCAATTTCAGCAGTTTCGCCAATGACTACACCCATACCGTGATCGATAAAGAAACGGCGGCCAATTTTTGCACCCGGATGGATTTCAATGCCCGTGGCAAACCGGCTAAACGAAGACAACGCACGCGCAGTTCCTTTACAGTCTTTGTTCCATAGCTCATGTGCCATGCGATGCATGATCAGCGCATGAATGCCAGGGTAAGTGGTTAAGACTTCTAAGGTATTGCGTGCTGCAGGATCGCGCGCAAAGACAGCTTGTATATCTTCTTTGAGCTGTTTTAGCATTAGATTTGATCCTCGTCCTGTGATGATGTGTGTGAAGATTTTTTCCAGGTACCGTTATTCAATGCCTGAACACGGCTGAAAATACCACGAAGTAAGTGATATTCCATACGATCTAATTGTATACGTCCGAAGAGACGACGCAAGCGTAAAGGCAATAATCTTGGATTTTTTGGATCCATAAATTCAATTTCTGCCAGCATTTTTTCCAAGTGCGGATAGAACTGTTCCATCTGCGCATGATTGACCAAGGGTTCATCCCATTCCATTTCAATGCCATCAATGACTTGCATGGTCGCTTTAGCATTACGTGGCTGTTCAATTTGACTCATCGTCGCCATGCGCATTTCATAGCAGATCACCTGAATCGCCTGAGCTACATTCAGTACGCCATAATCAGTATTCACAGGAATAGTCAGGTGATAGTTGGCCATCGCCAGTTCTTCATTGGTCAGACCACGGTCTTCACGGCCAAATAGAATCGCGACTTCCTGCTGATCTTGTACCACGGCGGTCATGGCTTTTTCAGCGGCAGGGCGCACATCTAACAGCGGCCAGGGAATGGTACGGCTACGTGCGCTGGTACCGAATACAATCTGACAGTCTTTAATGGCATCTTCAAGGGTTTCTACAATCTCGATCTGCTCGATCAGGTCAGTTGCACCCGCGGCCAGCGCGTCAATATCCGGATGTGGATAGGTTTTAGGTGCCACCAGAACCAGCTTGGACAAGCCCATGGTTTTCATGGCACGTAAGGCACTGCCGATATTGGCAGGTAAAGTGGTATTGACCATGACAATACGCACATGGGAGAGATGTGCTGAAACAGCAGCATTGTCAATTTGACTCATGAGGATTCCAATTTTAAGGTGTTTTAAAGATCAGGATTTATGAATATTGCGGCTGGGATTCAGCCTGATACAGCTCCAGTGCATCATCCATGCTCATGTCCGCAGGCGGCGGAGGAATATCCACCGGCTTGGCCTGTTCATAGGACACGGCTTTGGCAGCTTTGGACTTGACCTGATACTCAATATGCAAGGCTTCTTTACCAAAATAATCACGCAATTTGGCTAGGAGCTCATCCAGTGGGGCGACTTTCCAGTTGAGACCCAGATGCAGTTCAGTCGTGGCATACGGGTAATCCAGATATAGAATCACCGGAATATGTGCGGACATATCAACATTGCAATAAGGAGTCAGAATCTGCTGCAAGTCACGGCTCAAGCTCTTGCTGAAATGCTCGGCTGTGAGAGTGATCTTGATGCTATTGGCACGTTTCTGGCGAATTTCATTCAGGCTGAATGCTTTGGTGAGGCGTCCCATCGGACGGTCAAAGCCTTCACGCTCATAGATTTCGCCTTCAATCACCACCACTTTATCGAGCTGGATAATCTCTTTAAAGCGGTTGAAGCGTTCGTGATTGGCTGAAATTTCAATCCGTGCCGTACCATCATCCAGTGTCATCATCATCCGGTTCGGGAAATTGGCAATATCCACCACCAGTCCTGCAAACACGGTGGTCACGCCACGGCGGGTCGGCGTCAGCTCATTGATCTGACAAGGCACAAAGGCTTTCAGCTCATTGCGATACACATCAATCGGGTGGCCAGTCAGATACAGGCCAAGCGTGTCTTTTTCACCTTTCAGGCGAACTTCATCCGCCCATGGCTTGACCGGTTTAGATGGCTTGCGCTGAACTTCTTCCACTTCGCCAAACAGGTCCATGATGCCGGTTTCACGATTGGAACGTGCCTGTTCCGCAGCTTGAACCGCTTCAGGCAGTTGCGCCATCAGGTCGGCGCGGTCAATGCCTAAGCAATCCAATGCACCTGAACGAATCAGTGCTTCCAGAGTACGCTTATTGATTTTTTTCAGGTCAATACGATGACAGAAATCAAACAAGTCACGGAATGAACCTTCTTGCGCACGCGAGTCAATCACTGACTGCATCGCCGCTTCACCGACGCCTTTGATCGCACCCAGACCATAGACAATGGTTTGCTCATCGATAGCATGGAATTGATACAGCGACATATTCACTGACGGCGGTAAAACTTCCAGATTATTTTTGCGACAGTCATCAATCAGGAATACCACGTTGTCGGTGTTCTGCATCTCCGAGGTCAATACTGCCGACAGGAATTCAGCCGGATAATGCGCTTTCAGCCATGCAGTTTGGTAGGCAACCAAAGCATAGGCAGCCGCATGCGATTTGTTAAAACCATAGCCGGCAAACTTTTCCATATAGTCAAAGATATGGTTGGCCGTAGCTTCATCAATGTCTTTTTTCGATGCACCTTCAATAAAGATCTGGCGCTGTTTGACCATTTCTTCCGGTTTTTTCTTACCCATGGCCCGACGTAACAAGTCCGCGCCACCGAGGGTATAGCCGGCACAATACTGTGCAGCCTGCATTACCTGTTCCTGATACACCATAATCCCGTAGGTGGGTTCTAGTACGCCTTCAAGCAAGGGATGCAGATATTCAAAATCGCCACCATGCATCCGGTGGATAAAGTCAGGAATCAGATCCATCGGGCCTGGACGGTACAGCGATACGAAGGCAATAATTTCTTCAAACTTGCTCGGGCGTGCCTCTTTCAGCATCTTCTTCATGCCCACGGATTCAAACTGGAATACCGCGGTGGTGTTGGCATTGGCAAAGACCAGATATGCGTCTTTATCTTCAAGCGGGATATAAGCAATATCTAAAGGTTTATCCGCTTTGATGCGTTTATTGATATTTTTAACCGCATCTTCAATCACCGTCAGGTTACGCAAACCCAAGAAGTCAAACTTCACCAGACCTGCAGATTCGACATCGTCTTTATCGAACTGTGCCACGCGTCCGGTACCATCGGCATCACACATGACCGCAGAGAAATCGGTAATTTTGGTTGGCGAGATCACCACACCACCGGCGTGTTTACCGGTGTTTCGGGTAATACCTTCCAGTTTCAGTGCCATTTCCCAGATTTCGGCTGCATCGTCATGGTCTGGATTGGATGGATTGGTGACGATATCTTTAAGCTGGGGTTCAGCTTCTAGTGACTCAAGCAGGCTTAGACCTAAAGGCTTGGTCGGAATCATTTTCGAGATACGATCCGCCAAGCCATAAGATTTACCCAAAACGCGGGCAACATCACGAATCGCACCTTTGGCCGCCATAGTGCCGAATGTTGCAATCTGGGAGACTGCATCACGGCCATAGGTACGTGCTACATAGTCAATCACGCGGTCACGGCCTGCGATACAGAAATCGACGTCGAAGTCGGGCATCGAAACACGTTCCGGGTTCAGGAAACGTTCGAACAGCAGTTCATAACGCAGCGGGTCAAGATCGGTAATTTTTAAGCTATAGGCGACCAGTGAACCTGCACCCGAACCACGGCCCGGACCGACCGGAACGCCGTTACTTTTCGACCACTGAATGAAGTCCATCACGATCAGGAAGTAGCCCGGGAATCCCATCGAGTTAATGATGTTAATCTCGTATTCGATACGCTCATCATAAGGCTTGCGGATTTCTGGCCAGTCTTCATCACGTTGTTCAGGCGGATACAGGAAATTCAGGCGTTCTTCCAAACCTTCTTTGGACAAGTGTGCAAAGAAGGTATCAATGGTATGACCTTCAGGAATCGGATAATCAGGCAGGAAGTATTTGCCCAGTTGCAGCGTCACATTACAGCGTTTGGCAATGTGATAGGTGTTCTCAATCGCAGATGGAATATCCGAGAACAGCGCCGTCATTTCTTCAGCAGATTTGAAATATTGTTCAGGTGAATAGGTTTTAGGGCGGCGGTTGTCACCAAGCACATAACCATCTGCAATACATACCCGTGCTTCATGCGCTTCATAATCTTCACGGGTCATGAAATGCACATCATTATGTGCGACCACACCGATATTGTATTTTTTTGCCAGCTTAACGGCTTCCAGAATAAAGTTATCTTCATCCGGACGATTGGTACGGGTCAGGGCAAGATAAACACGATTACCAAATTTTTCGACCCATTCTTCCAGCAGCGGTTCGGCTTTTTGCGGATTTGAACTCATCAGCATTTTGCCGACATCGGAATGCATGCCGAGCAGGGCAATCATGTCCTCAGGCTGATTTAAAATCCATTGTTTTTGAACGCAGGGAATATCCAGTTGTTGACCACTGATAAAGCCTTCAGACACCAGTTCAGTCAAGTTGCGCCAGCCGGTATTGGTCATGGCCAATAAGGTCATGCGATGTTCGGCATCATTCAGGCGAATTTCAGAACCCAGAATCGGCTTGATGCCTTTGCTCAGACATTTGCCATAGAACTTGACGGCAGCATGCAGGTTAGAAAGATCCGTGAGCGCAAGGGCAGGCATCTGTTCTTCTTCGGCAGCTTTGACCAAGTCAGGTATCCGTACGATGGATTCAGTAATCGAAAATTCTGTATGAATACCAAGATGAACAAAGTGCATAGATGAGTCCCTGCTAAAACCATTGAATAGTTTAACATGGGATTTATTGTTTCAGTTTGAAATTGAGGGGAAATGGCTAACTTTTAGGTCAAGTTTGAATTTGATTTTTTAAGCTGATTATTTAGTTAGTTGTTAGAAGATATTTTCTTTTACTTTTGACGGGACAAAAGTAACAAAATCCCTTTGTTGATCTGATGGCACTTCCATGTGCCACAAATCAACGGGCGACTTCCTGTCGCCGTGGCACGTATCAAATAGTTGCAGGACTTTACTTTGAAATAATGAGAAAGGGATCGTAAGTATTAAAAACAATAAAACCCTCTTTTTAGAGGGCCTTATTCATACATAAAAACTAGCTTAACGAAGTCGGGATAACCAGTCACCGAGGCTTTGTACAATCTGCACTAGAATCAGTAATACAATTACCGTCATGATGACTACAGAGGTATCAAAACGCTGATAACCATAAGAAATCGCTAAGTCACCAATACCCCCGGCACCGACAGCACCGGCCATTGCCGTTGCACCAATCAAACTGATGGTAGCAGTAGTCAAGTTTAGAATCAGGGAACTACGCGCTTCCGGCAGAATAAACTTAAAGATAATCTGCATTGGCGTCGCGCCCATGGCTTGGGCAGATTCGATAATACCCTCATTCACTTCGAGTAAAGATGTTTCAATCAGGCGACCAATGTATGGACCGACATAAATGGTTAATGGAACAATCGCTGCCCATGTACCAATCGATGTGCCGACAATTAACTTGGTCAGTGGAATGACTGCGATTAGCAGGATAATAAACGGCAGCGAACGTAGCGCATTCACAATCGGATTGAGACCGTGATAAATCACACGATTCGGCAGAATTCCATTCGGACGTGTTACCAACAGGGTAATCGCCTGAATAAAGCCCCAGATACAGCCAAATAGCATCGCGAAGAACACCATATGAAAGGTTTCTTGCAGCGCTGTCACAAACTGATCTATCGACAGGGAGCTTTTCCAGAACGGCGCCGTGATCGTTGTTAGCCACTGTACAATCAAATCTCTCATGCCTGTACTCCCGCCTGATCGACTTGTACGCCGTGTTGTTCAAGGAATTTTATTGCTGCTTGAATTTCTTGTGCATCACCCAGTAGCTGAATAAACATCTGGCCAATCACCGTGCCATTAATTTCGGTCATATTGGCAAATAGAATATTTAAACTGATATTAAATTGTTTAATCACCGCTTGAATCACGGTTTCCTGAGCCGAACTGCCGAGGAATTTCAGGCAATAAATACTGTTGTGATTCTGGTTTTCCAGATTGGTCAGAATATTGACTGGTAAATGCTGCTGTAATACGGTCTGAATGAAATTCTTGGTGGTCGGGTGCTGTGGTTGACTAAATATTTGTAAGGTACTACCGGTCTCAATTACGTCACCTTTTTCCATCACGGAGACATAATCACATACAGTTTCAATCACATCCATTTCATGGGTAACCATAACAATGGTGATGCCTTGTTCTTCGTTAATTTTTTTAAGTAGCTGTAGAACAGATTTGGTGGTTTGTGGGTCCAGTGCAGAAGTCGCTTCATCACAGAGTAAAATTTTTGGATGATTGGCAAGGGCACGAGCAATACCAACACGCTGCTTTTGACCGCCAGACAATTCATCTGGAAATGCATGACGTTTATGTTTCAGGTCAATAAAGTCTAATAATTCTTCGAGGCGTTTTTCTCGTTCTGCCTTGCTCCAGCCCAGGAGTTTCATTGGCATTTCAATATTGGCTGCCACGGTTTTGGTTTGCATTAAATTGAAATGCTGGAAAATCATGCCGATGCTGGCACGTTCTTGACGCAATGCTTTGGCATCGAGTGCGGTAAAATCTGTTCCGTTAATGATAATCCGGCCTGAGCTTGGGCGCTCAAGCAGGTTGATCAGACGGATGAGGGTGCTTTTACCAGCACCACTATAACCGATGATGCCAAAAATACTGCCGGTTGGAATCTGAAGATTAATCTGATTCAAGGCATGCAAGGTTTGACCCTTAAGCTCATACTGTTTTGAAATATCTTTAAATTCAATCATAGTGTCAAAAACTGCATCACGGATAAAAAAACAGGCAAGAAATCGTCCTTGCCTGTTCTAAAAGTCTATTATAGTACTATTTTGATTCAGTTAAATACGTCACCGGTTTGTTTACCGCAACTTTCGTACCACCAAAATGTTCATCAACATATGCTTTTACTGCTGGCGTATGATACAACGCACCTACTTTTTGCAGGACTGGATCGTTTTGACGGTCTGCTGCAACCGCTAATACGTTGACGTTCATTTTTGTGCTTTGATCAATTGGCTCATAGTAAATCGCATCTTTTAATACGTTTAAACCACCTTCCATTGCCAGGGTATTGCCCAGCACAATCGCATCCACTTCGTCTTTTACGCGTACTGCAGTCGCCATTTGAATCGGCTTAATCACGATTTGTTTTGCATTTTCGGTCACATCAGACGTTGTGCCTTTGACATTGTCAAAACCAGCTTTTAACTTAACCAGACCTGCCGATTGTAAAAGCAATAATGCACGTGATTCGTTTGCGCCGTCATTCGGAATGGCAATGGTCGCACCGGTTTTAAACTCATTCAAAGATTTTACTTTGCTTGAGTAAATGCCCATTGGCTCTAAATAAGTGGTAGATAGAGGCGCAATTTTGGCTGTGTTGGCATCGTTATAAGCCACCATATAGGCATAAGACTGGAATGCATTCACATCAATTTCTTTGTTGGCTACTGCCGTGTTCATTGACACATAGTCAGTGAAATTTTTCACATCAAGTTTGATGCCAGCTGCTTTGGTTTCAGGCAGGGTCGCGATATAACGCCATACGTCTGCATCTGAACCGGTCGAAGCCATAGTTACAGTTTGAAGACCATTTGCATCTTTAGTTTGCGCTGCATCAGTGGCAGGCGCTTCCTGTTTACCACACCCAGTTAAAGTCAATACAGAGGCACTCAAGATAACGCCAAGTAACTTTTTCATGAAATTGTCCTAATTCTATTCTTGCCTAGAGTATAAGCATTTTTAAATCGTGTTAAATAAGAGTTTTATTACGATCTAAGTAGGTGGCTTGATCATTGCTAAGGAGGGCTTGAGATCAGAAGATGCAAGCGTGCAGCAACAGTTCTGATGAACTTGATCAAGTCAGAGGCAGCCCAAATCTGATGTACTTGATCTATTTTGGAGAGAGAAAATAGATATTTTATAAGTACATGGAAAGGTTTAGGGGCTCTGAAGTTGTGGATATCATAGCAATAAATCTATATTCGATATACTGGATAGAAAAGCCTTGCTTATCTCTTTAGTCGAATAAAAAAAAGATCTTTTAAACAAAATGTTAATTAAAACAATATATTATTTATATTGAAAATATAGTTTTAATGGATGTGTTTAAATAGTGATCTTTATAAGATTTTGTAAGATAGAAATATAAAAAATGCATATAGATAAATATAAAAAATGTCTGATTTTTGGGAAATGAAGAAAATTCGATCATTAACGAGATAAATCTTTCCTTTATATTAACTTAAGCGAGTCAGTATCTGATCTTGGTTTCCTCAGGTCATGATACTGCAAGCTTGTTTTAACAAAAGGGAATATACAGATAATCCGAACGCTGTTTTTCATAGAGTACGTGTCTACACAAGATATGATCGGCAGGTACAAGCGGATGATCAAACTCTCCCACTTTTTCTAAGCCAATGTTTTGCATGACACGTTCTGATGGCGTGTTAACGCATGCAGTAAAAGAAATGACTTTCTCGAGTCGTAGAGTTCTAAAAGCATATTTCAGTACCGCTTTGGCTCCTTCAGTGGCATAGCCTTGGTTCCAATATTGCGGTAGCAAGCGCCAGCCAATTTCAGGTGCATCGGCAATTTCAAATTCAGATGGATGCACGTGTAAGCCAATAAAACCGATGAATTCGCCTGTAGCTTTGAGTTCTACGGCAAAGAGTCCCCATCCACGTGTTTCTATGGCAGTACGAATACGTTCAAGAAATGCAGTTGCTTCAGTCGCATCGATTTTTTTAGGGAAGTAGCGCATGACCTCGTCATCTGCACACATTTGGATAAATGGGGCAGTGTCGGAATCTTGCCATTGGCGTAGGATGAGGCGAGGGGTGGTAATTGAAGCTGATGACATATACTTAGACCAAGATATAAGATGTTATCTATTAATCATTAAAATTTAATATAACATGGATGAAATTATGTTGGATGATCAACAGATTCAGAATCAAGAAACGCAAGTTTGTAGTAATCCTGCTTGGATGGTTCATCTAAAACCTTTTTCAGCAATCATTAGTGAACAACAACCTAGGATTAATTTTTCATTAGATCAGATCAATAACAATGATTATGAGGGAATGCAACTATCAAAAGTAATCGGAATTCTTTCTTTAGAAAGTGATGATAGTTTAGGTGCTTTAATTAGTTATGACGGAGCAATTGCAATCCCTCAAAGCGAAAATTTTCCAACACGCATTGATGGTATTACTAAATTAAATGAGATTTTGTGTTGCCTGTTATTAGGTGGGATCCATGCAGAGGTCTTGCATCCTCATGAGTTAGATGTAGGTACATTATATGAAAAGCGAAGTTTATTTTCTAATTTGCCATCGCTTCATAATCAATTAAGGTGCAATTGGGCATCTATATCTGAACGATATCTACCGTTGATGCATCCTAGAGTTTTACATTTTAATGATCTAAGACTCGCTTATAATGCTGGGCAGGAAATAATTAAGTCAATTCCATCTTTTACACCATTCTTTCTATTAAATGGTTATACATCTTTAATTAATCAAAACAATAATGATGCGCTTAATAATTTGTGGATTGTAGTTGAGCAAATTACAGAAATTTTATGGAAGAAAATTTATATTAAATGTAAGGATAGCTATCCAAGACAAGTAAGATGTTTACATACAACATGGGAAGAAGCTAAGTTTTTAAAAAATATAGCAACTAAGCATAAACTTTTAAGGTTAGCCAAAATTATCTCAAGACAAAATTATAAGATATTAGAGAGTGCTCGAAAATCTCGAAATAAACTAGTGCATAGTGGAAGACGTCCAGAATATGAAGTAATTTTTGAATTGTGGGGAATATTATCCGAGTTGCTTGAGCTAGCTACTTGTAGAAGAAATATAGGTCTTAGAAAAATAAAAGTCGGGAAAGAATTAAACTGGAGTAATCCACAAGATACTAATTTTGATGAATGGAAAGAATTAGTAGCTCAAATGAAATAAAAATTACTAATTAAAAACCCCGCACTTAGCGGGGTTTTTACTTAACCAAAATTTAGATTAAGCATTTTCACGCGCAATCGCACGGTAACCAATATCTTTACGGTATTGAACGCCGTCGAATGTCACTTTTTTGCAAAGTTCTAAAGCTTTTGCTTGTGCTTCACCAATGGTATTACCCAGTGCAGTCACGCAAAGTACACGACCACCAGCAGTCACGATCTCACCATTTTCATTGGCTTTAGTACCTGCATGGAACACTTTCGCATCTGCCATTTCAGTGTCTAAACCTGAAATCACATCACCATTGCTAGACGTTTCAGGGTAGCCACGTGACGCAAGTACGATACCGACAGTCTTGCGCTCATCCCATTCAGCTTCCGCAGGTAAGTTACCAGCAATACCAGCTTCAACCAAATCAACTAAAGATGATTTTAAACGCATCATGATTGGTTGAGTTTCAGGGTCACCAAAACGGCAGTTAAACTCGATCACTTTAGGTTGACCTTGTTCATCAATCATCAAGCCTGCGTATAAGAAACCTGTGTAAACATGACCATCTGCTTTCATGCCGTCAACAGTCGGACGCATCACTTCTTTCATGGTTTTTTCAAATACGTCAGCCGTCACAACAGGAGCAGGAGAGTAAGCACCCATACCGCCAGTGTTCGGACCTTGGTCGCCTTCAAAAATACGTTTATGGTCTTGAGAAGTTGCCATCGGCAAGATGTTGTCGCCATCAATCATACAAATGAAAGATGCTTCTTCACCCGCAAGGAATTCTTCGATCACAACACGAGAACCTGCATCACCAAATTTATTGCCTGCAAGCATGTCATCAATCGCATCAAATGCTTCTTGATTGGTCATCGCAACGATTACGCCTTTACCCGCAGCAAGACCGTCAGCCTTGATCACAATTGGCGCGCCATTTTTCTCAACAAATGCTTTAGCCGCATCTACTTCAGTAAATACGTCATAGAAAGCAGTTGGAATGTTGTGACGTTTTAAGAAGTGCTTTGCAAATGCTTTAGAGCCTTCAAGCTGTGCAGCAAATTGAGTAGGACCCCAAATTTTTACACCTGCTTCACGGCAAGCATCAACGACACCATTCACAAGTGGTGCTTCAGGGCCGACAATGACAAGTTCAACTGCATTGCTTTTTGCAAAGTCGATAATCGCAGCATTGTCTAAAATATTTAAGGCAACATTTTCGCATTTATTTTCTGTTGCAGTACCTGCATTACCCGGTGCTACAAATACTTTTGCGACTTTATCATCTTGCGCGATTTTCCATGCAAGTGCATGTTCACGACCACCATTACCCAAAACTAAAATATTCATTAAAAAAAATCCTTCTGAAATAGAATCCCCCTAAATCCCCCTTTGATAAAAGGGGGACTCCCTTCGCTCTACTATGATATAGAAAACCCTCCTTTATTAAGGAGGGCTAGGGAGGATTTAAAATTAATTAGTGACGGAAGTGACGCATACCAGTGAACACCATTGCAATACCAGCTTCGTCAGCCGCAGCAATCGTTTCTTCATCACGCATAGAACCACCCGGTTGGATAATGCATTTGATACCCGCTTTCGCAGCGTTATCAATACCATCACGGAATGGGAAGAATGCGTCAGATGCCATTACAGCACCTTCAACTACTAAGCCAGCATGTTCAGCTTTGATTGCAGCAATACGAGCTGAGTTTACACGGCTCATTTGGCCAGCGCCGACACCAATGGTTTGACGGTTTTTAGCATACACAATCGCGTTAGATTTTACGTATTTCGCTACTTTCCAAGCGAAGATCATGTCATCGATTTCTTGTTCAGTCGGCGCACGTTTGGTGACTACTTTAAGATCATCTTTAGTGATCATGCCCAAGTCTTGATCTTGAACTAACAAACCACCGTTTACGCGTTTGTAGTCAAGTTGCGATTGACGCGCATCGATTGCTGGAAGTTCGCCACATACAAGTACGCGTACGTTTTTCTTCGCGCCTGTTACTTCAAGAACGCCTTCAGCAACGCTCGGTGCAATGATCACTTCAACGAATTGACGATCTACAATCGCTTGTGCAGTTGCAACGTCTAATTCACGGTTGAATGCAATGATGCCACCGAAAGCAGATTCAGGATCTGTTGCATACGCAAGATCATAAGCTGCTTGAATACCGTCTAAAGATACTGCAACGCCACATGGGTTAGCGTGTTTAACGATCACACAAGCAGGCTTCGCAAATGATTTCACACATTCAAGTGCTGCATCAGTATCTGCGATGTTGTTATAAGAGAGTTCTTTACCTTGAAGCTGTTTCGCTGTTGAAACAGAAGCTTCAGTCGCTGTGTCTTCTACATAGAATGCAGCAGCTTGATGCGGGTTCTCACCGTAACGAAGGTCTTGAACTTTGTTCAATTGAGTATTGAAAGTACGTGCAAATTTGTCTGCCTGACCTTCTTCTTTACCTACGCGAGCGCCTAAGTAAGATGCGATCATGCCGTCATATTGAGCAGTATGTTCAAATGCTTTTACTGCTAGGTCAAAACGAGTTGCATGAGATAAAGCACCCTCAGCTTTAAGCTCGGCAACGACAGTTGCATAGTCAGAAGCATTTACGATGATACCTACAGATGCATGGTTTTTTGCTGCAGCACGAACCATGGTAGGACCACCGATGTCGATGTTTTCGATAGCATCAGCAAGTGAACAGTTTGGTTTGGCTACCGTTGCAGCAAATGGATAAAGGTTTACAACGACTAAATCAATAGCATCAATGTTGTGTTCAGCCATCACAGCTTCGTCTAGACCACGACGAGCCAGGATACCCCCATGAATTTTTGGATGTAGTGTTTTTACACGGCCGTCCATCATCTCTGGAAAACCTGTATGCTCCGAAACTTCAACTACAGCCACATTATTGTCTTTCAACAATTTGTAGGTACCACCTGTAGATAAAATTTCTACCCCTAGAGCAGCAAGTTCTTGTGCAAATTCAACAATACCAGTCTTGTCAGACACAGAGATTAAAGCGCGTTTAATAGTCATGATCTTCGTCACAGTTTTCAAGGAACAGAATAAAACAAAATCAGCAATTTACAGGTTAAAAAAAATGCCTGCGGAAGCCGCAAGCATTTTATCATTTATTCACTCATTAAACCGTGAGCTTTTAACTTTTTACGTAAAGTACCACGGTTGAGTCCGAGGATCTCGGCAGCACGTGTTTGGTTACCACGTGTATATTCTAGAACTACAGATAGAAGAGGTTTCTCCATTTCTGCTAGCACCATGTCGTATACCTGAGATGGTTGCTCGCCCTGCAGTTGTGCAAAATAGTGGCGAACTGCGCGATCTACGTGGATACGTAAAGCAACATCAGATTGTGCAGTAAAAATAGGAGATTTGCTATTCATGCGAATTAATCCGAAAAACAAATATCACTTGGGTAAAGTGATATATAAAAGTGGTCTAGAAATTGAAATGAACTCCATTTTAGATCCTAAAACGGAAGTTCTAAAACTTAGTCATTACATTGAGCCTGTAGCTTGACACATCTCTGCGATTTGGTCGAAAAATAAGCGTAACAATAGTTAAAGTTTTGTTACTGACCAAAATCAAAACAAAAAAATCTGCACGATACGCAATAAATTTTATAGCGCATTAGGCAAGACTGTATTTGTTGTGAAAAAGTCGCGAGGAGTTGCAGCACATAGCTTTCGTGGCGCGTATCATACCATTGTCTAAGCAAAAGTGAGCAAGAAAACTGCATTTTTTTTAACTTTTTTTAATTTTTTAATGCTTTCTCAGCAGATTAGGGGCGAATTATTTCCAAAGTATAGCGATCAAAGCTTTTACGATCGACTGGAAGCTTAAATTTGAATTTAAACGGGCTGTTTTTTGGGATGCGCTGAATATTGACCAGACTTTCAATCAGGTACTCTTCGGAGGACAGGTTATAAGTTGCAATCACTTCACCGCGATGTTCCAGATTGATTCTTAAAATTGGTAAAGCCAGACTACGGTCATGAAAATTAATCAGCTCACCGCTAAACTCAGCTTCATTATTACCGGTTGCCTTGATTTTGACTTTATTAACCTGAATTAGTGTGTAGTATTTTTCCAGATTGGAACAATTAAACACTTCACAAGCACTGTTAAAGGCCAGACTCATGACGTGACTGTTTTTGATGTATTGCGGATTGAACCAGAAAAATTGAAACAGCAGCAGGCTGAACAGCGACAGATTAAGTAAACTCCAGCCTATATAGTACATTGGCCCGCGTTTGGTTTGTTTTTCTGCCTGATCTTCCCAATTCATGCTCGGCAGGACTGAAATCGGCTCGGTACTGAAATAATTCAGGTTATTTAAATAGGTTTCCAGGTCAATATTGGAATGTTCAACTTTTTGGTCAAAAATCTGTAGCAGGCTATGACGATGCTGCTGATCCGTGTGATAAACACCTGGTCTATTTTGAGCATCAGTTTTGCTGAATTCGCTGGAGCTCGACTGAGCGTGAGACATTGAGGCGGTGACCGAATTCCGGGTTTCGGTCACCAAATGCGATAAGGCATTAAATGAGGTGGTACATTTGGGACAGCAAACCATACCCTGCGCAACGGTGAGTTGAGCAACTGTGACCTTATAGGTGGTGGAACAGGTAGGGCAATGGGTTCTTTTGTCACTCATGGATTATTTATAGGCTCATTCGTTCTTATGGCGTTTACCCGAGATACGGCACCAGTGCTCGTCTCGTTTTTCTACTTCTAATATATCAAAATAATTTGAGTAAATGCTAGTAACATCAGCAACTTGCTCTTCAATTACTCCGGCAAGTGCGAACTGTCCCTCAGATTTAATTAAAGTTGCGAACTCAGGAGCCAGCATCATCAGTGGTGCTGCCAGAATATTGGCAACAAATACGTCAGCTTTGGTATTGCCGAGCTCATCTCTAAATTCTTCTGGCAGTCCGACATAAAGTTTGTCCAGTACGCCATTCAGTTCAGCGTTTTGCTGAGTCGCCAGTACAGCTTGTGGGTCGATATCCGTGGCATATGCTTTTTTCGCACCTAATAAGAGTGCAGCTACCGCGAGAATGCCTGAGCCACAGCCATAATCGATGACAATTTTATCTTTCACATCAATCTTGCCGAGCCATTGTAAGCACAGGAAAGTTGAAGCGTGGTTGCCTGTTCCGAAAGCCAGCCCTGGATCAAGCTTGATGTTTACCGCATCGGCATCAGGTGCTTCCATCCATTCGGGTACGATCCAGTATTTATCAGCAATCTGAATTGGCTCATAGGCATCCATCCAGGTGCGTTCCCAAGCCTGATCTTCAATCAGTTCATGACGGATCGGAGCATCTGGCATTTGTGCACGAATAAAGGTTTCTAGTGCGGTAACATCAATTTCTTCGCCTTCTTCCTGCGCATAAATACCGGTCACAATCACTTTATTCCAGAGTGGTGTTTCACCTGGAAGTGGTTCCAGCAAATCCTGGTTTTCAGCATCATCCAAAGTCACACTCACTGCGCCTAGCGAGCTGAGTAATGTCTCAGTAAAATCAACCTGAGCCTGTTCAACCGTAATATGAATTTGTAACCACTTCACAGAAATAACCTTTATACATTTTTCAAAAAGCTATTGTAACGGAAGTTCAGACTCAACGCTGCTATCTTCTTGATCCATTCCCAAAATAAAAAGGATGCCTGAGGCATCCTTTGAACAGTTCCAGAGCTTATCTAATCCAGATTCGTTAAAGGTGTTTGCGCCGGGAGTGGTGCAAGCCGGTTCAACAGACTGCCAAAAATTGCAGCAAAGATATACATAAAGATAGAATAAACCGCGGCTGGCATCGCCACAGCAGCACTGCCAATCACGGTCAGGGCAATGGTCATGGCGAGGGTGCTGTTATGAATGCCAATTTCAAATGCACTGGCACGGGCTTGAGCGCTATTAATATTCAGTAGTCGCGGAATCAGATAACCAATACTCAGGCTCAGGATGCAGAACAAGGCAGTCGCCAGACCCACCTGGGTCAAGTATTCACCGATATTGCTGCGCTCTTTGATGAGTGTGGCAATAATAATCAGCACCAAAAAGCCAATCGAAAAAATCCGCAGCGGCCGATTCAGTTTTGCTGTCACGCCTGGTGCATAGCGCCGAATCAACATGCCAATTCCCACCGGAATCAGGATGATCGCAAAGACTTGCAGAATCTTGCCGAATTGCAGGCCAACTTGCTGGCTATCCTGCATAAAATGCATGATCGAAAAATTAATAATTAAAGGTAAGGTAATCGCTGCGATGACTGAGTTGATAGCAGTCAAAGTGATATTGAGGGCTAAGTCACCTTTAAACAGATAGCTAAACAGGTTGGCTGTTGCACCCCCGGGCGAAGCCGCCAAGAGCATCAACCCGACTGAGAGTAATGGGGTTAAAGCGAATAGCTTGCAGAGTAAAAAGGCAATGCCAACCAGAATAACCAGTTGGCAGAACAATGCTATAAATACGGCTTTGGGGTGGCGAGTGACACGGCTAAAGTCCCGAGGCGTCAGTTCAAGGCCAAGCCCCATCATGATGATTGCAAGTGCCAGCGGCAGTAATATCGTTATAAGGCCAGAATCCATCTGTATGCTCCTTGTCGAAAATTGTTTTAATACTTCTGATTTTCTTTGGAAAAGCATACAGCCTTATAGCAGAATCAGCCAAATAAATTACAAATCTGATAAACGACTTTTATTGCTATACACCACTTGCTGGCGACTAATCAGCACACCGAAAATAGTGGCGAAACTGTACATGAAAATTGTATAAATGCCTGCAGGAATAGCCATCGTGACATTATTCAGAACTGATATCGCAATCGTCAGGGCAATGGCAGTGTTGTGAATGCCGATTTCAAAAGTACAGGCGCGTGCCATTTTCTCTGGAATGCCCATGAGTAGAGGAATGCAATAGCCAATAAACAGGCTGGAAAAACATAAAATCGCAGTTGCTGTACCAATACTGGCAAAGTATTCGACCAAATTCGAACGTTCTCTGAAAATGGCGAATATCAATAGGATGGTTAGAAAACCGATAGAGAGTAAGCGCATGGGCCTGCTGACTGTAATCGACAGGTTTGGAAATTTGGCTCGAAGCAGCATACCCATGATCACGGGAATCAAGGTAATTAAAAAGACCTGCACAATCTTTTCAACTGGAAAAGTCACGTTTGAGTCATGACTCATAAAGTAGTGTAAGGACAGATTGATAATAAAGGGCAGGGTAAAAATAGAGATGATGGTATTAATGGCGGTTAGAGTAATATTCAGTGCTACATCACCTTTATATATGTAGCTAAACAGGTTTGCGGTTGGGCCACCAGGTGAGGCGGCTAGCAACATCAGACCTACAGCAAGCAAAGCGGGCAAGTCCAAAATCAGACAAATAAAAAAAGCAATACTGGGTAACAGCACTAACTGCGCAAATAAAGTAATAAAAATGACTTTAGGATAGCGACTTAAGCGCAGGAAATCTTTGATAGTGAGTTCTAGCCCCAGCCCCATCATCATAATTGCCAATGTAATTGGCAAAAAAACGCTAAAAAACCCCGAATCCATGAATTTGCCTTTTTATTATACATTTATAGATATATTTCGAGTTTAGCCTAGATGAATAAATAAGCAATAAAAAACGGGCAAAATGCAGTCACTTTGCCCGTCAAAGCTTTTACTTGAAATCTAAACTATTTAGATATATATCGGCTACATACCTGGCTGGCCTTGCATTGGTGAGTCAGGCTGTGCTGGCTGGTTCATCTGATGCTGCATAGGCTGGTTTTGCATATGTGGCTGCATAGGCTGACTTTGCATCTGAGATTGTCCCTGAGGGCGTGGTGGCATAAAGCCTAATGCACATTTACCTTTGACTTCGGCACCATTGATGGTGGCAGTAGTCGCACCACTGTTGCCGCTACAGGTACTCATGAGTTCGGCTTCATCGCCTTTGATTGAAGCATTTTTGGATGAAGCGAAAAACTGCGGCTCACAGGTACCATTCCAGATAATGCCGCGATGGGCAAAACTGACTTGTGCACCTTGGGATTTGCCTTTACAAACCTGTTGGTACTTTTGTGCATTATAAATGGTTTCGACCTTATCATTCGCTGATGCAGCAAATGGCGCAAAACATAAACCACATAGAACGGTTGAGAGGAAAATATTCTTATTCATCTTTTATACCTTTGTTTGTAATGTAACCAACATATAGATTAAAAAATGCGCGAGATTAAACAATGCAAATCGAGTAAATTTCTCAGCTTATATGTTTAATTTATATAGTTCCTCTGCAAAGTTAAATTACAGTGCTTTATTGTTATGCGAGTTAAGTGCGATTTATCTGAGGATAAATTCAACTGAATTTGTCTACTTTAGAGTGAAATTTGCTATAATGCTCAGCTATTCTTTTTTATCTCTCAATTACCACTATGCATTATCCTAAAGTATACGATGTCATTGTTATCGGTGGCGGTCACGCCGGTACGGAAGCGGCTCTGGCTGCAGCGCGTATGGGTCGACAGACTTTACTCTTAACTCATAACATTGAGACTTTAGGGCAGATGAGCTGTAACCCGGCCATCGGTGGTATTGGTAAATCGCATTTGGTGCGTGAAATTGATGCCTTGGGCGGTGCGATGGCACTGGCTGCCGATAAAGGCGGTATTCAATTCCGTATTTTGAACTCGCGTAAAGGTGCTGCAGTACGTGCAACACGTGCGCAGGCTGACCGTGTGCGTTATAAAGCGGCTATTCGCGAAACATTGGAAAATCAGGCGAACCTGGATATTTTCCAGCAAGCAGCAGACGACCTGATTGTTGAAGGCGATACCGTTAAAGGTGTGGTTACCCAAATGGGTATCCGTTTTGATGCGAAAACTGTGGTGCTGACAGCAGGTACTTTCCTAGGTGGTGTCATCCACGTTGGTCTGGAGAAATCTAGCGGTGGTCGTGCTGGTGATCCACCTTCAATTTCGCTTGCACATCGTTTACGTGAACTTCAACTTCCGGTAGGTCGTTTAAAAACTGGTACACCACCACGTATTGATGCGCGTTCGGTTGATTTCTCTGTGATGACGCCACAGCCGGGTGATTTCCCGTCTCCGACCATGTCATTCATGGGTGATGCTTCGATGCATCCTGAGCAGGTAAATTGCTATATCACGCATACCAATGAACGCACGCATGAGATTATTCGTGGCGGTTTAGACCGTTCACCAATGTATACAGGTGTGATCGAAGGTGTGGGGCCACGTTACTGCCCATCAATCGAAGATAAGATTCACCGTTTTGCCGATAAAGACTCACACCAAGTCTTCCTCGAGCCTGAAGGCCTGGATACACATGAGCTTTATCCAAATGGTATTTCGACTTCTTTACCGTTCGACGTTCAGTTTGAACTGGTTCGCTCGATCCGTGGTATGGAAAATGCGCACATTCTTCGTCCGGGCTATGCCATTGAATACGATTACTTCAACCCACAAGCGTTAAAGTTCACGCTTGAGACTAAAGCCATCAATAACCTGTATTTCGCCGGTCAAATCAACGGCACAACCGGTTATGAAGAAGCGGGTGCGCAGGGTTTGCTTGCAGGCTTGAACGCTGCACGCCGTGCTTGGGATCAGGAGCAATGGACGCCAAAACGTGATGAAGCATACATGGGTGTTCTGGTCGATGACCTGATCACATTAGGTACCAAAGAACCATACCGTATGTTCACCTCACGTGCCGAATACCGTTTGATGCTGCGTGAAGATAACGCAGATCAGCGTTTAACAGCCATTGGTCGTGAAATGGGTCTGGTGGATGACGCGCGTTGGGCAGTGTACTGTGAGAAAATGGAAGCAGTGGAAAAAGAAACAGGCCGTTTGCAACACTTGTGGGCCGCACCAAATAACCCAATGGGCAAGAAATTCGTTGAGATGACCGGTGCAGACCTGTCTAAAGAATGTTCGGCGATTGATTTGTTGAAACGTCCAAACATTTCATTTGCTCAAATTGCAGAGTTAACCAATTCTGAAGTATCACCATTTGTCGGTGAGCAAATTGAAATTGCAGTGAAATATGCGGGTTATATTAATCGTCAGCATGAAGACGTCGCACAAATGAAACGTCTTGAAGAAACCCGTATTCCTGCGGATTTCGATTATGACATCGTGTCAGGTCTGTCCCGTGAAATTACCCTGAAACTGAAAGATGTTCGTCCTGAAACATTGGCGCAAGCCAGTCGTATTCCAGGTGTAACCCCTGCAGCAGTTCAACTGGTGATGATTACAATTCGTAAGAATGCACAAGCAAAGAAATCTGCTTAAGATTTTGAGCTAAAAAAGCCCGCGTTAAGCGGGCTTTTTATCGGCTTGTAGTTTTGTATAAGTTTTGACTATCGTTGAATTAAAAATAACTACAATTAAATTAAGTCTTTGATAAATATATATAATAAATATTATTAAGATGTGTTAAGTCTATAAATACAATCTTTTAGGTCTAATTTGGAGGGTATTTACACATGTTGATGTGCTTAAACCCGACTATTGTCGTGCTATTTCTCTATCAAGATTAGGTTAAGAATAATGCAACGGATCGTCAGACTATCAAACGGTTTGTGAATTATTGATGGAGATCAGTCATGGCACAGCCATATAGCGGAAAAGCCCAAAAAATATTAACGATATTCTTATGTTTCTGGGTCGCATTTTTTGAAGGTTTTGACCTTCAAGCTCCCGGGATTGCAGCGAAAGAAATTGCAACAAGCTTTGGTTTAGATCAAATCCAAATGGGCTATGTATTTAGTCTGGGTGTCTTTGGAATGCTGTTTGGTGCATTCTTTGGCGGACGTATCGCAGATTATCTAGGACAAAAGAAAGTCCTGATGCTCTCTGTGACTATTTTTGGTCTGTTCATTTCGTTGACTGCAATTGCGCCCAGCATCGAAGTTTTATATGCAGCGCGTTTCTTTACTGGTCTGGGTTTAGGTGCGGCAATGCCAACCATGATTTCAGTCGTCGGTGATGAAGCAACCGAAGCCAACCGTGGCAAGCTAAATAGTCTAATGTATTGTGGTTTACCGGTAGGTGCGATCTTTGTTGCCGGTCTGGCCATGTTGCTTCCAGAGATTCAATGGCAAACCTTATTTCTGATTGGGGGATTAACACCTTTAGTATTGATTCCATTAATGGCATTTATTCTTAAAGATAAGCCTAAAGTGAATGCGGGAAGTACCGGTTTCTGGCGAAGCTGTGCCGGGAATGGCTGAGGTGTTGTTCAAGCAGCAACAGTATAAAAATACAGTGCCTCTTTGGGTTGGTTTCTTTTTTACCTTGATGATCAATTATATTTTGATCAGCTGGTTACCTAACTTGCTTATGGAACAAGGTTTGCAGAAACAACAGGCATTTCTGGTGATGTTGGTGTTCCAGGTGGGCGCGGTTATTGGAACCCTGAGCCTAGGTTATTTACTGGATCGTTTAAAGCTTTGGCAAATGGCGACCATCATTTATAGTGGCTTGTTTGTTGCCTTGGTATTGTTATTCACCACAACTTCTATTCCGTTATTAATTTTGGCGGGAGTCATGGGTGGCATTTTCTCTACGGGTGGTCAATCTATTCTATATGGGATCTCACCGATTTTTTACTCAGGCGCAGGCAAAGTGACAGGCGTGGGCAGTGCGATCTCTTTAGGGCGTTTAGGGGCGATGACTGGACCATTATTAACTGGAAAAATTCTGGCATTAGGTTTGGGCACCACAGGTATTCTTGTGGCAAGTTTACCAGCAGTGGTCGTATCGGCAGTAGCCGTCACTGCACTATCACGTTATAAGGCTGCTCATAAGTAATTAATCATTGAGATCTATCAATACAAAAAGGGAATCTGAAAATTCCCTTTTTTATCGTCGAGACTTTTAATTGAATAAAGTCAGTCCATAAAATTTGCTAAAATATACGAATAGCAAACAGATTGATTTTTATATGGCTTATCAACTTATTCCACTCTCGATTCAGGCCACTGATAATATTGCCTGTCCACATTGTCAGCACAACGTGATTGATTGGGCAGAAGAGCAATATGTGCAACCTTGTGAGCATACCCTGTTTATTGCCATGGATATCGGCTTTGAATATATGACCGATGAATTCGAGCACAGCATGCCGCGTTCTGTAGATGATCTGCATGCCAATGATGATCAGGTGAATATGCTGGATGAAATCACCCAGGCGACTTATCCAGATTATCTGATATATAAGTCTGATCTGGGCATAGATGGGTATTTCCGCTATGTGGGTTTTACTGCATAAATCATCATCAATAAAAAAGCGCCAATCGGCGCTTTTTTATATGGAAAGATTAACTTTCTATTTCTTCTTCGATTTCATCATCCGTAGTATCCATGCCCAGTTCTTTAAGCTTGCGCGTTAAAGTATTACGACCCCAACCTAAAAGTTCTGCGGCATGACGTTTACGGCCACGGGTTTGTTGCAAGGCTGCATTAATCAAGGTGCGTTCAAACATCGGCGTCGCAACATCCAGAAGTTTCATTTCACCGTTTTTGAGTTTCTGCATCGCCCATTGACCCAGTAATTCATCCCAGTGATGCGGTGCGATCTGGTTCAGCGTTGGAATTGGTGCGCCCGGATCCTGCTGATGAATTGGAATCTGTTTCAGCTCAGGTGGCAAGTCTTCAGGATAGACTTCACGACCTGTGATCATGACAGTCAGCCAGCGACAGGTATTCTCAAGTTGACGCACGTTACCTTGCCATGGCAGTTTCTGCATATATTCCTGGGTTTCAGGACGCAGAATCTTTGGATTGACCCCAAGTTCCTTCCCGGCACGTGCCAGAAAATGCTGCGCCAGCATCGGAATATCTTCACTGCGATGTGCCAGTTTTGGAATATGAATACGAATTACATTCAGGCGATGATACAAGTCTTCACGGAAGCGACCATCATGAACCAGTTTTTCCAGATCCTGATGGGTCGCTGCCACGATACGTACATCAACCTTAACCGGAATATGACCGCCAACACGGTAGAACTCACCGTCTGCCAAAACGCGCAGTAAACGTGTTTGCGTTTCAAATGGCATATCGCCAATTTCATCTAAAAACAGCGTGCCGCCATTGGCCTGTTCAAAACGACCTTGGCGCTGGGTATTAGCACCGGTAAATGCACCTTTCTCATGGCCGAACAGTTCAGTTTCGATCAGGTCTTTTGGAATCGCCGCCATATTCAATGCAATAAAAGGTTTTGAACTGCGTGGTGAATGACGATGCAGGGCATGCGCCACCAGTTCTTTACCTGTACCAGACTCACCATTAATCAACACGGTAATATGTGATTGTGATAAACGGCCAATGGCACGAAACACTTCCTGCATTGCAGGAGACTCACCAATAATCTCGGTGGATTGAATTGGTGGAGCCGCTTTTGCTGATTCTTGTTGCTGTAGCTTGGTGATATGTAAAATTGCACGATTTACCAGCGCCAGTGCTTCATCAATATCAAAAGGCTTAGGCAGATATTCAAAAGCACCAGTTTGATAGCTAGAAACAGCCGATTCTAAGTCTGAATGCGCCGTCATAATAATGACAGGTAGGTCAGGATAACTGTGTTTAACCTTGCCCAGGAAGGTAAGTCCATCAATACCCGGCATGCGGATATCGGTCAAAATCACATCGGGTGCTTCCAGACTCAGTTGGTCTAGTGCAGATTGTGCTTCTTCAAAACTGGTAACGTCCAGACCTTCCTCTTTAAAGGTCTTTTCCAGTACCCAGCGCATGGCGCGATCGTCATCAATTACCCATATTTTATTTCGCGACATGATTCGACTCCCAAGGTAAATATAAGCTAAAGACGGTTTTTCCAGCCACGGACTGACACTCAATCATGCCGTTGTGCTGATGAATAATATTTTGAGCAATACTGAGGCCCAGTCCGGTACCTTTTGCGCGACTGGTGACCAGCGGATAAAACACCGATTCGATAATCTCTTCCGGAACCCCTGGGCCATTGTCTTCAATATCAATCCTTACTACAGAGCGGTGAATCACCCCGTTAATGGTAAAGAGACGCTGAATCCGGGTTCTTAAAATCAGTTCCGGTTGATGTTCGACAAAGAACTCCTTGTTCTCGGTCATGGCCTGTACGGCATTGGCGCAAATATTCAAAATGACCTGAATCAATTGGTCACGGTCTGCCAGCACTTCAGGCAAGGACAGGTCGTAATCCCGGGTAATCTTGATTTTCTTTTTGGTCTGATTGGCAATCAGTGAGCGTACTCGTTCCAGAGGTTCATGCACATTGACCAGCTCATAGCTCGGAAGCTGGCGTGAACCGAGCATGGTATCGGCCAGATTTCTCAGTCGATCCACTTCACTAATAATAATGTCGGTAAATTCTTTGTATTGTGGATCATTCAAACTACGTGCCAGGAGTTGAGTCGCCCCGCGAATGCCACCGAGTGGATTCTTGATTTCATGCGCAACACCGCGAATCAGCTGACGCGCTACCTGATGCTGTTGCAGCAGATTTTCTTCACGCGAGATTTTTAACATGCGATCACGAGGATTGAGTTCAATGAGCAGCAATGGGTGATAAGGTTTGCCAAGATTTAGCTGAGAAACAGTGTAGTCGACATGAATGTCTTTAAAGTTGACCAGAATAGTGGCTTCGCGGCGTGTATAAGGCTGTCCCGTAGTTAAAGTATTATTCAGGGCTTCTTCGGTATTGAACTCATCTGTCGGGTTTTGCAGAATATTGAGCACGGATGCGCCGCTCGCGCGGAATAAGCTCACATCAAATAAGGCTTCACAGGCAGAATTCAGATAATAAATATTAAGATCGCGGTCTATCAATAAGATACACGTGGTCATGTTGTCCACTAAAGCACGATAGTCGATCGGAATAATTTGATCCATTCGCGGGTTTGTTCCTGTATTAAAATGGCGCAATGGCATCTTCATAAAGCAATTTAATCAATTTTAAGTTCTGATTTGATGCAAGATGCACGCCAACTTTTCTGACTAGAGATTATTTATTGCGATGAAATGCAGAAATGTGACAGAGCAACACAATTCATCTTAGATATAGCGGATTAAATTGAGGCTGTAAATCTAAAATGATTCATTTTGGTGCATTGGTGGGTATGTTGAATATTTTATGGCAATATTTTAGTGCATGATGCAAAGAGTCAGGTTTTCAACTATTTTTATGATGCGAAAAGACATACAATACGCGCATTCTAGTAGAGCGAAAATTCATGAAGTCCCCCAAAGTCGGTTTTGTATCTTTAGGTTGTCCTAAGGCATTGGTAGATTCTGAACGTATTTTAACCCAGTTGAAGACTGAAGGTTATGACGTCGCTTCGGATTATGACGGTGCTGATTTAGTTGTAGTAAATACCTGTGGTTTCATTGAATCCGCAGTGCAAGAATCGCTAGATGCGATTGGTGAGGCGATGAGCGCGAATGGTCGCGTGATCGTAACAGGTTGTCTAGGTAAAGACGAAGACAAGATTCGCCAAATGCATCCCAATGTCCTGAAAGTGACAGGTGCAGCGGCATATAAAGAAGTTATGGATGCGGTTCATCAATACGTGCCTGAGCCGCCAAAACACAATCCATTTATTGATCTGGTTCCAGAACAAGGCATCCGCCTGACGCCAAAACACTATGCTTATCTGAAAATATCTGAAGGCTGCAACCATCGTTGTACCTTCTGTATTATTCCAAGCATGCGTGGCGATCTGGTTTCACGTCCAGTCGGTTCTGTGCTTGATGAAGCTGCAGCGCTGAAACGTGCCGGTGTAAAAGAAGTACTCGTCATCTCCCAGGATACTTCTGCTTATGGCCTGGACACGAAATACAAGCTGGATTTCTGGAATGGCCAGCCGGTTAAAACCAAATTCTATGACATGTGTGAAGCATTAGGTCAGTTGGGAATCTGGGTGCGTTTGCACTATGTTTACCCGTATCCGCATGTAGATGCAGTAATTGACCTGATGGCACAAGGCAAAATCCTGCCTTATCTGGATATTCCATTCCAGCACGCAAGTCCAAAAATTCTCAAACTGATGAAACGACCTGCGCACAGTGAAAATACACTGGAGCGTTTGAAAATCTGGCGTGAGAAATGTCCTGATTTGGTACTCCGTTCAACATTTGTGGTGGGCTTCCCGGGTGAAACCGAAGAAGACTTCCAGATGCTATTGGACTGGTTGAAAGAAGCCCAGCTGGATCGTGTGGGATGTTTCACCTATTCGCCAGTTGAAGGTGCGACCGCAAATGATTTGCCAGATCACGTTCCTGAAGAAATTAAACAGGAGCGTTATGAGCGTTTCATGCAGGTTCAGCAAGAAATCTCGGCAGCCAAACTCCAAAAACGTATCGGTCAGACCATGACTGTGCTGGTAGATGACCTGGAAGATGAATTCCCGGTAGCGGTTGCGCGTTCTTATGCAGATGCACCTGAAATTGATGGCAATGTTTTTGTTGAAGATATCGATAAAAGTGTCATCAAGGCAGGGGATTTGCTTGAAGTTGAGATTACTGATGCAGATGAATACGATCTGTATGCAAAACTCATTTCACTCAAGTCTGCTTAAGATTTTGAATTAAAAAAATTTAAATTGAATACTTTGGAGTTTGATGATGTTGGATTCTAAAAAGCCACGCTTTGGTCGCATCCTGTTAAAGCTTTCTGGTGAAGCGCTGGCAGGCAATAAAGACATGGGGATCGATGCACAAGTGCTCGATCAGATGTCACTTTCTATTGCGCACCTCGT
The DNA here is from genome assembly GCF_024129355.1 of Acinetobacter lwoffii. Classification (GTDB taxonomy): domain Bacteria; phylum Pseudomonadota; class Gammaproteobacteria; order Pseudomonadales; family Moraxellaceae; genus Acinetobacter; species Acinetobacter lwoffii_I. Next base: position 124,083 of record NZ_JAMXXP010000002.1, on the reverse strand, counting down.
GGGTTTAGGCGTACAAGTAGGTATTGTTGTGGGTGGTGGTAACCTGTATCGCGGTAGCCAACTACAAAAAGATGGTCTGGTTGGCCGTGTAACTGGCGATCAGATGGGTATGCTGGCAACAGTCATGAATGGTTTGGCACTTCGCGACGCTTTGGTGCGCCGTAATATTAAAACCCGTTTAATGTCTGCATTGCCAATTGGTGCCGTGGTTGAGTCTTACTCAAGCCGTGATGCAATCCGTCACCTGACTCAGGGTGAAGTGTGTGTATTCGTGGCAGGTACAGGTAATCCGTTCTTTACGACAGATACTGCTGCCTGTTTACGTGGTATCGAAATCGAATCAGACTTGATCTTGAAAGCGACCAAAGTTGATGGCGTATATAATAAAGATCCAAGCAAATATGATGATGCGGTTAAATATGACACATTGACTTTTGACCAAGTTCTGGACGAAAAGCTGGGTGTGATGGACTTAACTGCAATCTGTTTATGTCGTGATCACAATGTGCCGCTACAAGTATTCGATATGAATAAATCTGGCGCATTGCTTTCCGTTGTGATGGGTGAAAAAGAAGGGACTCACGTTACCAATTAATGACGTCAGCACCAAAGCACTTTATACTACACGCTAATTTAGTAATAACCTCTTTTCAAGAATTAAGTAAGGAAGATCATATGATTAACGATCTTAAAAAAGACAGCGAAGACCGTATGAACAAAACTCTAGAATCTCTAGAGCATGGTTTTGCAAAAGTTCGTACCGGTCGTGCGCATCCATCAATTTTAAATAACGTGATGGTTTCTTACTATGGTTCAGACGTTCCATTGAACCAGGTGGCAAACGTAGGTGTTGAAGATTCACGTACTTTGTTAATCCAGCCTTTCGAACGTTCAATGGTTTCTGCAATTGATAAAGCGATTCGTGAATCTGATTTGGGTCTAAACCCAATTACAGCAGATGCGATTCGTGTACCGATGGCTGCGTTGACTGAAGAAACGCGTCGTGACATGCAGAAAGTGGCGCGTAATGAAGCAGAAAATGCCAAAGTGGCGATCCGTAACATTCGCCGTGATGTATTGGGCGATATCAAGGCTTTGTTGAAAGAAAAAGAAATTTCTGAAGATGAAGAGCGTCGTGCTGCTGACGAAATCCAGAAAATTACTGACAAATTTGTTGCTGAAGTTGACAAGCGCTTGGCTGCGAAAGAAGCTGAATTGATGAAGGTCTAATTCATCGATGACCGTTGCTGAAGAAAATCCCCGTCTTCCGAAACATGTTGCCATCATCATGGATGGCAACAATCGTTTTGCCAAAAAAAATCAGATGCAGAAAGGTGATGGACACCGTGAAGGAAAAACGGTTCTGGATCCGATTGTTGAACACTGTAAAAAAAGAAATATCCAGGCTTTAACTGTATTTGCCTTTTCCAGTGAAAACTGGAATCGTCCACAGTTTGAAGTTGAATTGCTCATGAAATTGCTGGTTGACACCATTCATGAACAATTACCCCGCATGGAAAAATTCAATATTGCCTTACGCTTTATCGGTGATCGCAGCCGTTTGTCCTCAGAATTACAGGGGCTTATGTTGCATGCCGAAGAAAGGACTGCTAATTTCAATAGTATGACACTCACTATTGCAATCAGTTATGGTGGTATGTGGGATATGGCACAAGCTGCACAGCGAATTGCTAGCGATGTTTTAACAAATAAATTAGATCTTGATGCAATTAATACTGATGTATTTGGTCAATATGTCAGCCTCGGTGATTTACCTGCAGTTGATCTGCTGATTCGTACCGGTGGAGATTTCCGTCTGTCGAATTTCCTGTTATGGCAGGCAGCCTATGCAGAGCTTTATTTCACTGAGACGCTATGGCCAGAATTTACCGTTGAAGAACTTGATGATGCACTTGCCGTATTTGGTGGGCGTGAACGTCGTTTTGGTAAAACATCAGAACAGATTCATCAGGAAAAACTTGAGAATTAATACATGTTTGAGCGGATTATAACCGCATTGGTGTTGGTAGCAGTTGTACTGAGCTGTATGTTTGCTACTGAATCACATTATCCAATGTTTGTATTGATGGTTCTTGCTGCTGGGGTGGCCGGTTATGAGTGGTTTAAACTCATGCCGCGAAAATTTAAATATGTCATCAAACCTGTTGCTTGGGGATATGGAGTGCTCACTGCAGCACTTTCAGCTTTGGCATTGTATTTTGCCGAAGTTGCCTTATTGTTATGGGTAGCTTCTATAATTACTTGGTTGCTCAGCATTTACTGGGTTAAAACCTATCCTGAATATGATGGCTGGTACAACGCCAGCCTGCACGGAATCGGCGTAGTTCTGATCTCTGCTGCGGTTACTGCAATTTTCTCTGTCTGGCAAAGTTCACCGTGGTGGCTGATGTACCTGTTTTTACTGGTATGGGGCGCAGATAGCGGTGCGTATTTTGTGGGTCGTAAATTCGGCAAGAAAAAGTTGGCGCCGAATGTTAGTCCCAACAAATCGGTAGAAGGGTTGTATGGCGGTATCGTTACCTCAATGCTGATTGTAACGGCAGTCGCCTTGCTTTATCTGGATATGACCTGGCCAGAACTAATTTTATTCCTGATTTTATCTGTCGTTACAGTATTTAGTTCGGTACTGGGTGACCTGTTTGAATCCATGATCAAACGTCGTGCCGGTATTAAGGATTCAGGTCGCATTTTGCCAGGACATGGCGGAGTACTGGATCGTATCGATTCTTTGCTTGCTGCAGCTCCAATCTTTGCAGCAGGTATGGCTGTTTTAAAACTTATTGGTGTAGATTTATAAATGTCACAAGCAGTTTGTATACTGGGTGCTACAGGTTCCATTGGTCAAAGTACTTTAAAAATCTTGCAGCGACATCCTGAAGCATACTCGGTTTTTGCTGTGACCGCGCAAAGTCGTATCGAGGAGCTGATCGAAATTTGCCAGCAATACCGTCCTAAAGTGGCGGTGGTACCGGCTGAAAAAGTAGATGAACTTTCAAAACTACTTCAGCAACATCATTTATCTGATATTGAAATTCTGCAAGATGAAGCCGGTTTAATTGCTGTGGCTGAACACGCGGATGTTGATATCGTCATGGCGGCAATCGTTGGTGCCGCAGGATTGTTGCCGACATTGGCTGCGGTGAAAGCGGGTAAACGCGTACTGTTGGCCAATAAAGAAGCTTTGGTGATGTCGGGTGACATCATGATGCAGGCAGCGCGCGATCATGGGGCATTACTGCTTCCCGTTGACTCTGAACATAACGCGATTTTCCAATGTCTGCCACAGCATTATTTTGAGGCAGAGCGTCATGGCAAGCCTAAACTGGGTGTATCCCAGATTCTGCTGACCGCGTCGGGTGGGCCGTTTCTGAACCACAGCATGCAGCAACTTGAAGAGGTTACACCTGCTCAAGCCTGCAAGCATCCTAACTGGTCCATGGGGCAAAAAATTTCAGTCGATTCTGCTACCTTAATGAATAAAGGTTTAGAATTGATCGAAGCCTGTCATTTGTTTGCAGTTCAAGAACAATTTGTTACAGTTGTTGTGCATCCACAGAGTATTATTCACTCCATGGTTCAATACGTTGATGGTTCGACTTTGGCACAAATGGGTAATCCGGATATGGGCACGCCTATTGCACATGCATTGGCATGGCCTGAGCGTATTAGTACGCATGTGGCGCCACTGGATCTGTTTATGCATTCACAACTTAATTTTCAAGAACCGGATATGCTCCGTTTCCCTGCATTAAAATTGGCCCGTCAGGCCATGCAGAGTGGCGGAATTGCACCGACAATTTTAAATGCGGCCAATGAAATTGCAGTTGCTGCATTTTTAAATCAACAGATCAGATTTACCCAAATTCCTCAGGTAGTTGAGCACGTCCTAAATCAGATGGACAATCAACCCGCACATGATCTGGAGGCTATCTTGCAAGCAGATCAAATGGCGCGAGGTTTATCACAGCAATATGTTGTGAATAAAGGAAGTTAAGATATGAATGCCTTGTTTATGATTGCCGCTGCAATTCTCTTACTCGGTCCCTTAATTGCGATTCACGAGTTCGGTCACTATATTGTGGCGCGTAAACTGGGCGTTAAAGTCTTGGTCTATTCGATTGGATTTGGGCCAACATTATTAAAATGGACCTCGAAAAAATCCGGAATTCAGTATCAATTGTCTGCCTTGCCTTTGGGTGGCTATGTCAAGATGCTGGATGAACGTGAAGGTAATGTCGCTGAAGAAGACTTACCCAAAGCCTTCAATCGTCAGCATCCTTGGAAGCGGATTGCCATCGTGGCAGCGGGACCGTTGATCAACCTGATTTTTGCAGTCCTTCTGTTCTGGGTGTTGTTTTTACCGGCACAAGAACAGCTCAATACCCGGGTAGGCAAAGTTTTACCAAATACACCTGCTGCAACAGTACAAATGCAGCCGGGCGACAAAATTATAGCTGTGGATGGTACTCAGGTAGAAACTTGGGAAAAACTCAGTTATGCCTTGGTGGATCGTGTTGGTGAAACTGGCGTGGTTTCTATTCAGGCAGATCGTGCTGGTGAAAACAAACTGTTCCAGTTGCCGATTCAAAACTATTTAAAAGATCAAAGTCAATCGCCACTTGAAAGTTTGGGTTTCTTGCCTTATCGGCCAGAAATTCCGGCTGTAATTAGCAAACTGAGTGAAGATGGTGCAGCCATCCGTCAAGGTTTGAAAGAAGGCGACAAGATTCTGGCTATTGACGGCGTTCAGATGAAAGACTGGTTTGATGTGGTGCAGGTGGTACAGGCATCTCCAGAAAAACTACTCAAAATGGATGTACTACGCGAAAATCAGGTGGTTCAGCTGGAAGTCATGCCACAAGGTAAACGTGACAATATGGGCAATGTGACTGGTATGCTGGGCGTACAAAGCGATCCGGGTAAACTGAACATTCCTGCAGAATATAAACAGACCATTCATTACTCGCCAGGCGAAGCACTGGTAATGGCATTTGATAAAACAGCACATTTATCTTCGATGATTCTGAACTCGATTGTCAAAATGGTACGCGGTCTGATTGGTCTGGATAATTTATCAGGTCCAATTACCATTGCCAAAGTGGCAGGACAAAGCGCAGAAATGGGCTGGGAAACTTTTATTTCCTTTATGGCGCTAATGAGTGTAAGTTTAGGAATATTAAATCTACTACCCATTCCAATGCTTGATGGCGGACATCTGGTTTACTATTTTGTTGAATTAATTCGTGGTAAACCTGTTTCCGAACAAATACAATTGGTTGGACTAAAAATTGGTATGGTACTGCTCGGCAGTATGATGCTTCTGGCATTATTTAATGATTTTATGCGTTTATAACAACGTAAATGGAATAAATTAACAGCGGAAAAGACTGGCATGCAGCACACACATTTATTTATGCCTCTGGCACTCGTTAGTGCAATGGCAGTAGCACAACAAGTATATGCAGCAGATGAATTCATTGTACAAGATATAAAATTTGATGGATTAGTACGTTTAACTCCTGACAATGTGTATGGCCTAGTGCCAATTAACAGTGGTGATCGGGTCAATGATCCAATCATTGCCAATGCAATTCGTAGCATGTATGCATCAGGCCTGTTTGATGACATTAAAGCCGTTCAGCAGGACAATACCTTGGTTTTCCAAGTGGTTGAACGCCCGGTTATTTCGAAAATCGAATTGAAAGGCAATAAGCTGATTCCTAAGGAAGCGCTTGAAGAAGGCCTGAAAAAAATGGGTCTGGCTGAAGGCGAAGTGCTGAAAAAATCAGCGCTGCAAACTATTGAAACTGAACTTGAACAGCAATACATGCAGCAAGGTCGTTATGATGCCGATATTACGGTCACTACGACGCCTCGACCAAATAACCGTGTTGAATTGCTAATTGATTTTATTGAAGGTAAAGCAGCCAAAGTTTTTGATATTAATATTATCGGGAATACCGTATTTAAAGAGTCTGATATCAAGCAGGCCTTTGCCGTAAAAGAAAGTGGCTGGAGTTCGGTCATTTCGCGTAATGACCGTTATGCACGTGAAAAGATGGCGGCGAGCCTAGAAGCTTTGCGTGCCATGTATCTGAATCGCGGTTATATCAACTTTAATATTACCAATTCCAGCCTGAACTTGAGTGAAGATAAAAAGAATGTTTTCATCGAAGTTTCTGTGGATGAAGGCGAGCAATTTAAATTTGGTCAAACCAAATATTTAGGTGATGCACTTTACAAGACTGAGGAATTGCAGGCTTTACAAATCTTCAAAGAAGGCGAAACTTATTCGCAGGAAAAAGTTAACGCAGTTAAGCAATTATTACAGCGTAAGTATGGTAATGCAGGTTATTACTATGCAGAAGTCAACATCGTTCCTCAAATTAACAACGAAACCAAACTGGTTGATCTAAATTACTATATCAATCCAGGTCAGCAAGTCACGGTACGACGTATTAATTTCACTGGTAATACGAAAACTGCAGATGAAGTATTACGTCGTGAAATGCGCCAAATGGAAGGTGCGCTTGCCAGTAATGAAAAAATTGACCTGTCTAAGGTTCGTCTGGAACGTACCGGTTTCTTTAAAACTGTCGATATCAAACCTGCACGTATTCCAGGTGCACCAGATCAGGTGGACTTGAATGTTGCCGTTGAAGAGCAGCATTCAGGGACCAGTACTCTTGCAGTTGGCTTCTCGCAAAGCGGTGGTGTAACTTTCCAGGCTGGTTTAAGCCAGACCAACTTCCTGGGCACTGGTAATAGCGTCTCAATCGATTTGTCGCGTTCTGAAACTCAAGATTATTATAACTTGAGCGTGATGGACCCGTATTTCACCATTGATGGTGTGCGTCGCGGCTATAACATGTATTACCGTAAAACCAAGCTGGATGATGATTATAACGTCAATAACTATGTGACAGACAGTTTCGGTGGTGGGATTAACTTTGGTTATCCAATTGATGAAAACCAGAGTGTTAGCCTAGGCCTGAACATTGATCAGACCGATGTGACCACTGGTCCATATGTTTCTACGTATGTTGCGGATTATCTAGAACGCAATGGTGGTAAAGAGACACGAAGCGGTGAATATTGCCCGGCTCAAATTGAGACACAGACAGGTAATTGTGTTGATGAAAATGGTAATCCAGTTAATACAACCCCCTATGGTCAAGAATTTAAAGGTGAGTTTTTTACCTATAACCTGAACTTAGGCTGGTCATATAATACTTTAAACCGCCCAATGTTCCCTACAAATGGTATGTCACATCGAATCAATGGTGAAATTGCATTGCCAGGCAGTGATGTGGAGTATCAGAAAGTCACTTATGATGCTCAGGCATTCTTCCCATTAGGCAAGGATTTTGTTCTGCGTGGTTATGGTAAGTTGGGTTATGGTAATGACCTACCATTCTACAAGAATTTCTATGCCGGTGGTTTTGGCTCAGTTCGTGGTTATGAAAACAGTACATTGGGGCCTAAATATCCGGGTGTATATTTCTCTGATATTAGCCAAACTGATCCGTCTCCTGAAGAGGTAGGTGGTAATGCACTGGTTCAATTTGGTACCGAACTAGTACTTCCGGTACCATTCAAAGGGGATTGGGCACGTCAGGTTCGTCCAGTCATCTTTGCTGAAGGTGCGCAAGTGTTTGATACCCAGTGTGATGTATCAAATGAAAATATTTTCGTTAATGGCACTTCGGTAAATGGAAAGCAGTACTGTAAAGATAACTTCGGTTTCGATGCAGATAATATGCGCTATAGCGTGGGTGCGGGTTTCACCTGGATCACCATGATTGGCCCATTATCACTTAGCTATGCTTATCCGTTGAATAAAAAAGACGGAGATGATACTAAAAACATCCAGTTCGAAATTGGACGTACTTTCTAAAATCGTTTTGACCTAGAAACTAAATTTTGCTCATAAAGCCTTCAGGTTTTGTGAGCAAATTTTTTTGAATGAGTAAGAATATGAAAAAAATGATGATGGCAATGAGCCTGGCTTTGGCAAGTGTTGCACCTTTAACTCAAGCGGCCAGTATGGGGATAATTGACTTGGAGCGTGTGGTTGAAGGTAGTACTTATCTGAAACAACAAAACACGGCGTTTCAGCAAAAAATTCAGCCACAAACCACCAAAATTGAGCAACTCAGCAAAGAGCTGGAAGCTTTGCAGCAACGTGCTCAATCCAATACCAAGCTCAGTGAGACTGAAAAACAGAAAATGTCTGCGCAATATCAGACTAAGCTTCAAGAATTAAATCAGTTACAACAATCTGTACAGACGAATGTTCAAAGCTCGATTCAGCAGATCCGAATTGTATTTGATGCACGTGTAAAGCAAATTGCTGAACAATTGCGTAGAGAAAACAACCTGGATGTGGTTTTAAATAAAAATTCAGCGCTTGCTTATGATGCTAAATATGATTTAACTGATAAAATGATTCAAAAGGTTAATGCAATTAAATAATCAATGAATCATCAACAGCTTCAGTTAGCTGATCTCGCTCGCCTGGTTCAGGGCGAGTGCATAGGTCAGACAGATTTACGTTTGAGTGCTTTGGCCAGTCTTGAACAGGCAACTTCACACGATCTGGCATTTGTGAATGCCGATAAATATGTAGAGCAGGCCAATCAAAGTCAGGCAGGTGCTTTAATTGTCACGGCTGAACTAAAACAACAGATAACTTCACATCAAAACTTTATTGTTGTGGCAAATCCCTATCTGGCTTTCGCGATTCTGACGCATGTCTTTGAGAAAAAACATCGCCAGCGCGGCATTGAGAGTACTGCTCAAATTCACCCGTCGGCAGTGATTGCGGACGATGCTTATATTGGTCATTATGTGGTGATTGGTGAGCATTGTGTCGTGGGTGCGAATACGATTGTTCAGGCGCATGTGCAGATCGATGATGATGTCGAGATCGGTCAGGACTGTTTTATTGACTCACATGTGACCCTCACCGGCGCAGCAAAAATTGGTAATCGGGTACGTATTCATGCCAATAGCGTGATTGGCAGCGAAGGGTTTGGTTTTGCACCTTATCAAGGGAAATGGCACCGTATTGCGCAATTAGGTTCTGTACGCATTGAAGATGATGTGCGTATTGGGTCAAATTGTAGCGTAGACCGTGGTGCGCTGGATGATACGATTTTGCAACAGGGTGTTATTATTGATAATCTTGTGCAAATCGCGCATAACGTTAAAATTGGTGCACATACCGCAATTGCTGCAAAAACTGCCGTTGCAGGAAGTGTTTCAATTGGCAAAAACTGTATCATTGGTGGAGCCTCTGCGATTTCTGGACACTTGAATATTGCCGATAATGTGATGTTGACCGGAATGTCAATGGTGACAAATAATATTTCTGAAGCTGGAAAATATTCATCCGGGATTGGTCTGTTTGAAAACCAGAAATGGAAACGTACCGTGGTTCGCCTCAGACAATTAGCAGATGTGCCATTGACCCAGGTGATCAAACGACTAGATCATATGCAATCTCAGATTGAGTCCATTGAATCAACATTTAAGTTGCGTAAATAATTATGATGACAGAGTCGAATTTGCCTACATTCACGAAGCCTGAATTGCCAATGAATATTCAAAAGATTCGTGAATATTTGCCCCATCGCTATCCATTTTTATTGGTTGATCGCGTCGTCGAAATTACCGATAATGGCATTGTTGGTTATAAAAACGTCTCAATTAATGAAGAGTTTTTACAAGGCCATTTTCCGAATTATCCAATTATGCCAGGTGTACTGATTGTTGAGGCACTGGCACAAATCTCTGGAATTCTGGGTTTTGTGATGAATAACGAAGTGCCAAGTGAGGGTTCTTTGTTTCTGTTTGCCGGTGCGGAAAAAGTTAGATTTAAAAAACAGGTGGTTGCAGGTGACCAATTGGTTTTAAAATCTGAATTAGTGATGCAAAAGCGGGGCATTTACAAATATAATTGTATTGCCACTGTAGATGGCGTCGTCGCAACAACCGCGGAAATTATGGTTTCGCATCAAAAAGTCGAGCAGGCATGAGCAATAATCCCCTTATTCATCCAACTGCCATTATTGACCCGTCAGCAGTCATTGCTGCTGATGTAGAAATTGGCCCATATTGTATTATCGGGCCAAATGTCACTATTGGTGCGGGTAGCAAACTTCATTCACACGTAGTGGTGGGTGGCTATACGCGTATAGGTGAATATAATGAAATTTTCCAGTTCGCCAGTGTAGGTGAGGTGTGTCAGGATCTTAAGTATGCCGGTGAAGAAACCTGGCTTGAGATTGGCGATCACAACAAGATTCGTGAACACTGCAGTCTGCATCGTGGTACAGTTCAGGACAATAGCATTACCAAAATCGGTAGTCATAACCTGCTCATGGTAAATACGCATATTGCACATGACTGTATGGTCGGGGATTATAATATCTTTGCCAATAATGTCGGTGTGGCTGGACATGTCCATGTCGGGGACTACGTCGTCATTGGCGGAAACTCGGGCATTCATCAGTTCTGTAAGATTGATTCTTATAGCATGATTGGTGGTGCATCACTGATTCTAAAAGATGTACCGGCTTATGTGATGGTTTCAGGTAATCCTGCGCATGCATTTGCCATGAATATTGAAGGTATGCGTCGTAAAGGCTGGTCAAAGACAGTGATTAGCGGTTTACGTGATGCCTTTAAACTGATTTATAAATCAGGTTTAACAACTCAGGAAGCAATCGAGCAGATCCGTACAGGAATTTTGCCGGAAGTGGCTGAAGTACAACGTCTAATTGACTCTCTTGAACAGTCGAAGCGCGGCATTGTGCGCTAAATGTTTGAGGTAATAAAAAAGACACCTGAAGGTGTCTTTTTTATTTTGGGAATTTCTATTTTACTTAAGAAATTTAATTTCCTCAGCTTTCGGATAATTCTTCAGTAGCTTTGTTTTATATTGTGAAGCAAGCGTAGCATTCTTTTCGACATCTTTGCTGATGTTATAAAGCTGATACAGGGCAGTGGAGGCTTTCGCGGAATTTGGGTAACGGTCAACGACAATCAGATAATTACGTTTCGCTTCAGCAAATTTTGGTGGGTCAATCGCCAGATTGAATTCCGCTAACCAGAAATAAGCATTGCTGATATAAACGCTATTCGGATTGTTTTTAATAAAGTTTTGCATCGGGGCAATGGCTTTGGCTGCACCGCCATTTTTATAAGCATCTAAAGCCACGGTATAAGCTGCTTTTTCCAGCTCAGCAGGTTGCTGTCCGCTGCTCGCTGTATTGACCTTATTTGTATTTAGGCTGGGTGCAGTATCCTGTGGGTTTTCCTCCGTTGGATTGTCTTCAGCAGGTTCAATTTTTTGCTGCAACAGTTCAAGACGCTGATCGAGATCGGCATAGCGATTGGTCAGTTCGCTTTTCAGTTGGGCAATTTCATTTTCCTGTTCTTCCATTTTGCCGCGCAAGATCCGCAGATCACTTTCCAGTTGCTGGTTTTTTTGCATAATCTGCCAGCTGGTATTGGTTTGCACAGGTGTCGATACGCCGGCAGAACTCGCAGACTGGGTATTCATTGACGCTTGATTGGCAGTCTGGCTCAAGCCACGCGATTCAATTGGAATATTGGCAAATAGCGGTGTGGTAAAGAGTGCTGTCACTGCACACAATACGGTCTTTTTAAACATCATAAAATTTCCATAATTCTTTGTGAGATACGTATCCGCTGCTCATCTTTTAAAGAAGATCATTCATATACATTGCACACATTAAAAACGGCATTTTTAGAAATTGCAACAAGGTTTTACAAAGATCATGCGAATCTGGGTGTTGATGGATTGATTGTGAAGATCGCTTGAAAATCAGCAGAAATATTAATATTGTTTTTAAAATAATCAAACGGATAGCTTGATGGATTATTTTAAGGAACAAAGCTTGCAACTTGATTAAAAATCTCTATACTCTGTTTTTGTAATGGTAGCCCTGCTGGTTACTTCGCAATTGTACTCTATGAACCCCGCCAGGACCGGAAGGTAGCAACGGTAATAGAACTATGATGTGCCGGAGCTTTGCTGGTAGGGTTGCCACCATATTTTTCAATAATAAAAACATTTTATCCCAGCCTATTAATCTCAAAGCTCACTTCTAATATCAGCTAATTTTTAATATTTTATTATCCCGATAATTCGTTCTGCTAGCGAACTGATTTTCTCATTTTAAGATCAATCTGCAAACACTTTTGTAGTGGGTCTATTAATGAATCTGAATACAAATTAATCTTCCACTTTACGGTTAATCGCCTTAATAATCGTATCCATTTCAAAACCACGGTACATCAGAAAACGGATCTGTTTGGCCTTGAGCTTCGGATCTTTAGTAACTTCCGCCCCATATTTTTTGACTTTCAGCGCATAGGCTTGCTGCACCCAGTCAGTTTCTTTCAGTTCTTCTGCGATTAAAGCCGTATCAACTTTCTTGTTTTTTAATTTCATTTTAATCTGATTGGGGCCTTTGCCTTTACGCTTTTGGCTCGACAGCATGGTTTCTGCGACACGCTGATCACTCTGATAATTCTCTCGTGATAATTCTTCAACTAATTCTAGTACTTCATCGCGATCCTCTGCATATAGGCATAGCTTCTCGATCAGTTCGGCTTTGGCATATTCCTTGCGGGTCAGTACGGCAAAGGCATAAGAACGCAAACGGGAGCCAGTTAAGCCCGGTTTTTTCTTTTCATCACTAGAAGTATCAAACAGGCGCTCTTCCGGATCGAAAGCCGGTGCTGGTTTTGCGGTATTGTGCTGGGTCGATTGATCGTCAGCATCGCCAAATTGCTGTTTTAAAGTTTCATAATCGAGCAGTTTGCTGAATTTTGCCTCTGACATCTTTCTCTCGCATTTTATCATCTACCCATAATAACAAAACGCCCCGTAGGGCGCTGTGTCGTGATGTTTAAAGACTAGGCAGATAATAATAGATTAGGCATCTAAAAGATCTGCTTCTTCTTTATTATCTTCTTCAGTGATCACGGCTTTGGTCAGCAGTTGCTCGCGAATCAGCTTTTCAATGGTTTGCGCCATTTCTTTATGCTCTTCCAGATAACGGATGGTATTGTTCTTACCTTGGCCAATTTTGTCGCCTTGATAAGAATACCACGCACCGGCTTTCTGCACGATTTCTTGCTGTACAGCCAGATCGATCAATTCACCCAGATGGTTCACGCCTTTGCCGTACAGAATCTGGAACAGGGCTTCTCTAAATGGAGGTGCCATTTTGTTTTTCACGACTTTGACTTTGGTTTCAGAACCAACGATCTCGTCACCTTCTTTCACCTGACCAATACGACGGATGTCTAGACGTACAGATGCATAGAACTTCAATGCGTTACCGCCAGTCGTGGTTTCCGGGCTACCGAACATGACACCAATCTTCATACGAATCTGGTTAATGAAGATCACCATACAGTTGGAACGCTTGGCATTACCGGTGATTTTACGCAGTGCCTGGCTCATCAAACGGGCTTGCAGACCCATATGCGAGTCACCCATTTCGCCTTCAATTTCCGCACGTGGCGTTAGAGCAGCTACAGAATCGACCACGATCATGTCAATTGCACCAGAGCGTACCAGCATATCTGCGATTTCAAGTGCCTGTTCACCGTGATCGGGCTGCGATACCAGCAGGTTATCAATATCTACGCCAAGTTTACGCGCATATTGCGGATCAAGTGCATGTTCGGCATCGATAAATGCACATGTACCACCGGCTTTTTGACATTCTGCAATTGCTTGCAGGGTCATCGTGGTTTTACCTGATGATTCAGGACCATAAATCTCGACGATACGGCCCTTCGGTAGGCCACCAATACCGAGTGCGATATCCAGGGTTAAAGAACCTGTAGATACTGCTTCAACAGCCTGAACGGTATTGTCACCAAGACGCATGACTGTATTTTTACCAAACTGTTTTTCAATCTGGCTTAAGGCAGCATTAAGCGCCTTGTTTTTATTCTCATCCATCTTACAACCTCAATACGATGTCACTCAGTTAGTACTCAAGTGGATGTCTTAAATTAGAGCTTTGTTCCACAGGCGTATAGTGACAGAATTTTCCCTAGTGTTCTATCAATGTCAGCGCATGTACGACACATTCTGACGCTTGAATTTAATCGTCATTATACGACCATGACTGATCAAAACTCTGACTATTTTCATTTTTAAATTTACTGATATCCCGGCGATCTTTCTTGCTTGGACGATGATCGGGACGAGCTAGATTATGCAACTTTCTTTGTGAGGTAATCAATTCCCGTCGAGCAATACTGACTTCGGTTTCTTCATACAGTTTTTGTGCCACAGGTGCAGGGCCGCGAACATCAGAAAGTTCTTTAACCAGGACAGTTTTCTTGTCGATGCCTTGCTGAATCGTCAGTTCCATGCCAACACGGACTTCGCGTGATACTTTGACACGTTCACCATTGTGGTGGACTTTACCACCTTCAATTGCATGTTTGGCAATGGAACGGGTCTTGAAAAACCGTGCTGCCCAAAGCCATTTGTCTATACGCATGCCTACCGCATCTTCGGGTAAAGACGATTTACGCATATTTTTTCTCTACCTCAGCCTGATTTAAATAAGTGATTAAATCTGTTAATTGGTGCAGCATCGGATAATTGCAAGTCTCGCGTGCGACTTTGGCCGAAGAGGGCTGCTGGATGCTGAACAGGTTCTGAATGCCATAGGCTTGAGCCCCATTCAGGACTTTTTCAGTATCATCAATAAAATAAGCATGTGCAGGATCAAATGGATGCAGTTCATTCAGGCCTTGCCAGAACTCGATAAATTCTTTGGCATGTCCGATCGTTTCTGAACTGACGATGACATCGAAATAATCTCTTAAATTCAAATGATCCAGTTTAAATGCTAGACCCGCACAGTCAGCATTGGTGGCCAGCCAGATGGGATAGCCATTATTTTTAAGATAATCGAGTAATTCAAGACAATGAGGGCGCAAGGCGACTTTATCTTTATGTTCAATTTGCATCGCCAGAACATCGACTTCGACTTTAGCCGTCCAGAAGCGTGAAGAGTACCAGTTTAAGGTATGATTATGTTCCTGATAGAATGCATAGAGTGTCGCCTGGCTGTGTTCCAAGCTACAGCCATGTGTGGCAGCATAACGCACAGGCAATAACTCGTTCCAGATGAAATCGTCGTAGGCAAGATCAAGTAAAGTGCCATCCATATCGAAAATTATAGTCGGCTTTTGCATTCAAGATTCTCCAAAGTTTTTCAAAGTTCAACAAAGCATATAGAAAAGCTTTAGATTCAATAGAATTACTCAATTTTCGCGTTCTTTAACGACAATCAAATAATTTCAAAGTTCAACAAAGTCATTTACCTTTCAAGAAAAAATATGTACATATGTGTGTACATAATTTCGCTCTGCCTGAATATGTACAGAGTATAGAACATTTGGACTGGAAAATTTAAATGGCTTTAAGTGATAGTTGGCTCAAATCCAACAATGGGAAACCGCGTGAAAAAGTTGAGGTGGTGACGGATCGGGATGGCCTGTCAGTTCGAATTACACCTAAAGGCAAGATCGTCTTTCAATATCGCTATCGTTTTGGCGGTAAGGCAAAAAGACTGGACTTAGGGACCTATCCTTTACTCAGTCTAAAAGATGCCCGGATACAGGTGCATAAATATAAAGCTGAGCTAGACCAGGGCAAGGATCCGATGCAGCTTAAACTGAAAGGGGAAAGCGACTATCTGAAGCAGCTCACCGTTAAAGACATTTGTGATCTTTGGTTTAATACGGTTGCCATTCATAAAGTCTCATACAAGGATGATTATCGAGCCTTTGAATTGCACGTTTATCCGCGTATAGGTAGACGGATCTGTGATGATGTGTCGCTGCAGGAGTGGTCGCAATTGCTCTTTGATATTGCTGCGGATGCTAAAACCGTATCGATCAAGGTGCTGGGCAATTTAAGAATGATCATGCGCTGGGGATGTATTCACGGAAAATTACAGCATCAGCCTATTCAGCACTTGAGAGCAGCAGATCTAAACGTAAAGAAAGTAAAGCGGTCACGCTATCTTTCAGAACAGGAAATATTCTGGGTGGTACATGCTTCACTGCGATCCAATGCCATCTCACCAAAAAACAAAGCCATTATCATTATGCTGCTGTTCTTTGGTTGTCGTGTTTCAGAATTAAGACTGGCCAAGAAGTCTGACTTCGATTTTCAGGAAATGATCTGGCACGTACCACCTGAGAATCACAAGATGGGGGATCGTACGCATAAACCGATTATCCGGCCGATCATTCCGCAAATTGTGCCATTTATTAAGTATGTGTTTTCACTCTCACCAGACAGTTGTGAGTATGCTTTTCCGAACTTAAAGGGCAAAGCCTATACCATGCTGGCCAAAAGCTTTCAGACCACTATACCTGTATATGTGAATGAGAATGTGCGTAAGCGTTTTGGGGTGGAGATCCAGCATTGGACCACGCATGATTTACGCAGAACCATGAGAACGCATATATCAGAACTGGCACCACCGCATATCTGTGAAATTATGCTTGGCCATGGTTTGCCTGCAGTATGGGGAACTTATGACTTGCACGAGTATTTAGATGATCAGGCGCAGGCGTATGAAAAGTGGTTCTTCAAGCTCTGCGCCATATTGGACAATTACGAGCGCTTTGATATCAAAGGTTGTATTTCAAGTGATTCAAGCAATCCGTTGTCTCTTTCCCAGGCATCCACGGCTTTGATCCCGTAACGGCTGCTTGAGCGCCCATGTGCTTTGATCACTGGTTCAGGGAAATCCTTTTTATTGCGCCAGTTGATCAAAGTGCCTTTTGTTACCCCATAACGCTTCAGTAACTCAGGCGTTGAGATATATAAACCCATCAAGACACCTCCTTTGAAACCTTCAAATATTCCGCTTTAGCAGCTGCCCAATTTTTTGCGTCATATGGGCTTAAACCTTGTTCTTTGCACCAGTTGGTACACCATAAAAACTGAGCATCATCAAATTCCATCGCTTGAATCCTGTGCTTCGATCATGGCTTTTATTTCTTCATCTGTTGCGTGTCTTACATTGTGTTTAAGGTATCTTCCGAATACCTTACCTTGATAAGTTACCGTAACCATGCAGTCAGTAACCCGGGCAACCTTTAACAATCCAGAAAAGGATTTTGCTATAACAAAAGCCCCAACATTAAAGCTCATGACTGCGATCCACCTAACGCCATTAGTCTGATTGCAACCTGCTGCCACATTTCACGCACTTCATTTGTTTTACTTTCAGTATGTGTTGCTAGGTCAACTGCATTTATAGCAATGGTTAGTTCGAGTAGGTCTTTCTGACTAACAAGTGCAAACCCTTCCGGCACCGATTGGGCTTTGGCTTCCTGAGCTTTCACACCTAAACAGTAGGCATAGAATAAGTGAGGCTTCATTACTTCCCACTGACATTTGATAGAATTAGCTACCATAAACCCAAGTGTTTTGACATCTTCTTTAAATGCTCCTTCGATTGTATTGTCGATAGCTTTGTCAAATTCTGGTCTTAATGCACTATCCATTTGAGCCAATATTTCTTCTTTAATATCCATCACGCCAAATCCTCTAAAAATTCTTTTCCGTGTTCCAGGTACTGGCCTAAGAACGTTTTAAATACCGGCTGACAAGGTTTATTCATTTGCAGTCCGATGATCTCAATCTGTTTGTGCTTCGGCTTCCAGGCTGTTAGATGGTCGCCACGATTCACGCCACGGTATCCGTTTTTAACCAGCCAGTTTCTAAACGGAATCAATAAATTTAATGGGATAACTTTCATAATTTATTCCTGTAGACCACACCCGAAGGTGTGGCCATATCCGTATTATTTATTTGGGAACATATCCATCTGATCTTCGATCAATTTCTTTTTTTGCTGGTAGGCTTGCAGTAATTCCTGTTGATGCTCACTGGTCAAGTTCGGCTTCGCTGCATTCATTTGCTGGGCGACTTGTCGAAGATCTTCACCGTTCTTGGCATCAGAGATCAGTAGGATAAGACCGCTTTTAACTGACCCACTTTTGAGAGGATCTACAGCTGGCGCTTGTGATGCCTCAAACTTGCCGCGTACTTGCTCAATGTTTGCTTGAAGGTACTGGAAGTCTGCCTGAGTCAAAGCATTGTCATTTTCAATCTGTTCTTCGATATCCAGAACATCGGCCAGTGATTTCGCCGTATTTAAGGCTTTGGCATATTCCTTTTTCATTTCCATAGAGCTAGGTTGTTTCTTTTGCTGTACCAATGCTTCGGCTTCTTGCTGCAGGCGCTTCAACTCATCAACGCTTAGTTCGCCATCAACCGCCGCATTTGATGTTTGATTTTGGACATTTTCAACTGGTGCTTCTTCCACAGCCTTAGGTTGACGTGAGCGTTTTGGCTTTTCTTCTGCAGGTGCATCTGCAGCAACTTCTTTCACAACATTCTGCTTAATGCTGTCCAAAGTTTGCGGTGCTGTATTCACTGGCTCAGGCGTTACATCAATGATTGATTCAAGTTCTTCTTCCTGTGTACGGATACCCATCAACACTTCTGGTGCATAGATCCGGCCAAAGAATGATGCAGCACGATAGCGAAGCATCTGCTCAGGCATGGTTTGCCATTTAGATCCGTTCTTCTGGTACCAGCCTTCTTTAACTGCCATTTCCATCGATATTTCTGCAGATTCAAGACGCTCACCTGTACCGGCTTCAATTGCCCAGGCTTTACATACGATGTTGCGCAGTTTAATCGTGTGAACTTTTTCCTCTGGCAAGCTCTTGCGAGCACGCTCATTCCATTTCCAGTCTTTAGTGGTATAGGTCACTTCAATTTCACCACGATCTTCCATTTCAAAGCGAAGCGGTGAATATTTGCCAGAAGTATTAATAGCACCAATAACAAACTGAGATGACCAGGCTGGACGACCTTCAACAATGTAAAGGTTTTGCATAATCATCAGCGGATCTGCACCCATGCGATTAGCCATGTTCAGTGCAATTACACAGTTGGCCAAGCCGTTTGGATTTGGTTCTGAACGATATAGCCAGTTGCCGTTCTGGTCTTTACCATCTTTGATTTTCAATGTATCGCGGTAAACTTCCGGCACCATGGTTGAGGCTGCAAGCATCTTGGCAATACGCTGTGCCAGTTCAAAGCCTTCAAGTGAAGTAAGGCCCACTTCAACCGGTTTAGGTGCAGCATGAGCAGCTTGGCGAGAAGTACGAAGTTGTTCAGTTGTCATTACTTGAGAAGTCATTGTGTTATTCCTTATTTCTAAAAATTAATTACTTACGAAATTTGCAGGTAGCGTACGCAGGGCAGAACTTTTCATTGCAGAGCATTGATTTAGAGTTGCCGTAAAACGTACCGTGTTTAATGATTTTGGCTGCGTGGTGCAGTAGTCCTGGATCTTCTTCAGTACCCAGCAGTACTTCTGCAGGTGATTCAATTTCACCGATACCCACGTGTTGACCTTTATCTGTTTTGCCAGTCGTCAGGCCATAAATACGGGCAGGGGCTGTTACCGGTTCCTGTAATGCATGTGCAGCAAGTACGGTATAAATTCCCATCTGTGGCGCATGGCCAACGGTTTTCACTACGCCGTCACTGCTTACAGCAGCCTTACCGGTTTTGATATCAGAGATACCTAATTCACCATCTTTATTTTCATAAATGCGGTCGATGGTTCCGGTGAGTTCAATGCCTAGATCTGCAAGAATCAAAGATTCACAGCGCACTTCTATACCGATAAATTTCTGAGTAGGTGCAATGTGGGTGATGTACTTGTGCATCAATGACTGGCCAATTGACTCAGCAGAGTTTTGATCCAGATCAGACCAGTCCACTTCTTCATTTGGTTGCCAGATCTGGTGATGCAAAATTTCTTCACATTCTTCCAGGCTAACTTCTTCACCGAGTAAGTTCAGGTGATCCCATTGAGTTACGGCCTCATGAATTGCGGTACCCAAGCGAGTGCGTGCACCAGCTGGATTACGTTTGTTTAAAAGGTTCTTGGCTTCCCAACGTGCAGGGCAATCAAACAGATCGCTTAACGATGAAGCACGGATCGGAATAATCCGGGTAGGGTTAACATAAGCGTTCATGAAGTTACCCCGCAGTAATCCGGCCAGTTCTTAAAATAAAGATCAGATGACCAGTTGTTAAAAAATGAAGATTACTTACATCAAGCCCATGCTGTTCTTTAATAGCTTTGATGAGTTCCTGCTTGGTGCTGTACACACTATCGACTGAACCTTTTTCACGCTCAGCAATCATTGCATCGGCTTGCTTGTAAGCTAGTTCAGCCACTTTATCTTCAGTGCGACCCATCATTATTAGGGCTGGCATCGCAGCCATGGCGAATTGATCGCGTAGATCTATCACTTAGCACCCCCTACAGACTTGGCAATCGCTTCCGCCTGGTATGCAGACTGCTTTTCAGCTGCATGCATAATCATGACTGACAGACCAAAGAAGATTGAGAAAAGGAGCATCCAGGCAGCTACATTTGAAGCGACTTCTTTCGCTACTGATTTCGGTTCAGGGTGCTGATACAAACGCTCGGACGTTTGGCGTGATTGGCCGAACTCTGGCAGGTTGCTTTGAATAGGATTTTGTTTCATACTTATCTCGCTTTAATGCAAGCCCGCTAGATTTCCAGTCCCTGCGGGCTTTTTTGTTTTTACCAGTTGGTGATAACCGCAATAACTTCACCACAATGAACAACCTTAAGTTCTCCATCACACACGATCAGGCTTGTGTGATTGGTGCCAGTTGCTAAGGTTTTAAATTGATTCATGGGCGTTCTCGGTTTATTAGGTACAAGACAAATATTAGGCAATCCTAATAAATAAGTAAATAGGTATTCCTAATTTTTTTAGATTTATTTTTCGGTAGGTGTAAAAAAACCGCCCTAATGGCGGTTTAAATATTTAGTGTCTTTTATCGAGATCTACACATATCTCCTCTGTATCTATAGCTCTCAACAACATCATCTACGAGTTTAAACTCCAAACTACACCACATGGTATGGGGAACTGAAGTTCTAGTGTTAATCAAATACCCATTCACTACTGACGTATCTGATTTAGAGCTTGATACTGTTTGACTTTGATTGTACTCAAGGATTTCAAAGTTACTAATAGTATATTCTCTATCTGGGATTCCCATTTCCTCAATCAGCTGTGCTTTGTTTAAACCTTTCTTTACATCCATTCTTGCTTCAAACTTGGCAACTGTTACGCAAGCCGTTAGGAGAGAGAAAAAGGCGAGTACAATAGGTAAAATTAATAGTTTTCTTAATTTCATTAAACAAACCCTATCCACTCAAGAAGCCAATAAAGAGGCCATATTTGAGCTAAAAAAATATTAAGTGGAATTAAGATGATCCAATTCCACCAATTGTAATTCGTATCAAAGAACATCAAGTAAATTAGTGTTGGAATGCTTCCAGCCTGCCAAATCCAAAAAAATAACTTGCCCTTGTCCATTTTATTCCCTTTTATTTATAACTCCGCTCATGGCGCACCATCACACCAATGATCGATATTTTATGGTCTCTTGAGGATATTGTTGGATAGTCTGGATTTAATGGAACTAGCTCAAATTCTTCACGTCCATATTCATCATACCCAATTACCCGGTATTTTTTGAAAGTGGCTTCATAGGATCCATTCTGAGCAATAACAAATGAACCGGGTTGTGGTGCTAAAGATGCATCAATTACAAGTGAATCACCTGGTAAAAATTCAGGTGCCATACTCATTCCTTCAACCGTCAAACCAAAGACATCAGAAGGTTTTGCACTTTGATAAGTCGTATAGGTTCTATCTTTAGGATTGATTCCGTCATATTCAACGGTTCCAAATAGACCAGCTTGAACAAAGTCCAAAACAGGAATTTCCATAACTGGCAGGTTATTAAAACTTACGTTACTGAACTCAGATTTTATTTCTTCATCAGTAGGTTTGCCGATACCAGTAGCTAACCATTTTGAATTTACCTTTAGGAATTGGGCTGCACGAATCAGGTTCGGGCCTTCCATATTTTTCGATTTACCAGAAAGCCAATCACTAACAGATGGTGGCTTTACCCCAACGGCGCGTGCAAGTTCGACCCCCTTAATTTTCTTAGGTGGTAAAACTTCCATGGCATATTTAAGACGTTCAGCAAGTGTTTTCATTAGGAAATCCTAACACGAAATAAATTAGGTATTCCTATTGAATAAAAATAAGGAATGCCTAATAATTGGATAATTATTTAGGAGAACAACATGAATGATGCACAGCTTATAGAAGCTCTTGGTGGACCAGCTGCCGTTGCTCGATTACTTGGGATCAGAGTTCCATCAGTGAGCGGATGGAAGAAAATCCCTACTGAAAGAAAAATCAGACTTGCTGTTATTGCTGAGGATCGTGGCCTTTCGACCAGAAAAGAACTTTTCCCAGATACCTATCAAGATATTTGGATTGAACTGCGTGATAAGGCTGTGTGAGGTAAATGGCATGTCTGAAAAATTAACTGAAAGTATCACGTTCAAATGCACGTATGACGAAAAGCGCGACTTGGAAGCAATTGCTAGATCTGAAAACAAAACTCTGTCTGAGCATATAAGAAGCTTGGGCATATCAAATATTTCTGAAGTTCGGGAACGTTTAAATAATCTCGCATCTCTTATGCGTCTGACCACAGATACCGTAGACACGCCTATTTTTGAATTAACACCTGAACCGCTACCAAAACCTACAGGCACAAAAAAAGCCCAACTGCTCGAACAGATGGACTTTCTTGCCGTTCACTCGAAAGTAAACGAGGCATGTAACGAATGTTGAATTTAGCACAAAGCATGTTCCAAAAGAAAGATCAAAGTGGGGAAATTGCTCCAGTTATCAATTTCCCAAAGCCTTCATTAATTCAAGAGGCGATTGTGGATACTCGTAAAGAAGACGGCTTCACGCCGTTGCCTAATTTTATTTGTGATGAAGGCTATTTGGCTGTTCTTGATGGGGATGCCCTCAAGTGCCTGGTGTTCTTAAACCGTTATGTTCGCGGCTTTCATCTAGATAGTAAAGGAATGCCTGAAACTTTAATCAAGAAGATTACTGGCATTAAAGACGGGCGTACTGTTCAAAAATATATGTCTCATTTGGCCAAGTATCAGCTAATCAAGATCCAAAAGGAAAAGGGTAAAAGCAACATCTACTTTCTTACTTTTGAAGACCGACTACCTACACAGCATGTGGGTACTTTGGATGTACCTACACAGCAAGTACCTACATCCGATGTGGGTAGTCTACCTACACATGATGTGGGTAGTAGTACCTACATGGCATGTGGGTCTTATAAAGAAATATATTTAAAAGAAAATATTAAAGAAAATAATAATTATAAAGCGCCGTCCGATTTTGTTCCTCAGGATCGTGGTGCTTTGAATTTTATTGACTACCACTCTGACGATCCAAAGCTGTACACGCTGAAAGATCTATCTGGGACCTACCCAATCAAACAGGATTTCATGGCTCAAGCAGCTGTGAGTTTTCCAAAGCTGTCACAAGCCATCGTACTTGAACAACTCAAAGAGCTGGCGCAATGGTCAGTTGGTCAACCTGAACGTATTTCTCAAAAATGGATGACCACCTGGTTGAACTGGTTACGCAATTACCAACCTGCAAAACCGAAGACAGAGTCAAAACAACCTAAGGCTGAACAACCAAAACGCCATCGCTATGGCCAAGGAGTAGTTGCACGAGGTGAATCATGAGCAATATTCAATTATTCCAGGACGCATTCGTTGTTGATTTTCCAGCTGAGATTGCAGATCAGGTCTTAGGTCGGATGCAAGCGCTGTACGGTGAAATGTTCGATAAGAAATTCGGAAATATCAATCCAGCAGAGCTGCAATTCACTGTTTGCACAGTGTTGAACGGTTTAAAACCTGCAGAGTTACGCCGTGGTTTAGAGCGTATGAATTCTGAAAAATGGTGTCCATCACTTCCTGAATTTCGTTCTTGGTGTGTGCATGACGGCGACTGGTGGACAGCTGAACAAGCATGGGCCAAAGCTTTAAATTTTGAAGCAGATCCGACCAATAAGATCACGACATTGGCCAAGCGTGCACTGGATGAAGTACGCCACATACTCAAAACCGAAGGCCAGAAAGCAGCTCATGCAGCATTCAGAGATATTTACAGCGATTACCTGGACAAAGCTAAGAAATCCGGCCGTATTCAAGTGATGTATGTACCACCAGCAAAATCAGTAGCGATTGAGCATAACGAAAAGAATCGTAAAGGCGTGCCATGTCCACCTGAATTGGCGGCAAAAGTGAAAGGTGTTTTTAATCGTACAGGGGGTGCAGCATGATTAGTAAATCTCATAGCCATATGTTTGAGCAAACCCTTGAAATTATGCTGTTCATCACGTTCCGGACAAATAAAACCTATGTGATAGATGTTCTGGAGCAAGTGGTTTCAGGTGTAAGCGAAAGAACTGTGTGTAGGTATTTATCCTCGCTTGAGGATCTTGGCTATGTCACAGGCGATAAAAAGAGCCCACAAGGCTTCCTGCCAACTGAAAAATCAAAACAACTGTTTGGGGCTGGTACATGACTGGAACCTGTTGGAGTGAAAAACAGTTAGAAGTTCATTTGAATAAGCATAATTTGCGCAAGGAATGCGCGTCAGTGCAATTTAAAAACAAAATTGAAGCAAAGATACATGAAGCAGAACAAAACGCCGTAGAAGCGAAACTAGAGCGAAATAGCGTAGGGGGTGAAAAAGTTATTTTAGATTTTAATTTGCCGGCTATTCCTCCATCAGTAAACCACTATTGGAAGAAATCTGGACGCGGTTTCAAGTTGAGTGACGAGGCAAGAGATTTTCACGATCTGGTCAGCATGTTGGTACCGCCAACCAGAACAGCAGCACGGTTAAAACTGGAGGTGACGTTTCATTTTCCAAATCGGTTAAGACGGGATATCGATAATTACTTGAAAGCAACGATTGATAGCCTGGTGAAGTGTGAATTTTGCGTAGATGACGAACAGTTTGATGAGCTGATAGTACGCCGGGGTAATGTGGTTAAAGGCGGATTACTCAAAATAAAAGTGATGGAAATTTAAAGTGAATATAGGGGTTGCTATGGGAAGTTCTATGGGGCTGCAACTAGTGGGCGGAGAGTGTGGAGAGGGGGTATATACGAACGACCCTCGCGCGCGCGCGCGTTTTATCAATCTGCATACCAAAAAGAAGGTCAAAGAGTTCAAGTTAAAACTTCGAAATTACAAACGTCCGGACTTCAATCGAATGATCCTGGACTTAGGCAAATGCGGCTGGACACACGAAAAGATTGCAGACGTTCTGCCTGTGTCTGGTGCTTCTACAGTGTCTGAATGGGCGCGTGGTGGCGTTCCAAATTATGACAACGGCCATGCATTTATTCTGCTATGGCAAACAGAGACAGGCATTGATCGTTACCCACTGGTAGGTGAATGGATGACATACAAGTACAAGATTGGCCAGATGGATATTTTTGATGACGGCGGCCTGTG
Source organism: Acinetobacter lwoffii (assembly GCF_024129355.1). Taxonomy (GTDB): domain Bacteria; phylum Pseudomonadota; class Gammaproteobacteria; order Pseudomonadales; family Moraxellaceae; genus Acinetobacter; species Acinetobacter lwoffii_I. The sequence goes on along the minus strand of NZ_JAMXXP010000002.1, from coordinate 98,467 downwards.
TGATCAGGTCATTGATGAGTTGGATCGGGAGTTAGGATTGTGAAGAATTATAAAAGCTTTAACCAATGGATGGGTGAGCAAGGCTTTAATGCTCTGCGTCATGCCAATTGCTGCCGTATCGCTTATGAGGGTGGTCAGGAGTCTATGAAAATTCGTATTGATGAAGTGCAAGAATCAAACCTAAATCTTGAGGGGGAGTGCGTACATCTGCAAAAGCGGATTGATGAGGCATTAGTCATTATTGAAAAACACAGTAGATACATTCCTTTTTCTGCTGAACAGGCTATCAGGGAAGCCCTGCGAGGTGGCCATGAGTAGCGATTCGGTTTTTTATATTTGCGGAACAATCCTAATTTTGGCTTGGTGGTTTAAAGAGCCAATCAGCAAGTTTATAGGGGGTTAGGATTGTGAGAGATTTTAAGGTTGGCCAAACAGTAACGCACGACAGTCCATGCTGGAAACCACAAGGCAAGCTAACCATTGTAAAAGTAGATATTGGCCGTCGTAGTGGATTAAAAATTATTACTGCGACGGATGAAAGCGGAAAGGAGTTCACTGCTGTAGAGGGGGTATTTCATGCCACCTGACTACACCCATATCGAACATGACGGCACGCCGTGGAAGGAATCCAACGGCGATTGGTTTTACTGGCGTGAATTATGGGGATGGTGTCAGTACGTCGGGCCGAAGAATAGTAATTTTTTTAATAAGTTTAGGTGATGGAATGAGCAGAGCAAAAACAGCAGAAGAAATGCGAGACATGTTATTGGCGCATTTTAGAAATTTAACCTACTACTGGTCACATCAGGAAATGTCGGATAAAGAGAAACTTGACGGGTTACTGCATTCTATTCTAGTTGCACTAGATGGACATGCTGGTGGTTTCCCTTGTTCATTGGATCTGGTTTGCCGACCACATTCAGATGATAAGCAGTTTTATATTGATGAAGGTGAGGATTGGATCGAAGATGGAATGGTTATTAATGATGATGTTCTTTTGCATGACCAATAAGCTTTTACTTAAATAACACCCAACAAACCCCAACACCCATACCCCCACAGTAACCCTATTCAATCAACCACTGAATAGGGTTTTTTTATGGCAGCTCGCAAAGTAAATACACCAGGTGCACCAGAGAAAGCACCGGAACCAGTCAGCACAGCAGAACAGGCTGATGCAGCGTTAGAGCACATCACAGGTCAGGATGCTGAATCACAAGACCAGCCTACTAATGAAACTAGTTCAGTTGGTGAACCAGTCGAACCAACTGCAGAAGAACAGGCCGCCAAAAAGGAATATGAAGAATTCCTCCAATGGCGCAAAACCAAAGGTGAATCAGTACAACCACCTACACAGCATGCACCTACATCCAATGCATCTACCGACCCAACAGCAAAGCGCACGCGCCAAGTTGTGGGCCCTAATGGTTGGATCACCGAGGAGTACTAACCATGTGTGGTGGATTCATAGGTAAGGCTATTAGCACTGTAACGGATGCCATTGGCCTGACAGATACCAAGGCAGCATCCAAGGGCTATGACGCTCAGGCAGCGGAAGCCAAAGCCCGAGCAGAAGCGCAGACAGCGGAAAACGAACAGGTGGCACAGCGTAAAAAGCGTAAGGCATCTGAAGTGCTTTCATCATCTTCTCAGGACGAGAAGAAAAGCACCTTAGGAGGCTGATATGTGTGGTGGAAAGTTAAGAGGCTTATTTGGCGGTAGCATCAAGGACTTTGGTAAAAACCTTCAGAACTACTCCAAAGACCAGGCTGCTGAAAACTCACCAGAGGCCAAGCAATCGAAACAGGACAATGCACAGGCTGCCATGAAAAAGCGTCGCGCATCGGAAGTTCTGAGTGCTGGTGATAGCAATAAAAAATCAACACTAGGCGGATAAGGCATGAGTGATCGAGCAAGTCAAATTTGCAAACGGTTAGGTGAGCTTCGGGCAGAACGTGCCAAATATGAAGCGCATTGGACTGAATGCTACAAGTACGGAGCACCTGAGCGCCAACAGTGTTTTAGCGGTAGTTCAGGTACCGAAGGCACCAGAGAGAAACAGCGTGCTGATTTGCTGGATTCTACTGCTGCCGAATCAATCCTGATCTTTGTATCTAACCTGATTGCAGGTACCACACCTGCAAACGCGATCTGGTTTAAAGCTGTGCCTGATGGTATGGACGATCAAGCAGAACTTACACCAGGTGAACACTGGCTTGAACAGGTCGCACAATTCTTATTTCGTAATATCCACGGCGCAAACTTTGACAGTGAAATCTACGACATGATCATTGATTTCGCCGTTGCTGGTTGGGGTGTGATCTATCAAGACATTGACCGTGAAAAAGGCGGTGGCTTCACATACCAGTGCTGGCCAATTGGTGAATGCTTTATTGCTTCTACACGTTCAGATGGGCAAGTAGATACGATTTATCGCGAATACACCAAAACCGCTGCACAGCTGGTCAATGAATTTGGTGAACACAAGGTAAGTGATGCAGTGCGTAACACCTACCTGACACGGCCAGATGACCGTTTCAAGATTGTGCATGTGATTGAGCCGCGTAAGGTCAAAGCATCAATGAACAATCGTGTATTGCTGCCAAAGAATATGCCGTTTGCTTCATATCATGTGGAAGTGGATGGGAAAAATATCCTGAAGGAATCAGGCTATAACGAATTTCCTTGTGCGGTACCACGTTTTAGAAAGATCCCGGGCAGCGTGTACGGAATCGGCATCATGTCTACGGCGTTACCAGATGCTAAATCAGCCAATGCTTTGATGCGTGACACCTTACGCAGTGCTGAGATTGATGTGCTTGGTTTTTGGATTGCTGAAGATGACGGCATTTTAAACCCACGTACTGTACGTATCGGTGGCGGCAAGATCGTTACTGCAGGAAAAGTGGATGCAATGAAACGTCTTGATAGTGGTCGGGGCTTTCAGGTCGCAGATCCATTGCTAGATCGTATTCAGTCCAGCATCCGCCGTAAGTTGATGGCGGACAGCCTGCAGCAACACTACAACACACCTCCGACAGCAGCAGAGATTTATGCACGTGTCGATATGATCCGGCAGCAGCTCGGGCCGTTATATGGCCGTGCACAAGCTGAATTACTGGTTCCTATCCTTGATCGTGCTTTTGGTCTGGCATATCGGGCAGAAGCATTAGGCGAAGCACCAGAGGATCTACAAGGTCGTAACCTTTCATTCAAGTTTATTTCACCACTGGCACGTGCTCAGAAGCTTGAGGAAGTGGCCAGTATTGAACGTCTAATGGCTTCACTTGGCTCAATTATTGAAGTCGCTCCGGATGCACTGGACAACATCAATCTTGATGCGGTACCGCAAGTACTGGCAGCTGGTCTAGGTGCACCAACTTCAATCATGCGTACCACTGATGAACTTCAGGCGTACCGTGAACAGAAAGCACAGGCACAACAGCAGGCAGCAGCACAGGAACAAGAAGCTGCTATGGCACAGCAAGTAACAGGAGCTGTAGCAAATGCAGCAGGCAAAGGTCTGGAAGCACAAATGGTTAGTGAGGTGATGCAGTAATGGAATATTTAGTTGGAGCGCTATGTTTCTTGTTGGTGATCTTTATTTGGCTACTTGTCAATCATGAACAAAAAGTGGCTGATGCAATTACCTATAAACGAAAGATTGAAGTGTTAAAGGACACAGAAGCCAAGCTGCGTGCACGTCTTGCTGAGGCTGAAGCCAAAGTTAAACAGCCTGAATCTGATTTCAGTGAACTCATTGCCGAACAAGAGGACGAATTGGGCTTTGGCCATCACGTTAAATGGCGTTCACACCGAAAGCCAACGGCGCTGACCTATCAGATGCATTTCGATATGGACGTTAATGGCCAACGAATTTTAGAAGAACTCACCGTGCGGTTTAAACGCAATGCTTTCACTGACAACGAACGTGAGACATGCCGCCGTTTAGGCCGTGCCGAAGTCGTGGACTTCATTATCAACCGAATTAACACAGCAAATGACCCTCGCTATGACGAGAGCTTAGAACTAGCACACATGGAGCAAGACAATGGATAAACAACAAACAGCAAACACACCAGACGTTCAAACAAATGAACAAACTCAGACTGCAACACCACCTGCAGCAACAGAAGCGCAAACGGTGCCAGGTACTGAGACAACACAGCAGAATCCTGGTGAACAAGAAACGCAAACAACTGAAACAGATCCAGCTACGGCGGTACCAGAATCTGCCGATGCTTATTCAGTTGAAATTGATGGCTTCGATTTTGATGCATTTAAAGCGGATAACGCTGAAGTGCTGCAATCATTCCATGCTGAAGGCATGACCAACAAGCAAGTTGAAGCAGTTGTTAAGGCCTATGAACAGCATCAATCCGTGCAAATGGAAGCCCTGCAGCAAGAATGGGGCAATGACTTTGGTGTGAATGTGAATCTGGCTAAACAGGCCATTGAAGCACTAGGTTTTCAGGCTTCAGATCTGGACTCACCGATTGGTGCGTTAAAGCTGGCAGCTGCTATTGGCAAGCATATTCAGGAAGATTTACCACCTTCTAACACACAGCAAAACGTTGGTGAATCAGTTCAACAATTAATGATGTCGGAAGCCTACTTGAACGACAAGCATCCAGACCATAAACGCGTCTATGCACAGGTTGAACAGGCTTATGCGAAGCAATATCAATAAGGGGGATTTAGCCAATGGCTAACCAAAACAAAATCACAGCGGCGTTTGTTCAACAGTTCCATGACACATACGACGTTGCGGCACAGCAAAACGAATCACGACTGCTTAAAACCGTTGTGAACCGTGGAAAAATTGAAGGTGAGTCATTCACCATCAATGACATGGGCACAGTGGAAATGCAGGCTTCTGGTGCTCGCTATGGCGACACTCAGTGGACGCATCCGGATGTGGGTGTGCGTACCGCGTTAATGTCTGATTGGGATCTATTCATTCCAATTGAACCGCGTGACCTGCCTAAGCTAAAAGCAATGCCACAAGACAAATATATGAAGTTATTGATCAGCGCACGTGAACGCAAGATTGACGACATTATTTATACAGCGCTTGTTGGTCCAGTGACTCGCAAAGTAGTAGACGATGCCGGTACAGCAACTGTTTCGACGGTAAATCTGCCAGCAGGTCAAATCATTGCACCGGCTTTCGGTACGCTGAAGCAGCAAATCACCAAAGCAAAATCACTATTCCGTGCGAACGAATGTGATGAGCAGAACGGTGAAGAAATCTTTATCACGTACACATCGGATGTTCTTAACGCATTCTTGAACGACACCGTTTTGACCAACTCGGATCACGTCAACGTTCAGATGTTGCAGAACGGTGCAGTAGGTCACAAGTGGTTAGGTGTGACTTGGGTTGCTTATGAAAAAGTAGGTCAAGGCGCTACAGCTGGAACCAAGCGTTTGGCAATGTACTGTAAGTCTGCCGTTCATTTCGGTGATGCAGATATTACTAGCTTCGATATCTCGACTCGTCCGGATAAGAAGAACGTAAAACAGGTTGGTGGTGTTCATTCATTTGGTGCTGGTCGTGCCAATGAGAAGAAAGTCGTAGCGATTGACTACACACCGGCTTAACTAAAGGGGCTTTGGCTCGGCATCTTGGGCATGGGGTGTCGGGTCTTTTTTATAAGGAGCAGCCAAAATGATTCAACTTCTGATGTGTCTTTTTGGTTTTCATGGTGCGACTGAGATTGGTACTGATGCCAAGCCAGAGTGCCGCAATTGTTTGAAAGAAGTTAAATAGGATAAAAATCATGACTGAAGAACTAGGCAATAGCGTTTGGGGTGCTGAGATTCACACTGACCATAATGGCGTATCAGTAACTCATCAATTATTCGTTGACCCTGAAAAAGAAGGTGATGAGCCAACTAAACTTCCTGCTGGCCACTTTTATGACGTGATTGCCGGTGAAACCATTACCCCTATTCATTTCCAGAATGGGCCCGTGAAAGAAAACGGTGTGAATGGCGCAACCAGTGAAGCATTGCTTGCTATCCTGATCCACCGCACAAAAGTTTTGAATGATAACTTTCCATGTGATGAAAATAAGCGTGCTATTTCATATATGGAAAATGCATTGGCTTTGTTTGAGCAGCGTACGCGCGATCGTCAAAAACGTGGTGTGGAAGGATTTAACAAAGTCTAACACCCAACAAACCTAATCAAAGAAGCCTTCAAGATCATTAAAACTTGAGGGCTTTTTTATGTCTATTACAACCAGAACATCTATCGTCAATCATGCTTTAAGCCTGATCGGGGATAGCAACATTGCATCTTTTGATGAGAACACAGCACGTGCTGAACGCTGCCGCAGTATCTATGACCAGGTGCGGAAATCAATTCTCCGTGATCATCCTTGGTCATGTGCAAAAAAACGTACCATTCTTGCACCGGTCACCACATATCCGGCCTTTGGTTATACCCATTCTTTCCCATTACCGCGTGATTTCATCCGGATCATTAGTGCCAATACAGAAAAATATGAGGTCGAGAATCGCTACATTCTAGCCAATACCAACCGGATCAACCTTGAATATATTTTTGACAACGATAACGAAGATTCTTGGGATTCAATGCTGGTGGAAGCTATGTCACTCAAGATGGCCGCTAAGCTATGCAAACCGAATACCGGTAGTGATGCAGCAGGACAATCGGCAGAAGCGCAGTACCGTGATCTGATCAAGCGTGCACGTACGATCAATGCACAAGAACGACCTTCTGAAGACATGGTGTATGAGGAATCACGCTATATTGGGAGTCGCTACTAATGAAGCAATGGCTACTTAAAAATAACCTGTCCAGTGGCGAGCTGTCACCGTTACTGCATACGCGAACTGATGTGCAGCAATATGCCAACGGCGCTAAAAAACTATTGAATGCAATTCCATTGGTAGAGGGTGGAGCAAAGAAACGACCAGGTACTAAATATCGGGGTATCTTCGCTGGTGCATTGCGCCTGATCCCTTTTGTACCGAACTCGGATAATCCATTTCTATTGATCTTGGGCATTAATACACTGCAGGTGTATGACCCTTTAACGCAATCTGTAGTCCATACAGGAAGTACGCCGTACAACACAATGGCCAAAGTTGCACAGATCCAGGTGGCACACTCACGCTATCGCATGTTCTTTGTTCAGGGTGATCATCCGGTGCATCGCCTGGTCTGTAGTAAGGACTTTGACAACTGGAACTTTGATCAATTTACCTTTGTTACAGCACCGGTGGATGAGATTAATACCACACCCAACGTGGCATTGAAGCCAAATGGCACAGATGTTGGTAAAACCATTACCTTAACCGCTTCATCATATCCAAACTGGAAAAATACTGAAAACTACATCATTGGTGAGCGTGTTATTCATCTGCTTAAAACATGGGAAGCGGTCGCAGACAACTCTGCATCCGAGCCGACGGATCTGAATGATAAGTGGCAGGAAGTCGCCTGGTATGACATTCCAGTCTTTAATGCTTCTCACATTGGCGCAATTGTAAATATCAACGGTGGTCAAGTCCGTATTACCACAATCACATCGGGCACAGTGGCTTCAGGTGAGGTGCTAGTAAAACTGAATGCAGACGTTCAAGCTATTGCCAAATCATGGACCTTAAATACTGCAGCATTTACGGCAGCGACCGGCTACCCATCCACGGTGACATTCTTCAAACAGCGCCTGGTCTTTGCCAACACCAAAAACAACCCGAACCAGTTATGGGTTAGTGCAATTGGTAACGATGGTGATTTTCTGGAAGCAACGGACGATGCCAGTGCATTTTCTATGGCTTCATCTTCTGCGCAGGCAGACAATATTTTGCACCTGGCACAACGTGGTGGTGTAGTCGCACTCACTGGCGGTTCTGAGTTCCTGATCAGTTCAGCCGGTGCATTTACACCAGCATCAGCACAGATCGAACAGCACACAACCTATGGCGCACAATCCAACGTCCGTCCGTGTCTGGTCGGTAATGAGCTGCTATTTGTTCAGCGTGGCGGTAACCGTTTACGTGCGCTGTCTTATCGTTATGAGGTGGATGGTCTGGTCAGTCCGGAACTATCAGCCATTGCACCACACATTGCAGAGGATCATGGCGGTATCAAGGAACTGACCTATCAGCAAACGCCGTATAGCTTGGTGTGGATGGTACTCAATGATGGCATGGTGGCTAGCATTACTTTAAACCGTGATCAGGAAATGAATGCCTGGGCACAGCATGATTTTGGTGGATCTGTACGCTCTATCTGTGCCTTGCCTCAAGCTGCCGGCAATGATCTGTGTTTCATGCTGATTCAGCGTAAAGCATCCGTGGTACTTGAGCAGCTGGACGAAACATCATTCATGGATTGTGAGATTGCGCATAACGGCGCATTGGCAAACAGAAACCTGCATAACAGCACACAGTACCGTTTCAATAATTCAGATGGCTATTTCTACGATGACAACCAGCCAACATCAGGCACATGGTTCGCCGGTCAGCCGTTCAATATGGAAGTGGAGTTCTTGCCACCAGATCACAGCCAAGTACCAAGCACTGCAATGCTTCATAAGATTCAGGCACATGAAACGGTTTTGTATGTGCGTAATTCAATTGGTGGCCAGTGCAACCAATACGATCTGGAACACAAGTCATTTAATCAGTCTGCATTCCAGAACCTGACCTATACAGGGCCGGTCAGCGTCAGCATGAATGGCTGGTCAACCTTGCACGAAATGGAATTAAAAATAACACACAACAAACCGCTACCTTTCCACGTCCAAAGTGTAGCTATGTTGGTATCAATGAATGAGAGATAAAGATGCTTGTACGTGCAGCAACACTAGAAGATTTAGACACGCTTGTTGACTGGGGCAAGCGTCTGACCAATGAATCACCACGGTTTAAGAAACAGGGCTTTGATGAGAAACGGGCTAGAAATGTATTTGCTTATCTGATTGATAAGCACGGATCAATCCTGATGGTGACAGATGAATACTCGAATCCGGTCGGCACATTAATTGGCGCATTAGATACTGACTGGCGCACAGGGCAAACACTGGCGTATGAACAGGGGCTTTATGTCCTGCCTGAATATCGCAAATCGGGTGCAGCCAGTGATCTGATTGAAACATTCAAAGTATGGGCAGAGATGAACAAAGCAGATCGCATTCAAGTCGGTACAACCACCGGCATTTATGCTGAACGCACTGTGAAGCTGTATGAATCTCTAGGCTTTGAACTGGTCGGCTATGTTCTGGAAATGGAGGTCTAATCATGTGCAATCCAGGCGGAATCATGCAAGGCGTTCAAAACATGGCAAATGCTCAAATGGCAGATGCTGTGTCCAAAGGCAATGCCAAAACTATCAATTCAGTCGCGCGTGCAGAAGCCGAAAAGATGAAGCGGCAAGGTAAGAGCAATGCTTCAACGGCGCGTGCACAGGCTGCGGAAAATGGTGTGAATGTTGATGTAGGTGCAGCAGCAATGCTTCAGGATGAGCATATTTCTGATGCAGCCTATAACGCTTCTCTCAATATCTCCGATGCTGGATATCAATCCAAGCAGGTTCGCATGCAGGGCAAGATGCAACGTAATAATTATGCGATGCAAGCCGCTTCTGACTTCATGGGTGCGGCATCAACAGGAGGGTGGAAGTAATGGCGTTAATTCCAAAATCTCAAGGTCGCAATACATCCCAACCAGTTATGCAGCAGCACACCCCAATGACCGGACTCGGAAGTATTGGTAAGACAATCGACGGCATCATGGATGAACGCAGACGAAAATCCGATGAGGCCGATGTATCTGCCAAACGTGCAGAGCTTTATCACAATGATCTGGCAGAGAAAGAAGCCAAGGTTAAGCTGGATGATGTGCTGACCACCGAGCTATCAGAGCAAGTTACATTGCTTAAAAACGATGTGGCCAATGGTGCAATGAATGCTGATGTGGCCAATAAAACATTGCAGCAATGGTCTGAAAAGCGTTTCAAGGATATGGAAGGTGAGCTGCCCGGGCATGCACACCAGGCATTAAGTCAGCATTGGTCTAGTAATGTAACTCGTAATGCTACTGCTTTCCTGCCATTGCAGTTGAGTGCGGATAACAAAAAAGGTGAAGTGCTGGCTGATCGTTATCTTGAGATCGGCACGCGTATGGATCGTGAGGCAGGTGCGGAATACGTCAAATCCAATATTCAAAGCTTGAACATCCCGGAAGCACAAAAACAGGCACTGATTTATAAATACCAAGGCGCACGTGATCTGCAAGATATTGACGGACGTATCACCAGTGCCATTGAAAACAAGGACACGGCCAGCCTGCAGCAGCTTGTCACTGAAATGGATAACGGTGGTTTTGGTTATACAGACGGCCCAACGCTGCAACAGAAAAAAGCGCAGGTACTCAGCCGGATCGATGCACTCAATAAACAGGTTGAAGTCGAAGAAAATAAACGTCTGCAGTTAGCCGGCAAAGTTTTGAATGATTTTAAATCTCAGGTGCTGACTGGTCGTGCCTTGGATGATAGCTATCTGGCAAGTGTAGGCGGTGCAGTTGCTGGTACTGAACATGAAGGCGAATATAACTTCTACAAATCACAGTCTAATAACTTTCAAAGCTTTTCCAAGTTGTCGACACCTGAGCAGCTGAAACGTATCAATCAACAGAAAGCAGCTATGGCCAACAACAAATCAGCAGATCCAGCGACTGAGGAAAAGATTTTAGGTGTGTACGAGTCTATTCATAAGTCAAAAATGGAGATCAATAAGAACAACCCAAATCAGGCAGTACGTGAAGCAGGTTTAGAAACACATAGCCTGAATGCTGGTGAATTAAAAGCCAATCCAAAATCATTTGCGGCCAAAGCGATTGATAACGGCGTGAGTCAGTTGGCGCTTAAAGATCCAAACATTGTGGTAAAGCCAATTGCTGCAGAAGATCTACCAGAAGCCAAACAAGCGTTTGAAGCCAAGTCTGTGAATGACAAACTGGATTTTATTGGCGAACTCATCAACCAGTCTAAAGGCGTACCCAATGGCAGCAAGATCTGGTCTGCTACCATGGGCCAGCTAGGGGGTGGCGATCTATCTTATTTAATGGCTGGTGTAGCACGTGCCAATAACTATCGCTCACGTGATGGCGAGGATGTAGCGGCTGCAATCATTTCTGGTACTCAGGCGCTTAAGAATAAATCCTTGATTGTTCCAAAGGATGATTTACTGCGTTCTGAGTTCAATAAGTACGTGGGTAATTCTGTCTCCGGAGAAACGGCAAATATGTCTTATTCGGCATTTAAGTCGATCTATGTGCATCTATCTGAGCGCAATGGCTACCAGCACAAAGACAAGGACGATATGAGCAAGGATCTGGCCAAGACTGCATTAAGCATGGCGACTGGTGGCGTATATGAACAAGGCGTGAAGTACGGCAATCAAAAGACATGGAAGGTATCGAAGCCATACGGCATGGATGATGACCGTTTTGAACAGATACTGGATACACGCTATGCGGCTATATCCCAGAAATACCAGATTTCAGAAGCTGCACTCAAGGATTTGCGTTTACGTCGTGAGCGTAAAAGCGGGCCAAAAGGTCAGATCCGTTATGGCCTGATCAATGAACGTGGTGAAGCGCTGTTTTATATGAACATGCCTGATGGAGTGACCAAGTAATGAGTAACTGGTTATCTGAATACTCGCCTGAAGAACAAAAACAGGTTGATGAAGTCAATGCCAAAGGACTGGCACACAAGCCAACCGAAACAACGGAAGATTCCAGCGGCCTGTTTAGTCTGGCTGCACCGGTGCGCGGTATGGGTGCAGGCTTTGCCAAGGTAGGTGATGCGATTGCTGCGCCTATTGATGCTGTAGTGGATCGTGTGGGCTATTCATTCAAGGATGTAGGCACGGAAGAATTTATCGAGCCATATTCTGCCTATAAGGAGCGTAAGCAGAAGGCGCGTGATGATCTGGTATATGAATCGATTGATTATCTGCAAGACAAAGAGAATACCGGCACGATTGGCAACATTGCATTTAGCCTGGGCGACTATGCTACACGTGCAGCATTGGGTAGCGCCGTTGGTGGTATCGCTGGTGCTGCGGCTGTAACCGGTGGATCTGAGACCAACTATGTCTATGGTGACTTAACCCGTGACGGTGTGGATGAAGAAACCGCTTTAAAAGTCGCTTTGACTGATGGTGCGGTGGCTGCCGTATCAACTGCATTGCCTATGTCCTATGGTTTTAAAGGCACAGGTGGAGTCGTTAAAGATGGTCTGCTTTCCGTTGGTGGTGCATCTGGCCTATCCATTGGTGGCCAAGCTATATCGGGTGCAATTCTTAAATCTGAAGGCTACGACAAACAGGCGAAAAAATACGAAATCACAAACGAATCAGTCACCACAGATATTGGGCTAAATATTCTATTTTTTGGTGCAGCACGTGGTGCAGGTAAGTATTTCAATAATCCCGATGTCACACCAGAACAGCAGCAGGCAGCATTGGTTTTAAATGAATTGGAGTTTGAGGAAACACTGGCACCAGTGAAGCCAGCCAATCCGATTCAGGCCAATAATCATTATAAAAATATGGATGATGCAACTGAAGCAATTCGCATGGGTCGGCCGGTAAACGTGGTGCATCCGGTGAGGGGTGAGGAAAAGCAGAAGCCTGTTAATTACGACACCATGGCTCTACCAACCAATGCCAAAACGATTGCACGTAAAGCACAACAGGCCGGGATTCCTCCAAATGTAGCTTTAACCATTGCCCATATTGAAACAGGCGGTTCATTCAGCCATACAGCCAAGAATCCAACATCATCCGCACATGGTCTGTTTCAGGTGCTGGATAAGTCGTGGAGTAACTTGGGCGGTGGTGATCGATCTAATATTGATGAGCAGATTCGCATTGGCTTCAAGCACATGAAGCAGGCAGAAAGCCATATCAAGAAAAGTATTGGCCGTGAGCTGCAACCGCATGAGCATTATTTAGGGCATTTACTGGGACCAGGTGGAGCGTCTGCAGTATTAAAAGCAGATCCGAATGCAAAGCTGATCGATGTTGTACGTAAATACGATCCAAAGAATGCTGATGCAGTTGTGGCCAATAATGCCATGCAAGGCATGACAGTCGGGCAGGCAATCGGCAAATGGCGTAACAAGTGGAACAGTCTAAGCGCTCGATATGGTGGCAATGGTACCAGCACTGCAATCGGCATGGATGGCTCAAGCTATGACATGGCTTATGAGGTCAAATCACTGGATGAACTGATTGCATCAAATGATCTGGCCTATGGGGTGAATCCGCTTTATCCATCTGAACTACAACCACGTGACCGTACCCGGGAAGCATCACGTCAACAGATTGAACGTATGGCAGAGGATCTGCGACCTGAGTTGCTTGGCGAATCTCCAAAGCTGTCTGATGGTGCGCCGATTATCGGCATGGATAATGTGGTGGAGTCTGGCAACGGTCGTACACTGGCCATTGCAAAGGCTTATGAATCTGGCCGTGCTGAAGAATATCGGGCATTTCTGGAACAATATGCAGCAGAGCGCGGCATTGATATTGCTGGTATCAATAATCCTGTTTTAGTCCGGACACGCTTAACCGATACCGACCGTACGCAATTCGCGAAACTGGCCAATGAATCGGACATTGCGCAGTACTCCGCAACCGAACGTGCTGTGAGTGACTCGGATCGTCTGCCTGATGCCTCTTTGTTAAAGATCAACAATGATGGCTCAATTAATTTAGATGGCTCTATGGACTTTGTACGCGGTTTTGTGGGGTCATTGCCAAAGTCAGAACAGGGCACAGTGATTACCGGTGACGGACGATTAAGCCAGGAAGGGAAACGCCGTATTGAATCTGCGATTATGCAGCGTGCTTATGATGATTCTTCACTGATTGGCCGTATGGCTGAGAATCTGGATGATGACAGTAAGACTGTATTGAATGCCTTGTTACGTGCTGCACCGCAATTGGCACAGCTTGATAGTTTAGTGAAACAAGGTGGCCGTCATCAAAACACTTTGGCCAAAGATCTGGCACAGGCAGCGCAAAAGCTCAGTGATCTGAAAGCCAATGGCCAGACCGTACCGGATTATCTAAACCAAGGTCAGCTTCTCGATGATGGACTTTCACCTGGTGCGCGTGATTTCCTGAATGTCTTTGACCAGAACAAGCGTAGTACAAAAGCTATTGGTGAGAATATTCAATCTAGGATTGATGAAATTGATGCAATGGGCGATCCGCGACAAGGTTCGCTGTTTGGTGATGGTCCAGAAGAATCAGCCGCTTTAGACATTATCATGCAGAATCCAGATCAGCAGATTTCTGTTAGCCGTATGCGACCGGATGGAGAAATGGAAGAAATTACCATGTCTTTACGTGAACGACTGGATGAGCTGGAAGCGGAAGCACGTCAGGCGCAAGAGGATACTTTGGCAGCTCAGACAGCGATTAGCTGTGCTTTACAGTTTGGGGAATAATTTTATTTTTCAAACTTTAAAGACATGTTTTGTTCACTTTATAATTTATATATGGGATAGTTCGAAATTAATTTTCTAAATTTAAATTTTGGAGAGACTCGAATGTCAGTTGCTCAAAAGTTACATCATTATCTTTGTCATGCCTCTTTTAAAGATAAAAAATCTGGACATGAATTTAATCAAGATATTCGTTTAAATTTTACTATTCCAACGAATAAAATTACAAAATCTTTTCTAAAGGATTTCACCCAAAAAATTCAAACTGAAACGCAGAAGAAACACCCTGAAATGGAAATTTATGACGTGTATATTAATTCAGTTTCTTATCTGGGTGAAATGACAGAAGCAGAGTTTAATTCCTAATTCATACCCAACAAACCACACTCTAATTAATGCTCAGATGATGAAAATTATCTGGGCATTTTTATTATGAAAGACCAATGCAAGGCCGCCGTAGCAAAAGCACTCGGCAAGGCAACTTTAAACCAGCAAGAAGCCACCGACATTGAAAACCGGATCAAGGACGCAATGAAGTCTTTGGCCAAAAAAGATATTCAGACTTGGCGCAATCTATCTGATGCTGAAAAACTGGTGAAAGCTGGTGAGTTTGTGGCACAGGATATTCAGGCACAATTAAAACGAAAGCATGCTATTGCCGCACGTGACATTCTCACTCAAAACAAAAACCTTGCCCTGCTGGATCATCCAACCTTAACCGCCAGTGAAGTTGTAGATCGTATGGTTGCAGCACATGGTGATATGTCCGGCATCCAATCAATTGATACTAAAGCGCGTGCGATTGCATCCGTAAACCGCGGTGAGCTGGTGGACTTCTATACCAACATCAAAGGCGGTTTAGGTGTATTTACTGATGCTGAACTGGTGCAAAAAATTGTCCGTGAACGATTCAATGATAATACCGGCGATCCATTGGCCAAGAAGATCAGCGACAAAATGGGCGAAGTCTTTGAAGGTATGCGTGAGCGCTTTAACCGTGCCGGCGGTGATATTGGAAAACTGGATGATTGGGGCCTACCGCAGACGCATAGCCTTGAAAAGATTGTATTAGCCGGCAAACAGGCTTGGGTGCAAAAAGCAGAAGGCTTAATCGACACTTCAAAATATGTGCATGAGGATGGCACGTATTATTCACAGCAAGAGATCCGCGAGCTGCTTGAATATTCATTTGACACATTGAGCAGCAACGGTGCCAATAAAACTGAAATTGGCCGTCAGTCATTCGGGGGGAATTCCAAAGTCACCAGCCGACATTCTGAAAGCCGAGTACTACATTTTAAAGATGCTGAATCATGGATGGAATACCAGGCAGAGTTTGGCGGTATGCCGTTTGTAGACTTAGTGGAAGCACATATTAACGGCTTATCCAAAGATATTGCTATGGTGGAGAATCTTGGCAGTAGTCCTAGAAATTCCATGCGCATATTGATGGATGCAGCAGAGCAAAAGGACTGGCAAAAGGGTATTGATGCAAACGATACAGGTAAATCACGTAAACGCGCACAGACCATGTTTGATGAGTTCTCAGGGCAGAATACACCGCAATCCGAAGTGCTGGCCAATATGGGTTTAACGTACCGGTCAATGAATGTGGCATCCATGCTGGGCGGCACCACAATTTCATCCGTCACCGATCAGGCCATGATTGCAAAAACTGCATCGATCCATGGTATTGCTTACCGTAAAACTTTTGGTGAACTGATTTCACAGCTTAATCCGAAAAATAAAGAAGATCGGGAGCTGGCGCACAGCTTAGGTCTGGCCACAGAAGAAATGCTCGGCTCTATCGCACGTTGGTCTGATGATGGATTGACCTCAGTACATGGCAAGTCACAGAAACTGGCTCGGGTATCCAGTGGGATTGCTTCACAGGTTATGCGCATATCTGGCCTGAATGCACTCACAGCAGCTTCAAAAGTCGGTTTTACCAAGATGCTTATGCATAAATACGGCACTTTAACCCGCTCTAAAGCATGGTCTGATCTGGACGCAATGGATCGTGAGCTCATGGAAAAAACCGGGCTAAACGAACGAGCATGGGAAGTCATGCGCCTGGCTGATCCGGTGGTGGATCGTAAAGGTAATCAGTTAATGTCAGCACGTTCAATCTATGAAATTCCAGATAGTGATTTAACTAGGTTTGGCGACCCGCAAAAGGTACGTGATGAAGTAGCCACACAGTTTCAGGCACATTTACTGGATGAACAGGGAATGGCCGTGGTTGAAGCCGGATTGCGTGAACGTACATGGATGGCACCAGGTACAAGAAAGGGAACAGCCATGGGTGAGATATTTAAATCCATGCTGCAATTTAAGTCGTTCTCAGCATCATTCCTCATGCGTCACGGTAGTCGGACAATGGCACAGCAAGGTGTGCAAGGAAAGGCTGCTTATGCAATCCCATTGGTAGCTATGACAACTATTTTAGGTGGCTTGGTAGTGCAGCTTAAAGAGCTGGCCAACGGTAATGATCCGGCTACGATGTGGGATAGTGAAGATCCGGACAAGACAATTGACTTCATGAAGCGTTCATTTGTTGCTGGTGGCGGCTTGCCAGTGTTAGGCGATATTTTAGTTGCAGGAACTGATACTAGTGGTCGTGATACTGGTGATTTTATTGCTGGTCCTTTTGGTAGTGACTTTAAAACTATAATGAGCCTGACAATAGGTAATGCGACTCAGGCGGCGAATGGAATAGAAAGTAACGCAGGTAATGAAGCCTTTAGATTCTTGAAAGGGAAAATACCCGGTCAAAACCTCTGGTACACAAAAGCTGCGACTAATCGCATGATTTTTGATAACTTCCAAGATATGATTGCACCTGATTACCGTGAAAAATTATTACGTAAAGCTGAGCGTGAACATGATCGTACTCGTTGGCTTGGTGACTTTGATTGGGGTTCTGGTTTTGATGAAGCAAGAGCGCCAGATTTTGAGAGGGTTGTAGAATGATAAAAATATTGGGCTTTATTGCCTACTGGGCTTTAGCTATCACACAGTTTTTAGGAACTTATACCTATTTTTCTGATGTATTAGAGTGGAATGGAGTTATCTCTGTCATTCTTGCTTTAGCAGTTGGGGGTATACCAGTAGTAGGTACTATCTTCGGAGTACTTGGCGCAACCCAAGGCTGGGGGTGGGGAATCATTCCAGCTTTATGTTTGTATTTATGGCCCTTTATTTTATTTGGGTTAGTTGCTTTGGTAGGTAGTCGACGATGAAGCAGCATCATTTATTTTACATAGCATCATTTGCGATGGTGATAGCTGTATTGGATTTCCCTTACGGCTATTATCAATTACTCCGGTTTATTGGTTTTTTTGCATTTGGCATAGCTGCATATATTTCATATTCATCTGGGCAAAAAATAATACCTTTCGTATTGGGGTTTATGGCCATAGTCTTTAATCCATTTATTAAAGTGTATTTAGATCGTGAGGTATGGGCGGTGATTGATGTTCTATCTGGTATGGGCTTATCAATATGGACTTTTTATTTTTTTAAAAATAAGTAATTAAATACACCCAATTAAGCCCAACCGAACCCCCTGTATATATGGCTTATATACGGGGGATTTTTTATGTCGGATGTAAAGAAGTTACGTTTTCTAAAGCCTGAAACAGTAGAGAAATTAAAACTCTGTATGGATATGGCCGGCACGGATGCGGTCGATCTAATGACTGAAGCTTATGGTCAGGATGTTTTTGATAAAAAAGGCCGTGGTGACAAAGTCTGGTTATATAAGGGCGCAAAGGAAGCGCTGACCTGCATGGAGAAATTAAACCGCGTCTTGCTGGATGATGAATTGTCAGCTGGCGATGGAAGTGATCGAAAGGTATCACCAGAAGCTCAGGCGGCAGCCATTCTGGAAAGTGTGGCCAAAAAACTGGAAGCGCGTAAACAGCGCCCGAGCTAAGTTATGCAAGTTAGCTTTGCGGCTTTCTTCCTGGTCTATGCGGAAGCCATGAATTGGGATGTACCTGACTTTCATTTAGATGTCTGTGATTTCTTGGAAAATTACGGCCCACTTGGTTTATTGATGATGCCGCGTGGTCACGGCAAGTCTACGATTCTAGATATCTATAACGCATGGAAGCTATTCATTGATCGCAATCGATTGATTCTGCACCAGGGCGCAACTGATGGAGATGCTTCAAAGTGTAGCCGTGGTACTCAGCAAGTCATTGAAAAGCATCCGCTGTGTCAATTGTTTGGCGTGTTTAAAGAACGGGGTGAGCTGCAAAAATGGTGGGTGACTGGATCGGAAGATGTACGGCATGGCTCACTGCATGCACGTGGCGTATTGTCCAACGTGACTGGTGCACGTGCGCATGAGATTCAAAACGATGATGTGGAAATGCCGGCAAACATCGGCACACCTGAAGCACGTGAAAAGCTGCGCTATCGATTGTCTGAACAGACGCACATTCTCATACCAGGTGGACAAAAGCTATTTGTCGGAACACCGCATACCCATGACTCACTTTATACCCAAGTACAAAAACAGGGTGCAAAATGTATGATCCTTAAAATGTTTGAAAAAGAAAAACGCTTTGAAAATATCAGCGAGTGTTTATCTGACTTCGATCCGGTTTATGTGTTTAGTGGGATCAGTCATACAGCCAAGCTGCTCACACGTGATGAAGATTATGCAGTTTATAAGATTGGCAGCACCTTTAAAATTGTTCTAAAGGAAACGCACTACCTGATCGACTTATACAGTGAATCGCTATGGCCTGAACGTTTTACGCCGCAGGTTATGGGAGAGCGCCGTAGAGAATGCCGGACATTAAATGAATGGGATTCACAGTACCAGATGCATGCCAAGCCGGTTGGTGAAGTGCGTCTTGATCCGGACAAAATGATTCCTTATGACTGCGAACCAGTTTTGAGACGTGCCAATGGCCAGTACATCATGATGCTTGGGGATCGTCAGATTGTCGGTATTACCATGCGTTGGGACCCATCATCTGGAAAGCTGAAATCCGATATTTCCTCAACTGCATTAGTGCTGCATGATGATTTTGGTGCCAAGTATTGGCATAGATCCGTTGCACTGACTGGTGATGTCGTCACTCATGACGCACAAGGAAATATCATTGGTGGTCAGGTATGGCAGCTTTGCGACCTGATTGAGCAATTCAATGTACCGAGTCTAACGATTGAGACTAATGGTATTGGTAATTTTGCACCGGCAGCATTAAAAGGTGCGTTAAAAGCACGCCGTATTCGTTGCGGGGTAAAAGAAGAACACAGTGTGGGGAATAAAAACAAACGTATTCTTGAGGCATTAGAGGGCCCACTTATGTCAGGTTTACTTTGGGTACATACATCTGTGATTGATACACCAGAAGAAGGTGAGAATAGCTCAAGACAGTACAAAAATATGCGTATGTTCAACCCTGCAATTACTGAACAGCCCGATGATGACCTAGATTCTTTAGCAGGTGCTGTCACTGATTCACCGGAACGCGTAGGTAAAATACACAGAAATAATGAGGTCAATGAAGGCCCTAATTGGAGAGGGAATAGTGGCGTGGTTGAGGCCACTCTAGACTTTGAGAATTAGGGGCAGATCATGGCAGTTTCAGAACAAACGCCGTATATCGAACACATAGGAAATGGTGTTACAACCAGCTTCGCACTAAAGTTTCAGTGTGAATCAAAAGATCATTTAATTGTATTGGTGGATGAAATTGAACCACCGATTGCATCTTGGAGCCTAGTCGATGGCAATGTGGTATTCACCACTGCACCCGCATCTGGCAAAAAGATTACCTTGCAGCGAAATACACCATTTAATCGGAATGCAGAATACCAGTCTTTTAATAATTCATTCCGCCCACAAACTGTAAATATTGATTTTGACCGGATTTGGTGGAAGTTGCAGGAGCTAGGTGTAGCAGACTGGCTCATGAAGCTTTATGTTGATCGACTACATCAACAACAAGAGCAAAAAATCAATGATTTAAAAGGCTATGTAGATGACCGAGATGATGAGCTTAGGGCTTATCTTTTGGAAGAGATCCGCAAGCAGGGTGTAGCTTTAGATCAGCTTGATGAATACTACAATTACTTGATGGAGCGACTAGCTCAGATTGCGGTTGATAAGGGGTGGGATGCGAGTTTTGTAGTTGATGCGAGTGGGAAAACGCAACAGCAGATCAATACAGGTCTTTTTAATCTGTACAACCCTTTGAGTTTACACCACACGCCTACCGAGTTGAGTGCGAATTTCGCGTCACCACTTAATGCCTTAATTGACAAGGTATCAGCTGCTGGTGGTGGAACTATCTCTGTCCCAGATGGGGAATATCGGGTAAACCCTACAGCAGCTATTGTCATGAAAGACAACGTGCATTTAAAGCTTGGTCACGAAACGGTGATTAAAGCACTACCAACGCGATCAGGTGGCTATGACCTGATCCGTGTTCAGGATGTTGAGAATACAAAGGTTTCAGGTGGTCGATTGGTTGGGGATCGTTATACGCATCTCGCACCAAACGGAAGCTACTACAAAGACTGGAAACCCAACACATATTATGAAGCTGGTGAATATATTTGTCAGCAGTATCACGGCTGTTTAGTAACCGTATCAGGTACAACAGGCGCAACAAGACCTGACTTACAAGCAACAGGCTCGACCTATGTGGACGGTACTTGTCAGTATCAGTACAAAGAGAATGTAGGGGAGTGGGGTTACGGAATCATGATTCGTGGTGGTAAAAATAATACCATTGAAGACGTTGAAGCAAATGACTTCTGGGGAGATTCTCTATTAATATCTCGGTCAAATACCAAAGATTATGCTGAAAAGGTAACTGTTAAAAACTTTAAAGCAGACGGCAGTCGCAGACAGGGGATTACAATCGGCTCTGTAAAAGGACTGCGGATGACAAACCTCGACCTTAGCAATATCAGTGGTACGCTACCAATGGCAGGGATAGATTTTGAACCTGATCTTGGTGTCCAGTGGTTGCAGGATATTGTTGTTGACGGAGTAAGAACTACCAATTGTGAGGGTGAGGGTATCGCAGTTGGCTTTGTTACGCTCGGCTGGAGAGACTGGTCATCTACTATTGCGTATAAGGCCAATCGTGATGTTGTTCGTTATCAAGGTGTAATGTACCAAGCAACACAAGACAACACATACGCAGTACCGTCTGCATCAAGTACAGCTTGGAAAGTTTTACCAGATTACGACATAACACAGGATCGCGTTAGCATTGAGGTTAGAAATCACACAGATCGTGGGTCTAGACGAGGAGTCTGGGCACTCGGAACTCAAGCGAATCAGAATGTAACAGGTTATGTAAAGTTTATTAACCCATCCTATGAGAATAAGAATAATAACAATGTATTTATTCAGAACAATCGTGGTGATGGTGTTCAGTTCTATTTTGAAGACCCTGAGTTCATAAATAATACACAGAACTCATCAGATTATCACGTTCGACTATCCAACGCGCCTGCTGATTATTCGCTCGGTGGTGTGCATTTAATTCGACCCAAGTTTAAATGTAAAGGAATAGATACTGAGTGTTTTTATATTTATGCTAACAATAACAACGGTTTACCGAACATAAATATCAGTATTATAGATATTGTTGAGCGACCTGCCAGTATTATCAGCCCTGTAAATATGATTACTAGAGATACGGCTAATGTATTCACTAGCGACAAGTTTAATAAGTTACGCTTGAGTAGCAGCATTTCTCGGATTATTCAAAACGTTGCTATACAGCATGAATACTATATTGCTGGCGATCCTACTTCATTCGAGATAAACTCATTCCGAAAAGGACAAATTATCCGTGTTGTCAATGAATCCACATCTGTAGCAACCATTAACTTTAATGTAGCAGATGGAAATATTGCTGAAGTAACCAATGCTTCTAATCGAAAATTCAATCTTGCGGCAGGCGGAAGCGTCGAAATGTTCGGGATCACAAATAAATTGCTACGGGTAATTAGAAGCGAGGGTCTTATCAACTTATCAAGATTAGCGCGTGGTACTGTTCCATTCCCAGCCACAACATTCGCCGCTAACGAGTCGAAATTAATCGCAACTGTAGCTACTTTGACTGCCGATCGCTACACCGACACCGTATCAGTATCTTCCACTATGGATCTGGTTGGTAATATTGCATTATCTGCAACTATTAATAATAACGGTACGATAAGCATATACGGTACAAACTTAAAGTCATCACAAGTGTCTTACGGTGCTGCTGGGCAGTACCTAAATGTAGTCGTGCATTAAACAAAAGCCCTTCGGGGCTTTCGATACTCAATAAACTGCCACCAACCCTGATCTTTAATGAGATCAGGGTTTTTTAATGTCAAAAATTGGGGGGGCGGCATGTCCGATCAGAAAGCAGCAGTAATGGAAATGGCAGCGACTGTTTCATCCGCTGCATCAAAAACAACGTATGCAGGGGCCGCTTCTGGTTTCGTGGCATGGCTTGCTTCAGTCGATGTCCTGGCTTGGATGGGTATCGCACTTGCTTTAGCTGGCTTCGTTGTGAACTGGTATTACAAGCGACTTGAGAACCAACGAGCTGATGAGATCCACAAACTAAAAGTAGAGCAATGGGAGAAATACTACGATGTCAAACAAGACTAAATACTATGTGATTGGTTCTTCTCTGGTGCTTGCTGCAGGGATGTGGATCACTGGTCCAAGTGATGAGCAGGTGCAAGCCACAGCTGTGAAAGAAGGCTATACCTCCAAGCCGGTGATTCCTGTTAAAGGTGATGTACCAACAATTGGCCACGGCACCACGGTCTATCCAAATGGTGTGCGCGTCAAAATGACAGATCCGTCAATTGATCGCAAACAGGCATTTGAATATCTCAAGTTGCACATGGATAAAGATGCTCAGCGCTTCAATAAAACCATTCTGAATATTCCGGTTTCTCAAGGTGAATACGATCTGTATCTGGATTTCACATACCAGTACGGTACAAGTGCCTGGTCTGGATCTTCAATGCTTCGCCACCTGAAAGCGCGTGAATATGTCCAGGCGTGTAAGTCACTTTTGAAATGGAAATACGTAGCCAAGCGCGACTGCAGTATTCGTTCTAACAATTGCTATGGCGTATGGACTCGACAGGTTGAGCGCTACAACAAATGCATGGGAGTGAACTAGATGCCACTTTTATTGCTGATCTGGAATAACAAACGCTGGTCTCTGATTTTGGTGCTGTGCATTGTAATTGTCTGCCAGCTATTTCAGGCCAATCGTTTAGCCGGTGATTTACGCAAAGCTGAAACGACATGCCAGGACAAAATCAATAAAAAGCTAAAGCCATATATCGATGCTGAAAAGGAAGCACAGGAGCTGGCCAACAAAGCGGGTGAAGAATATGAAGAATCAAAAGAAGTTGAGCGCGTCAAAACCGAAGTTATTACACGTGAAGTGCAAAAGATCGTTGAGCGTCCTGTTTATATCCACACTAATTGCTTTGATGACGACGGGGTGTCAGCAGTCAATACCGCTGGTAATTCCAGCCAATCTTAAAACGCCTTGTCCGGATTTATTGGAATTGAAGTCTGGCCAGGCAAAAGAAGTGCTGCAGGTAATGGTTGATGACCGAAGGAAATATATTGATTGTCAGTCCAGGCATAAGGCCGTTATTTCAATTATAGAAAAGCCCTCCAAGTGAGGGCTTTAATTTATCCTATTGTTCCCAATACTGGCACCATTCTAGGTCCTGCCTTTCTCGCCTTGCCCACGATCTCGACCAATTCATCATAAGTTAAATTGAATGAGTCCGAGCTATCGAAAACATAGACTACATTCTTATCCTTAAGCTCCTCTGGCTTTTCGGGAATAAAGCGAGCAGGAATTAATTGCTGTGTTAGTTTTTCATCAGTTAGTGGTTTAGGCAGATTATTTAAATCGAAGTCCGAAAATTTCATTAACTCTTTCCTCTCTACTGGATTTTTTGCTTATACTGAAACAAGGCATATATTTGAATGTGTACAAGAATGTGTACATAAAAATATGATTTAAATAATTTTTAAAATAAATATTATTTAAATTAGTGGCTTATAAGACTCGCCATCCATATCGAAAATTATGGTAGGTTTTTCAGAGCATTTTGACATATTTAGGTTTTCTATGTTTAAAGCAACAGCAGCACCACAAGATCCAATGATTTTGCAGTTTGTGCCCATTTTGACACAAGCCTGTGAAATTTTGCGAGAAGAATATCAGCGTTATTGTTCTGGTGCGGCTTTTGATGTCATCAAAAAAAATGATAATTCTCCGGTGACTCAGGCAGATTTTCGGGTCAATACTTATCTGACCCAGGCTTTGGCAGAGATTTCCAGCTTGCCTTTACTGTCTGAAGAAGGACAGGAACATGAACGCCGCTCATGGTCAGAATTCTGGTTACTGGATCCGCTAGATGGTACCAAGGAATTTCTGCACCAGCGCCCCGAATTTACCATTAATTTGAGTCTGGTCAGAGGCAGTTTGACCACTTTTGCCATATTGGCGGTTCCGGAGCAGCAACTGATTTATTTCTGTCCTGAGCAGGGCTTGCCTTATAAATATGATATCCAAAAGATGACATGGTTTGCTTATGAAATGCTTGAAACTACTAAAATGATTGCTGTGGGATTGAGCCAAAGTAGCCAGCAGAAACCGAAATATACCGAGTATTTGCAAAGTCTGGCTAAGCTCACTGACTACACCGAATTTAAAGCGGGCAGCGCTTATAAATTTTGCATGATGCTGGAAGATCAGGTAGACATCTATCCACGTTTTCATCCGACCTCGGAATGGGATACCAGCGCTGGTCAATGTATGCTCGAACGGATTGGTGGTGGTCTGGTTGATTTAGAAGGTCGTCCATTTATTTATAATCATCGGGATACTTTGCTGAATGGCGGATTCATTGCTTATAAGAATAATGATATGAAAATTATTGCATTGCAGGCGGTTTCTGACATGCAGGCCGAGCATTGAGCAAAATTCTGAGCGTGTTATAGTGGTGCTTAACCTATTACCAAATCCAGAGTTGGCTGTAACGTGTCCCTGAAACTGCTTCCACCGAGTATGTTGAGTGCAATTGATTTATTGCCCGATGTACAGACGCCTGTCACCTTATTTACACGGCATTCGATTCGTGAAGAGGTTCCGGGTCAAGGTTTGGCAGGCTATGATCTGCAACTGACCAATCAGGGGCGGGATCTGGCGCAGGAATGGGGTGCTTATCTGGCTGATCAAACTGATCGTGTGATTCATCACTGTATTTCAAGTCCGATCCAGCGGTGTATTGATACCGCTGCATTGATGATTGAAGGGGCAGATGCGGTTACCCCTGAGCAGAATACCCATCGTATTGAAATTATTGAACAGGGACTTCTGATGGAGCCTGGCAGCTTTGTGCTGGATATTCAAAAAGCTGGGCCTTATTTTGCCAAGCAGGGTGCACTCGGTTTTATTAACAGTTTTGTCAATAATGCCTTGCCTGGGATGAAACAGCCGATTCATGGCGTGGTGGATGTACTGGAACTGATTTACAACACCCATCCACAAAATAAATATGGGCTGAGTTTGGCTGTCAGCCACGATACTATTCTCGCAGCGATGATTGCAGTGATGTCAGGGCGTCAAGACGTCAGTCGGGAAGACTGGCCAAAAATGATGGAAGGTCTGTTTGTCTGGTTTGAAGGTGATGTGTTTTTGGAGTCCAAACTGAAATGGATCTGGCGCGGTCAGGTACATGAACTGGATATTGCTGATTTTAAACGTTCCCAACTTTCTTAAATTAAATTGATCTATTCAAAACTCAATTGTTCACAGCAATTGAGTTTTTTATTGGGGAGTTAGAAATTATAAAGATGGTGGGGCGTTTCATATTGATCATTCAATAAAGTTCAGGCTAAAACGATAAAAATAAATTTTAAACTGCACCTTTTACATTTATAGGGTGAAAATTCAATAATGTAAGTATAAAAATTATCTATGCTTAATAAATATAGAAATATTCATCTTGAGGAAAATTATGAAAGTTATCACAATTTTTAGCCTGATCGCGATTTTGGGTTTAACCGCATGTCAAAAGCGGGACACTGACAATACGAAACAGGATAAAACCACTTCGCCATCCTCTATGGATAAAGATCAATAATCTAAAAGAGAGGGAGATTCAGGTTTTTATCTCACAGTATCGCATTGACTGGATGAGTGCTGTCTAAACAAATTATTTTTCTGAATGAGTCATTATATTTTTTAGTTTCTTCAAATTCCAGACACAAAAAAAGCCCTAAAAAGGGCTTTTTTCATTTGCGATTAGTTAGAAGCTAGTGCTTTAACTTGCGCGTTCAAGCGGCTCTTATGACGAGCTGCTTTGTTTTTATGGATGATGCCTTTGTCAGCCATACGGTCGATTACTGGAACAAGCGATTTGTACGCTTCAGTAGCAACTGCATAGTCATTAGTGCTGATAGCAGCTAATGTACGTTTAAGATAGGTACGAACCATAGAACGCAAGCTTGCGTTGTGTTTGCGTGCTTTAACGTTTTGACGAGCACGTTTTTTAGCTTGAGCAGAGTTTGCCACTCGTGCACTCCTTGAAATAGATTGGTCTGGGCGGGCTGAAACTCAACTGAAAACCAACATCAGAGGAATTATCACCAGCCCGTAAACAAGTGCCATATTTTGATTAAACTAAGCACCGAAGTCAAGTCTTGACATGCTTTGACAACATTTTAGATGCAGAAAAATTCTAAAGAAAACGTTAGATTAGTATTCCACCCAGGAGATCGTATAAAAAATGACTAAATCACTGACTCATCCCATCGTGATAGGTGCCACTGGCTTGGTGGGAAAACAACTGATAAAACGTTTGCAAGATGAGCCGACTTGCCAGCAGATTACTGCAGTGGTCAGAAAACATCAAAATGATCTGGATGCTTTGGATAAAGTTCAACAACTGGTACTGGAAGATTTCCTGATGTTGAATGATCAGGATGTCAGCAAGCATAGCCATGGTTTTAGCTGCCTGGGCAGCACCATGAAAAAAGCCGGATCCAAACAGGCATTTTATAGTATTGACTATACCATAAATGCTCACTTTGCAGAGCTGTTACAGCAAACCTCAGCCCATTATCTTTTGCTAAGCGCAATGGGTGCCGATTCCCAATCGCATTTTTACTATAATCGGGTCAAAGGTGAACTGGAAGAATATGTGCAAACATTGACTCTGGATAGAATCAGTCTGATTCGACCTTCATTGCTCATTGGTGAACGTCCAGAGCAGCGTTTTTTGGAAGATATCGCGCAGCAGGTTTACCACAAAGTATCGCGTTTTATTCCAGATAGTTTTGCGTATAAGCCAGTGACAGCCGATCAGGTGGCTCATACTATGGTCGAGGCCGCGCTAACTCAGACGGTAAAATTTGAAATTTATGATAATTTACGCATACAAAAAATGAAATGAGGGGAAAACACCGTGTCTACAGCAGCATTTGTCACCTGTGACTTGTTAGATGATCATCCAGAATTAGAGCTTCAGGTAGTTACACCTTGCCTGGACGGTAAATTTTTCAAGAGTTATGGGGCGCGCAAAACCTTTGGCGGTCAGATTGTGACAGTAAAATGTTTTGAAGATAACTCGCGGGTGAAAGAGTTGTTGGCCACAGATGGAACAGGCAAGGTCCTGGTCGTAGATGGCGGTGCATCCATGCGCTGTGCCTTGATGGGTGACCTGATTGCCGAATCAGCTGTCAAAAATCACTGGAATGGCGTGATTATTTACGGTTGTGTCCGTGATGTCGATGCGATTGCTGAACTTGATCTTGGTGTGCATGCATTGGCGGCTATTCCACAGAAAAGCAATCGCAAGGGTGTGGGTGAAGTTGATATCTCTCTCTGTTTTGGTAGTGTCACGTTTAATGCCAGCGAATATGTCTATGCAGACAATAATGGTATTGTGGTGTCCAAAACAGCCTTAGTGGCTTAATCGGCCGGAATCTGCATTTCTGCATGCAAGAATAACAACAAAACTCATCTGTACCCTGAAAGACAGGATGCTTAGATTCTGTCTTTCATTCATATAAAACAAAAATAGGAAAATACTATGTTGAGTCATCAGATCAAAGTCGCACAAGCCTTAGCCTCTTCAATCGCCCAAGGGGGACGTGGCATGGTCGGAACGCCATTTCCGAATCAGCCTGAAAAATCAATTAAGCTCTATGAATTTGAAGGTTCACCTTTTTGTCGTCGGGTGCGTGAAGTGCTGACCTTACTCAATCTGGATTATGAAGTTTATCCATGCCCTAAGGGCGGTACGAAATATCGTCCGATCGTAAAACAGTTGGGCGGCAAGACCCGCTTTCCATTTTTGGTGGATGAAAATACAGGCGATCAGATGTATGAATCGCAGGAGATCATCCATCATCTATTCAAGCATTATGGTAAAATTGGCAAAACGCCAAAAAAATATGCAACTTATCCGAAAATTCCAGTTGCTGCTTTTGCCGGAACGATTATTAATGGCGCACGCGGAGTCTGGATCAATAAACAGGTGCTTGATCGTCCGGCACCGGAACAGCTATTGGAATTATGGGGTTTTGAAGCCAGTCCTTTTGTCCGGGTGGTACGTGGTATTCTCTCAGAGCTTGAAATTCCCTTTGTTTTTCATAATGTGGCCAAAGAACGTTGGCAGGATTATGGGCCAGCCAAGTTACGTTTAAAGCCGGGGAAATATGAACCGCTTGCGGGTGGCAAGCGTGAACAGTTGTTTGAAATGATGGGAAATACGATTCAGCTGCCTTATCTGGTCGATCCAAATACAGGGGTAAGCATGTTTGAATCAGCGGAGATTGTGAAATATTTAAAACAGCAATACGGTACTGCTTAAAGTAGGAAGCTTGTATAACTTCAAATATTTTCTATCTAGAACTGCCATCTTATCAACAGATGGCATTTTTTATCTGTGTTTAGTGTGAGAGATATTATGTGTCTCTAATGATCATAAAACCAAATCTTATAAATAAATGAAAAAAATCATGATTTTTAGAGCTTTTTTGTTTATATTTTAATCTTCAATGGGGCATAACAATAAATATAAGGGGCGTGCTTATGACAGCACCAGAGGCAGTCTTGCCAGTACCTGTATTAATCGTTGAAGATGAATATGTCATTCAGCGCCGTTTAAAAATTATATTAACCAATCTGGGTTATAACGAAGACGTTCTGCTATTTGCCAATACGGTTAAAGAAGCATATTCCATAGTTCAGCAACAGCCGATTGCACTGGCCTTAGTAGATCTGGGGTTGCCAGATGGAAGTGGGATTTCAATTATTGAAAAAATCCGCGAACAGGACGCACAAGCATTGATTCTGGTGGTGTCTGCCTGGAGTACCCAAGATAGTCTGTTTAGCGCAATTCAGGCCGGTGCAACCGGTTATGTGCTGAAAGAACGGGATGATGTTGAAGTCGCCTTGGCTATTCGCAGTATTTTGCGTGGCGGTGCACCAATTGATCCCTTTGTTGCCCGTGAAATTTTAAAACAGATTTCTATTCCTGCCATTTCAGCAACAGTAGAGCAGAACAGGTCAGCTGCGGATCAAGAAACGCTCACACACCGGGAGCAGGAAATCCTGTCCTTGGTTGCGCAAGGTCTGAGTAATCGTGAAATTGCCGAGCAGCTCTGTGTGTCACGCTATACCGTCGAAAGTCATATCAAGCATATTTACCGCAAACTCTCGGTCAGTAAACGTACTAAGGCGGTCAGTACCGCACGGCACTTGGGAATTCTGTAATGTCATCTGCCTGTTCCAGAAGCAGCGAACGGCAGCGACTGAAATGGATCTGCATTTTTGTCCTATTTAGCTGGCTTTGCTTGTTCTGTAGGATGAGTCAGGCACAAAGCCATTTTCAGATTAATGATCTTTGTCAGGTGAAGATCGACTATATTCAGAAGGTTCAGGCTCAGGGTCCTACCGAGATGCCGAAATCGGGCTGGCAAAGCGTACGTTTGCCGGATAACTGGCAGAACAACTGGAAGAATTATCATGGAGGTGCCTGGTACAAGATTGTCTGGCGCTGGTCATGCCAAGACAACATCCGCCTTGCAGAACCAGTTGCCTTTTCTATTGATTATATTAATTCGGCAGGTGCCGTATTCCTGAATGGTGACTTGCTTTGGTCTGACCGGAACTTGCAAGAACCCTTGTCGAAAAGCTGGAATATGCCGCGTTACTGGGTTTTCCCGATTAGCGGTTTGCGTAAAGACAGTAATGAAATCCTGATTTATGTAAATGGCTACAGTTTCCAAAGCGCGGGCCTGGGCAACATTCAATTTAATAATGTGCTGGTGAATAGCCAGCAGTATCTAGGCAAAATCTGGGATCGCCGTACTGTATTCCAGATTAATATGATTTTCTCTGCCACGATTGGGCTGATCTGTTTCATTATCTGGTTATTCCGGCGTTCAGAAACCACTTTTGGCTGGCTGGCACTCAGTTCACTGTTGTGGATTCTGTTTATTTCCAATGTCTTGACTACAGAAAATTTTCCATTTCGCTCCACGATTTCGGCAGCTAAAGCCAATATGCTTTTTTTTATTGCTTATATCCATTGTTTCTGTCTGTATCTGATCCGCTTTGTAAAACAGAAATTTAAGCAGTTGGAGCGAGGATTTATTCTGGTCAGCGTTCTGTCCAGCCTACTGGTGATGATCAGTCCCTTGAATTATCTGGAGCATGTGCTAGGTGGAGTGTTTATCTTCTATGTATTGTTCTTTGTTAGTTGTACTGTGTATATCAGCTATCAGGCCATCAGAACCCGAAATGGAGAATATCTCTTCCTGACCTTGTGTCTCTGGGGGATTCTGCTGTGTGTAATCATTGACCTGATCATGTTGAACCAAACCAAGGTCAATGAGTTTTCACCTTTATCTCCCTATACCTCACCAATTATTACCTTGTTTGTCGTGCTGATTATGGGCACACGCCTGAATCGTAATGTCAGGAAAATCGAAAAATTTAATACCCAGTTAGAACGTAAAGTCCAGCAGGTCAGTGCTGACCTGAATAAAAGCCTGAGCGATAAACATCAATTGGAGCTGACGAATGTTCGTCTGCAAGAGCGGATTAATCTGTCACATGAACTGCATGACGGGTTGGGAGGGTCTATTGTCCGTTCCATGATTCTGGTGGATCAAAGTAGCGAAACAGTTTCTAAACAGCAGTTTCTTTCCATGCTGAAACTGCTCAGAGATGATCTCAGACAAATCATTGACAGTGGTTCATCTATTGAAAATAAAGTCCCACAAACGCCGGTACTCTGGATCGCACCGGTACGTTATCGTTTTACCCAGTTGATGGAAGAAATGGGGATTGTAGTTGAATGGTCATTTCCAAAAGTCTGGCAGCGTGAACCGACGGCATTACAGTGTTTGACCTTGATCCGAGTAGTCGAAGAAAGTCTGACCAATATCATTAAGCATAGTCAGGCCAGTCAGGTAAAAGTCAGTCTGGAATATTCCCAGCCACATCAGCTTACTTTAAGCATTCAGGATAATGGCATCGGTTTCGATGCTGACATGGTGCAAAAAAATGGTCTGAGTATTGGAATGCGCAGCATGAAAATGCGGGTTGAGCGCATGGGAGGATTGTTCCAGATTGAATCTGAACAAGGAGATACGCTGATTCGTGTTGTATTAGAGCTGTATCAGCCTTAATTAGTTAGAATTCTAGACTCTAAAAATAAAAAAGAGGATCATGTGATCCTCTTAAAATTATTGCCTAAATAGAACCGTGGAAAGATTACTCGTCTTCTGGCGGTGGAACCAGCATCAACACGGCTTCATTTAATAATGCAGCAACATCTTCCAGAATTTCTTCATCAGCGAAGTCTTCACCGAATAACAGCGCTTCACCATCTGCAAGCTGTTTGAGTTTTGCGGTAAATGTCTCAGAGATGCACACACCCTCACCATTTGCCCAGAACAGAACGTCGCCGTCCGTTTCAGTATAAAGCAGGCGTGACGCAGGTTCGAGCATCAGGCTATAGCCCTGATCGAGTGCTTCTTCCAGATCACCTGTACCGATTTCTTCTGCTTCAGGCAGGTTTTCAGGATATTTAGGTTCGGACATCAAGCTCATGATGGCATCTTCGAGAACATTGGAATTATGCAGTTGCTGCATGATGTGTTCTTTCAGATATTCCAGCTCATTGCTGCTCACTTCACCGATAGCACCGACTTGATCACGGATGATATCCAGCAATGGGTTACGCAGCGTTTCATTTTCAGAGAATTTATCCCCGACACGATCCATCATGTCACTGATATTTGGCATGCGGAAACCGAATGAATAAGTCAGGCAGTCATCTTCAGCCACGCCGTAATGAGCCAGACCAGGCGGCACATAGAGCAAGTCGCCAGGTGCCAGCACTTCATCAAAGTTCACTTCTATTTCAGGTAATAATTTAAGTGGTTGACCTGGAACGAATGCCGTTTCGGCATCACACATTTGCCCAAGCTGCCAGCGACGGTGGCCATGGCCTTGTACCAGAAATACATCATAGAAGTCGAAATGTTTGCCGACTGAACCGCCTTGTGGAGCATAAGACACCATAATGTCATCGCGACGCCATTGTGGAATAAACGGGAATTTTTTCCAAAGCGCCGACAGGTCAAATGAATAGTGATCTACAGCCTGAACCAAAAGTGTCCAGAGTTTTGGCATTTTCTGGAAATCTGCTTTGAGTAAAGGCGAAGATTTCACGTTCCATTGATTCGGATCACGATCTTTCTGCTTGATGAGACGGGCAGTGACATGTTCTTCAAGCGCAAGTTCCATCACATCATTGGGTTCAAGCAAACTGGCGATTTCAGGCATTGCATTACGCACCAGTAAAGGTTTCTTTTGCCAGTATTCGCTAAGGAATTGTTCAGCGGTAATACCGCCTAGTACGTCTAAAGGTTGAGACATAGAGTAAAGCCTGAATTTAAAGGGAGAGATTAAGGAACCAAAATTTTTAATTCACGAAGAATATGACAGAGCTTGATCATTGGCATGCCCATCAGCGTGGTCTGATCTTGTCCGATCATTTCTTCAAACAAGCTGATACCGAGGCTTTCACATTTGAAACTGCCTGCACAATGCAAAGGTTGTTCAATTTCGACATAACGCTCGATTTCGACCTGAGACAGTTTGCGGAACTTGACTTTATAGTGTTCAAGCAGACTTTGTTCAAAACCGGTCGATAGCTGCTGCACACTGAGCGCAGTACTAAAATAGACAATCTTGTCCGAGTTGGCTTGTAGCTGGCGAATAGCTTTTTCAGTCGTTAATGGTTTACCGATAAAAATATCCGGTGCACCTTCACGCCATGCCACCTGATCTGAACCAATCACAATCGCTTCTGGATTCTGTTCGGCAATATATCTGGCTTTCTCGAAAGCCAGTCGTTGTGCCAGATCATCTGCGTGATTTTCCCCGCGAGGAGATTCATCAATATCCGGTACCATGGAAATATAATCAATATGCAGACGATCCATCAGCGCTTTGCGGGTTTGACTGGACGATGCCAAGATAATCTGTGCAGAATTCATTAGACAGCATATTCCTCAAGAATATTTAACGGTACATACGCCAGAACAGCTTTGTGACAGGCTTGTAGCTTGATCGGTGGAGCTTGACCCGCTTCATAGGCTTCGACCCAGCGCGTTACGCAGATACACCAGAAATCGCCAGGTTGCAGGCCCGGGAAATCCAGTTCGGGCAAAGGCGTAATCAGGTCATTACCGACTTTTTGAGAAAAATTCAGAAATTCTGAGGTCATTTGCGCGCAAACCGTATGCTGGCCCAGATCGGTGGTCGCAGTATGGCAAAAGCCATTGCGGAAATATCCGGTAATCGGATCGAAGCAACAGCTGGACAAAGGCTCACCTAACACGTTCAAACGGTTAAGATTTGGATCAGGATGTATCGACATAGGGACTGAATCTAAAAGAGGCTTTTTTCTATCATAACAAAACTTTGGCATTCATAATGATTTCTGCAAAAGATGCTAACCTTTTTCTGCATAATCATTTAAAATCGCCTGGTTTTAATATCTATAAAGTGAGCTCTACATGAACTTTCAGCGTATGACTGACCTCGATTTAGCAGGTAAACGTGTTCTGATCCGTGAAGATTTAAACGTTCCTGTTAAAAATGGTGTGATCACCAGCGATGCGCGTCTTCGTGCAGCATTGCCAACGATTAAAGCAGCACTAGAAAAAGGCGCTGCAGTCATGGTGTATTCTCATCTGGGTCGTCCGGTTGAAGGTGAGCCTAAAGCTGAACAGTCACTTGCTCCTGTAGCGGCTTACTTGACTGAAGCTTTGGGTCAGGACGTGAAACTGTTCACTGACTATTTAAATGGTGTTGAAGTTCAGCCAGGCCAGGTGGTTCTACTTGAAAACTGCCGTTTTAACGTCGGTGAAAAGAAAAACAATCCAGAGCTTGCAGCAAAATATGCAGCACTTTGTGATGTATTCGTGATGGATGCCTTTGGTACAGCGCACCGTGCAGAAGCGTCTACTGAAGGTGTAGCACGTTTAGCAAAAGTTGCAGCAGCAGGTCCTTTATTGGCAGCTGAACTGGATGCACTTGGTCGTGCACTGAAAACTCCAGAAAAACCAATGGTGGCGATTGTTGCAGGTTCTAAAGTTTCAACCAAACTTGATGTTTTGACCTCACTTTCTGACATTTGTGATCAATTGATTGTTGGTGGCGGTATTGCCAACACTTTCCTTGCTGCGGCAGGCTATAACGTGGGCAAATCACTGTGTGAAAAGGATCTGATCGATACAGCAAAAGCCATTGCTGCAAAAGTATCAGTTCCACTTCCAACTGACGTAGTCGTTACAGATGCCTCTGAAATTAACTTTGAAGATTTCTTGGGTTCATTGGCTGCTGCGAAAGCGACGGTGAAAAACGTTGCAGATGTTGCTGACAACGACATGATCCTAGATGTAGGTCCAGAAACTGCGAAAGCATTTGCAGAAATCCTGAAAACCTCTAAAACCATTCTTTGGAATGGGCCAGTCGGCGTATTTGAAGTAGATCAATTCGGTGAAGGGACTAAAACTTTATCTTTAGCAATTGCTGAATCGGAAGGTTTCTCGATTGCAGGCGGTGGGGACACACTTGCTGCGATTGATAAATATGAAGTGGCTGACAAAATTGGTTATATCTCGACGGGTGGCGGTGCATTCCTTGAATTCGTTGAAGGTAAAACCCTTCCTGCAGTTGCGGTATTGTTAGAACGTGCTTAATGGCATGTCCTAAGCTAAAAAGCTGGCCAAGTGCCAGCTTTTTTTTATGTCATTTTTTTGACAGTGAAAACTTACCCTTCATGGCTTCGTCATTAAAATGCAATAAATCTGTCATAAGATGCAGTCATTAAATCACCAAATGACGAGAATACGTGATGAAAAAACAGTTAACTACGGCAGTATTATTAGCAGCATCTCTGGCACTGACTGCATGTGCAAAACAGGAAAGCGCACCAGAAGCTGAAGCAGAAAGCTCGGCAGCAGTGGCGGATCAGACTGTAACTCCAGAACAGCAAGCCGCCATTGACGCCATTGATCAGCCAATTTTAGATGAAAAAAATACCGATATTCCAGCTGAAGTTGCCAATGCGCCAGCCGATGAAGCGACTGCAGACGAGTCAGTTACTGCGACTTCAGAGCCTGTAGCACCTTAATCTGGCTGATGTGACACAAAATCCCTGCAAATGCAGGGATTTTTTTTAAATAGTGTTATTTGTTGCTGAATTGAAACCTTTGAACATGTAGAATATGGGGCATTCACTGGGAGGATATTATGGCTCTTATTTCATTGCGCCAGCTCTTGGATCACGCCGGCGAACATGCTTACGGCGTACCAGCATTTAACGTAAACAACTTAGAACAAATGCGTGCAATTATGCTTGCAGCAGATGCAACCAATTCACCTGTTATCGTACAAGCATCTGCGGGTGCGCGTAAATATGCAGGCGCTCCGTTCTTGCGTCACCTAATTTTGGCTGCAATTGAAGAATGGCCACATATTCCAGTGGTAATGCATCAAGACCACGGTACGAGCCCTGACATTTGTCAACGTTCAATCCAGTTAGGCTTTTCATCAGTAATGATGGACGGTTCACTGGGTGAAGACGGTAAAACACCAACTTCATATGAATATAACGTTGATGTGACTCGCCGTACAGTTCAAATGGCACATGCGTGTGGCGTATCTGTTGAAGGTGAAATCGGTTGTTTGGGTAGCCTTGAAACAGGTATGGCGGGTGAAGAAGATGGCGTAGGCGCAGAAGGCGTACTGGATCATTCTCAACTCCTGACTTCAGTTGAAGAAGCGTGTAGCTTCGTTGCTGATACCAATGTTGATGCGCTTGCAATTGCAGTAGGTACTTCACACGGTGCGTACAAGTTCACGCGTCCACCTACAGGTGATATTCTTGCGATTGACCGCATTAAAGAAATTCACGCAGCACTTCCAAACACACATCTTGTCATGCACGGTTCAAGCTCTGTGCCACAAGAATGGTTGGCAGTGATTAACCAGTATGGCGGCGACATCAAGGAAACTTACGGTGTTCCGGTTGAACAGCTGGTTGAAGCGATCAAACACGGCGTGCGCAAGATTAACATCGATACTGACTTGCGTTTAGCATCTACCGGTGCAATGCGTCGTATGATGGCAGAAAAACCAAGCGAATTCGATCCTCGTAAATTCTTCAGCGCAACTGTAGATGCAATGAAGCAAATCTGTATCGATCGTTATGAAGCTTTCGGTACTGCAGGTAATGCAGACAAGATTCGCCCAATTTCTTTAGAGAAAATGGTGTCACACTATAAATAATTCCCAGTGAATCATTTATAAAAAAAGCCCACTGCAAATGTGGGCTTTTTTGTAGACTCATAAATATCAAGAATAAGAGCAGCATATGGAACTGATTTTCGCAGCAGCGCTATGCAGCGTTGCGGTCTCAATATTATTAAAAGTCGCCAAAAATAAGGGCTTGAGTCCGATACACATGATTAGCTGGAACTATATGACAGCCAGTCTCTTGTGTTTTTTCTGGTTTAAGCCTGATATTCAGCATATTTCAATGTCTCAGACGCCTTGGTTGCTTATTCTGGCTCTGGGTATTTTACTTCCAAGTGTATTTTTGTTTTTGGCTAAAGCCTTACAAACGGCTGGAATTTTAAAAACCGAAATTGCCCAGCGACTTTCTGTAGTCTTATCACTGGCTGCGGCCTATTTTATTTTTCAGGAACAGTTTAATCAGCTGAAAATACTCGGGATCGCTTTAGGTATTGGCGCAGTGCTGTGCATTCTGTTTTCACATCGACAAAGTACAGGACAGGGCAGTCAGGGAATGTTATATCTGGGCTTGGTCTGGGTCGGTTATGCACTGATAGATGTATTGTTGAAATATACAACCAGTCTTGGCCTGCAATTCGCGGTGGTGCTGAATCTGATGTTTGTTTGCGCTCTGATCATTTCGATGGGCTATCTGTTACTCAAATATAAAAGCTTGGGCTCGATGCAGAATATCGGCGCTGGTCTGTTATTGGGTATCCTGAATTTTGCCAATATTGCTTTCTATGTCAAAGCCCATATGCTGCTCAAGGATTCACCGGCGATCGTCTTTGCCGGCATGAATATTCTGGTGGTGGTATTTGGTGTGATAGCAGGTCTGGTATTCTTTAAAGAGCGGCTCAAACCTGCAAGTACTGTAGGGTTTCTGCTAGGCTTGACTAGTGTGATTTGCCTAGCTTATGCAATGTCTGTTTGACATAAGAAGATGCAAATTCAATCGGATGTCGGAGCAGGTCGCCTGCTTCGGCCAGTCCAAGCAATAAACCGGACTGTTGGCAGTCTGGACAGTGCGGATAACGATGCTGTTGCTCTTTATAGTGCTGGAGATAAATTTTATCGCAATGATGGCATTCAAATTTCAGGGATTTGGATGTAAGGAGCGACATAGATGACCTCTATTGTTATTCTATTAGATGTAAATTAAATAAAGCAAAAAATAGGCCCGAATTGACATGGAAAGGGGCGCTTGACCCCTTTTATAGCATAAATTCCTTACAGTTTGGTGAAAATATCTTCAGCGGCAAGACGTGATTTAGGGAGTTTGGCATTGAAATCATTTTCACTGCGATAGCCTAAAGTCAGCAATACAGAAGGGATCAAACCCTGTTCTGCAAGTTGTAATTCTTCACTAATCATCTCTTCGTCAAAGCCGCCAATTGGTGTGGCATCAACCCCTTCAATTCCGGCAGCCAAGAGCATTTGACCGAGTGCAATAAAGGTCTGGTTTTCAGCCCAACGCTGAATATCACCTTTTTCATTACGATAATAATGAATATAACCTGCACGGGTATTTTTCTGACCTTCTTTGGTGGATTCATCTTTAAATCGGCCACTGAGATCATCGCGGTTCAATAAGTTTTCCAGATGCAACTCATTAATATCGGCTTTGGTGCAGAATAAAATGGTATGGGATGAATCCAGAACTTTGGGTGCATTGTAGGCATAAGTACCAACCAACGCTTTGGCAATGCGCTGTTTGGCTGCATCATGATCGGCAATAAAAAAATGCCAAGGCTGAATATTGATTGAAGAGGGTGTCAGACGCAAAATTTCTAACAAGCGTTCAAACTGTTCTGCTGGGATTTTCTTGCTAGGATCATAGGCTTTAGTGGTATAGCGGGTCTGTGTGATCTTGAGTAAATCCATCAATGGACTCCAATCTTTTTAAATAAACAGCGAGTAGAAGTTTTAAATATATACATTTTTCACATCCCCTGATTATTATAATAAAAAAGCATCAGGCAAAGCCTGTTTTGAGATGATCTTGAGCTGGATTCAAGCAAAACTTAGAGTTAAATCAGATTAAAATCCAGTTTTTGTCTATTGGCACTTTTAAGCGAGAAGCGTTTAATAAGAGGCATCGCCAGCAACATGCAAATAGGTTAGCGGATGCAAGTGACCAATTACTTTAAACACAAACTGAAAACCCAGCAGCAAATCGGCTTATGGATTGGATTGGCAGATGCCTATGGAACCGAGATTGCGGCAAATGCAGGTTATGACTGGCTGCTGATTGATGGTGAGCATGCACCCAGTGATTTGAGAACGACTTTGTCGCAACTGCAAAGTATTGCTGCTTATCCCTCGCAAGCAGTGGTACGACCACCCATTGGTAGCGTACAACTGATCAAGCAACTCCTTGATATCGGTGCACAAACGCTGTTGATTCCGATGGTAGAAACCGTGGAACAGGCCGAACTCATGGTCAGGGCAGTCCGTTATCCGCCTGAAGGAATTCGTGGCGTTGGTGCTGCACTGGCACGTGCCACCCGCTGGAACAGCATTCCAAATTATTATCAGACGGCACATGAAGAAATCTGTTTATTAATCCAGATTGAATCGGTCACAGGACTGGAAAATCTGGATGCTATTCTTCAGATCGACGGGATTGATGGCGTGTTTATTGGCGCCGTTGATCTATCTGCCACTATGGGTTATCAAGGTGATCCGAATCATCCTGAAGTACAAAAAGCTGTAATTGATGCAATCCAGCGGATTCGTTCTGCAGGCAAAGCTGCAGGAATTCTGTCAACCCAGCATGAAGTGACGCAAAAATATATCGAACTTGGCACTGAGTTTGTAGCAGTGGGCGTAGATACCAGTGTTTTGATGAATTCCTTGCGTGATCTATTGGGGAAATATAAAAAGGATATCAATGTGATTAATCCGACTAGCGGTTATTAATCAACAAGAGATTCTGAATGAATAGCTTAACTGGATATTTGGTTTATTTTTAACCGGAAATTCTTTAGATGAGCTATTCATTCAGCCATAAGAAAATCATAATGAACCTTCAAGATGCAGAACAATTTTTACAAGAACAGCAGAACATCTTAGAGAACCAACGTCAGCAAAAAACTAGACGAGTGCAACAAGCCTTTTTTATGATTCACGTACTGTTTGTAGCCTTAAATGCTATTCTCTTGATCCTAAATTATCAAAAGACGGGAGAGTGGAACTTGCTGTACCTCGGGCTGAGTTTCATGTCTCTAATATTGATTTTAAGGTATTTAAAGACAGGTTTTGTTTATCAACGGAAATGAAATAACGTTAAAATGAATTTTAGATCATAAAAATCAAAAGCCTAATAATTAACAAAGCATGAAAAAAGTTCTTAAAAATCCCATTCTATTGTCATTACAATGTAATTTTGCTTTTGCTGGATAAATAGCTTACACTGGTTGCACTTCAAGCAAGTACTGTTCTTGCTTCTATTATTATTTTAAGCTGATTGTGATGTACTTTTTAGTTCAAGTATTTGAACTCAAATAAGATCTACTAACCATAGAACTATTATGTAAACTAGGTTGTTATTAATCTCTCTCCATATAGTCACAAAAAGCTCATATCGTGTGAGTAAATATTTTGATCAAAATCAATGAATGGCATATTGCCACTGCCGCTGATGGCAATGAAATTAACGTGAAACTGGTTCCATTAAAGCGCAAGCAAAATACAATGGACGGTTTTATCTGGGTTGAGGTCGGTAAAATGATTCAATTGCCAACGGGTGAGGAATTTCAGTTCAATCTCGATGGTAAAAGTTTCTATACTGGGGTAAACCAGCTTTATCGTCTGTGTTAAGCAGATCAATATCGTAAAAAGTGGCTGATTAATATCGCCACTTTTTTAGTTTTAGGGTGTCAAAACTTTGATTTTCCTGAATTTCTAGAATCTCTGCACTGTCTTCTTTCCAGTCGCCCAGCACAATTCTTCTCTTTTGACCCAGTTGATGAATAGCTGCGCGATGTGTATGACCATGGATCAGTACATCTACGTCCTGTAATACCAGCTCAACTGCATGCGGGTTGACATCCATCACTTCATAGCTTTTAAACTGTTGTGCCTGATGGCTTTGCTGACGAAAGCGGTTGGCCAGTCTGGTTCGAAATGAAAGCGGGGTTTTTCTTAAGAAACCCAGTAGCCAGGGATGACGAATAATCTTTTTAAAACGCTGATAGGAGACGTCATCGGTACATAATGCATCGCCATGTTCCAGGCGAAAACGTGTTCCAGCAATAATAAGCTGATCGATTTCAGGAAGAAGCTGCCCGCCAAATCGAGCTAAAAATTTGCTTCCCAAGACAAAATCCCGGTTGCCGGCCTGAAAATAGACTTGATTCCCAGCCTGAGTAAACTGTTTTAACGCAGTGACAATCTCGTCCAGCCACGTAGACCTATAGTCATCGCCAATCCAGGCATTGAACCAGTCACCCAAAATATACAGTTGGGTATTTTGATCTTGATACTCAGTTAAT
This sequence comes from Acinetobacter lwoffii, assembly GCF_024129355.1. Lineage (GTDB taxonomy): Bacteria > Pseudomonadota > Gammaproteobacteria > Pseudomonadales > Moraxellaceae > Acinetobacter > Acinetobacter lwoffii_I. The sequence continues at coordinate 56,558 of NZ_JAMXXP010000002.1, read as the reverse complement.
AAATCTAAAAACCCCCGAACAAGTCGAGGGTGATCAGGTGACAAATGTAAATCTGAGATAAACAGATAGATCACGAATCTTTTCCTTGTTTAATTTAATCCCTCCCGACCTCCCTTTGAAAAAGGGAGGAAAACCTTATTTTGATAAAAGGTGATTCCCTCCTTTATTAAAGGAGGGTTAGGGAGGATTTAAACTTATTCAGAAATGATTTTTGCAGATTCGATTACTACATTTTCTAGAGGAACGTCAGCGTGGTAGCCACGGTTGCCAGTACGTACGTTTTTGATTTCGTTCACAACGTCCATACCTTCAACCACTTTACCAAATACCGCATAACCCCAACCTTGAGCAGTTTTGCCAGAGTGGTTAAGGAATGAGTTGTTTTTCACGTTAATGAAGAACTGAGCAGAAGCAGAGTGCGGTGCCTGAGTACGCGCCATTGCAATCGTACCTTCGTCATTGGTCAAGCCGTTGTCTGCTTCGTTTTCGATTGCATCACGTGTTGCTTTTTCCTTGAAGTTTTCATCCATGCCGCCGCCTTGGATCATGAAACCATCAATAACACGGTGGAAAATTACGCCGTCATAAAAACCGTCACGTACGTATTCTAAAAAGTTAGCTACGGTTTTAGGTGCTTTTTCAGCATTGAGTTCTAGAACAATACGACCTTTATTGGTGTTTAATTCGACTTGAGGAAAACTCATTGTGTAATCTCCTGATCATGGACGAGTGCCATGGTTTTTTCTGAATGAGTGAAGCATAAGCAAACTACATTCGACAAGGCAAGTAAAAACATTATTTTCTTTGTTAAAAGCATAAAAATAATACCTTATTTATACGTTGATTTATCAAGGCATTTCAAATGCTGCCAGACAGGGCGTTATATTCCAGACAGGCGCGAATTGAATCATTTTCTGATTCCGTAAAGCGTTGATATTTTAGTTTTGGGCAGCTTACTGTATTTTCAATTTTTAAAATGAGTGAATTGAAATCAAATACCGTAGTTAGCGGTTGAGAGATTAAGCACCTATAGTTAAACTAAGGAACTTTGATAATGAATATACGTACAACTTGTACGATGAAATATTCGTTAATCCCTTTTTAACTTTAGAAGTGAATGATTGATCATGAAGCCAAATGATGTTGTGACATCTCTGCCCGAGAACCCGACCCAGAAGAACAATGCAGTCGATTCAGTGCAGCAGCAAGAACAACAACCAGGCTTGGACTTTGTACGTCAGGTCATTACCGATGATTTAGCCGCTGGTCGTACTCAACAGGTGGTGACGCGTTTTCCGCCTGAGCCGAATGGCTATTTACATATTGGCCATGTGAAAGCAATTTGCTTGAACTTCGGAATTGCTGAAGAATTTAAAGGTGTGTGTAACCTGCGTTTTGACGATACCAACCCGGATGCCGAAGAGCAGGAATATGTGGATGGTATTGCCAATGATGTGAAATGGCTGGGTTTCCAATGGGAAGGCGAGCCGCGTTATGCATCAAGCTATTTCGATCAACTTTATACCTGGGCAGTTCAGCTGATTGAGCAGGGCGATGCCTATGTGGATTTGCAAAGCCCTGAAGAGATCCGTTTAAACCGCGGTAATTTCGTTGAGCCAGGCAAGAACTCGCCACAACGCGATGCAAGGGTTGCAGAAAACCTGGAGCGTTTTGAGAAAATGCGCAGCGGTGAATATGCAGAAGGTCAGGCCGTTTTACGTGCCAAGATCGATATGACTTCACCGAACGTGCATATGCGTGATCCAATTTTATACCGTATCTTGCATTCTGAACACCATCAGACTGGCGATAAATGGAAAATTTATCCAATGTATGACTATGCGCATCCACTTTCTGATGCAATTGAAGGTATTACCCATTCACTCTGTACCCTGGAATTCCAGGATCACCGTCCGTTCTATGATTGGGTAGTGGCAAAAGTTAAATCACCATCCGTGCCACGTCAGTACGAATCTAGCCGTTTAAATGTGGACTATACCATCACCTCAAAACGAAAATTGCGTAAGCTGGTTGAAGGTGGTCATGTAAATGGTTGGGATGATCCACGTATGCCAACCGTAGTCGGTATGCGTCGTCGTGGTTTCACGCCTGAAGGTCTACGTGATTTCTGTCAACGTGTTGGTGTATCGAAGGTTGATGGCAGTATTGTCGATGTGGCCATGCTGGAATACTGTATTCGCCAGTCTCTGGAAAATACTGCCGCTCGTGGTATGGCGGTGTTAAATCCATTAAAAGTGACTTTAACCAACTTGCCAGCCGATATGGACCTGACCCATTCACGTCATCCGAATGTCGATATGGGTGAGCGTGTTATTCCACTGACGACCGAGCTGTTTATTGACCGTAAAGACTTTGAAGAAGAGCCACCAAAAGGCTTTAAACGTCTGATTCCAGGCGGTGAAGTCCGTTTACGTCATGCCTATGTCATCAAATGTGACGAAGTCATTAAAGATGAAAATGGTGAAGTGGTTGAGCTGAAATGTTCGATTGATCCTGAAACTTTAGGTAAAAATCCTGAAGGTCGTAAGGTGAAAGGCGTGATTCACTGGGTATCTGCGACAAAAGGCGTTCCTGCAGAAGTGCGTATTTACGACCGTCTGTTTACGGAGTCTGATCCAGAAGTGGGTGATGACTTCTTGGCAAACCTGAACCCTGAATCATTGAAGGTGGTTCAGGCCGTGATTGAGCCTGCTTTGGCGCAAGCTCAGCCGGAGGATCGTTTCCAGTTTGAGCGTGAAGGTTATTTCGTGGCAGATCAATATGATCATTCCAGCGAAAAACCGGTATTTAACCGTATTCTGGATCTTAAGGACAGCTTTAAACCAGGCAAATAAGCTGGTTTAAGTCAGAATGTAAAAAGCCCAACTCTGGTTGGGCTTTTTCAATACAGCAGGGAAAATTGCATGATTGTGCGTGATAAGAATAATAGTTTGGGGTTACTGTTTGCCTGGCAGGGAACGATTCTGCCCAAGGTGCTGCCCGCATTAATCTTGGTGGTTTTTATTTCCGCTTTGCTGGTGTATTTGAGTCAGGCGCATTTCGTGAGCCTTCCTGCTGTCCCGGCAATTGGCTTTACCATCTTTGGTGTCATTCTCTCGATTTTTTTAAGTTTTAGAAATACAGCCTGCTATGATCGCTGGTGGGAAGGTCGTAAGCTTTGGGGCGCGCTGATTGCCACCACGCGTCATTTATGCCGCGACAGCCATGTGCTAGATAATCAAACCCGTGAAATGTTGCTGTATCGCATGATGCTGTTTACCCATTTGTTACGTGACCGGTTGAGACAGCAAACGCCCAGTATTCAGGATTATCAGGCGACTACCGGTTTTGAACCTAAATCATTTGAGCAATTGCCCATGCAAATCAATCCATCACAATGGGTGCTGGAACAGATGCAAAAAGAGCTGGTACAGCAATATAAACAGGGTAAGATCAGCGATATTATTTATAACAACCTGAATCAGCATACTGTGGCCTTGGGAGATATTCAGGCTGGTTGTGACCGAATTTTGTCAACGCCATTACCATTTTCTTATTCGGTATTATTACATCGTGCGGTTTATTCTTTTTGCTTTATCCTGCCTTTCAGTTTGCAGGCAAATTTAGGCCTGTGGACGCCGATCCTGGTCGGATTAATTGCTTATATGCTACTCGGGCTGGATGAGCTTAGTGCGGAGCTGGAAGAACCCTTTGGTCTACAAGACAATGATCTGCCGCTAGATTCAATTGTACGACTGGTAGAGCGGGAAACCCTAAGCTCTTTAGGCAAAGCACTACCTGAAGCGATTCAAGCCAAAAAAGGCTATTTAACCTAATTCCTTATCGACATCATCAAAATGTAAACACGGCCTCAACCTTTCCTGCTCATCATTTATCGGTAGACTAGGCTTTGAATTAACGATGTTTAAAATTAGTCAGGTCTGACACTTTAGTTTTAGCCTGATCTTGCAATTCACGGTATTGTTGCAAACGCAGATTGGCTTTATCTCTGAGCTTCTTCTTGATGTACAGCGCCAATGCGAAACTGGTGGTGGTCAGGGTCAGGAACATGCTGTTCATAAAACTCATCATCGAGCTGATATAACCAATCGTGGTCAGACGATTCATCATATAAATCACTTGCGGGCTGCTTTCTACGCCGGTAATGGCCCAGGTACACAAATGTTCGCAATTATTAATAATCAGATGATAGTTATTTTCATGCATTCTGGACCGCATGCGGCGCACCACTTTACGACCTTTATATTTTGCCGAGTCATAATGCTGCATATGAATCGGTTTGCCATGACTGAATTTTTCAATCGAGGTGATTTCAATGGGGCGTTTCTTGAATAAATGCGCAAAGCCGGAATAATGAATGACACGACCACGTCCGGCGTAAATCCCATGATGGGTATAACCGAAATGTTTAACCATAAGGTGTGCGCCTATGGGAAACCGTTTAGTCTGTTGCATATCAGAATTAAGCCATTTAAAAAGCATTGTCGTTTAATAAGAAGTGTACTGTGTTTTGCTAAATTAATCGATGCCTTGCCTGAGTTTCAGATCAGAATTGAAGAGTTATTAAGCCAAATTTAAAGGGATTTAAAGAAAGCAGAATTTAGAACATATTCTTCTGATAAAGGTTTTAAATAGCCTAAGCAAGCCTTAACATTTCTTCAAATCAAAGGGGATCAAATGAGTTGTTTAGAGTTTTCCTGCCTGATCTCTGAAGTTTTAAAGTTGGAGTTAATAAACTATGCTGAAATAGAGAAGACCAAACCCTTCAACTATAAACTTTCAAGCATAAAAAAAGCACCTGACTACGCAAGTGCTTTCTTTATACGGCTGTAACCTTGGCCGATTACTGCAATGGCAAGTGCTGAAGTTCATTCAGTTCTTTACGGCTATAGCCGCGAGATACCAGAACCTTTTTAATTCCGATGATGATTTCTTCATCAGTGGCTTTAGAAAGTGCTTCAAGAAGCTGTTCATTTGTCTTGCAAGAGCAATCATTTTCAACACAAGCAATTTGATTCTTGTGTTCATTGTGTTGTTCATTAGAAAACAACTTTTGCCAAAAACTCATAGAGCCTTCATACAACAACCTAACATAGAGTGAAATATAGCCAATTAAATAAATAAAGCAATAGGACCTATGTGATAAAAGCAGCAGTTGATCTCGAAAATTTCCGATTGAAGCCCGAAGGTCTAACGATATTTCTTGCTGTACAAGTCAATATTTATTATTAAATACATGATTTATAATATAAAAAATGGAGCTTCAGAAAGCTCCATTATTGTAACAATATAATAAATTGAAACAAACTCTTTATACTTTTTCCAATAAGACACCCGTCTCAACATGGTGCGTATACGGGAACTGGTCAAACATGGCGAACTTGCTGATTCTATGCGTTTGAGACAACTGTTTCAGATTGTCATATAAGGTATCTGGATTACAAGAAATGTAAATAATACGCTGGAAACGCTGTAACAGTTTCAGCGTTTCATCATCAATACCAGCACGCGGTGGATCGACAAATACCGTATCAAAATCATAAGTCGAAATGTCAATTTGTGCTTCCTGCAAACGACGGAAAACACGCTCGCCATTATACGCTTGAGTGAATTCTTCGGCAGACAGACGCGCAACCTGAATATTTTCAATCTGGTTCTGCTCAATATTCCACTCAGCTGCATAAACTGAAGATTTGGCTAATTCAGTGGCCAATACACGGCGGAACTTGGTTGAAAGTGGAAGTGTGAAGTTGCCATTGCCACAGTAGAGTTCCAGCAAATCTTTATCTGATTGTTCCGCTGCATCACATGCCCATTCCAGCATTTTTTGACAAACTTGTGCATTGGGCTGGGTAAAGCTGCTTTCGATCTGCTTATATTTATAGTCACGATCAAAAATAGACAGTTCTTCCACCACATATTCATCAGTCAGGACAAATTTCTGGCCACGGCTGCGACCAATCAGTTTGATGTTGAGTTTTTCCGCCAGCGCTTTTGCTGCAGGTTCCCAGCTTTCATCCAGTTTACGGTGATAAATTAGGGATACCAGAACCTGACCACTTAAAGTCGCCAGAAAATGGACTTCAAACAGGCGATTACCCAGATTGGCATCTGCCTTGAATGCTGCCAGTAGTTGCGGCATCAAGTCATTAATACTGCGGTCTGCAATTGGAAACTCATCAATACGAATCACTTTTTTATTGTTGTTTTCGTCACGTTCGAACATGGCATAAAACAGATCATCTTCAGTATGCCAGATCCGGAATTCAGCACGCATGCGGAAATATTTTTCAGGAGACTGGAATACTTCTAAAGCAGGTGGTTGATATTCGGCAAACTGAGCGCTGATGCGTTCAATTTTGGCTTCAAGTTGTTGCTGATAAGATGAAGTCATATGCAGTAAGAAATCGCAAATATTTTAAAGCGCAAATGGTAGCAAAAAATTGCCGATCTGCCTAAGCCTATTGTAGTCAAGCCGCTTTAAAAGCTGCATAAAAAAGACCAAACCTTCTGAGGAGAGAGGTTTGGCCATAAAGAGGAAAGATTTAAGCTAAAAATACTGAGATGATTGGACTGATTTAGAGATTATCCATCGTCATCAAGCTGGCATTGCCGCCTGCCGCCGCCGTATTGATACTGATCGCGCGTTCAATCACAAATCGCTCGACCGGAATATCATAGTTGCCCGAACTTAAATGGGTGATACCAATAATTGCACCTTTTCGGCCTGCAATGCGTTTTTGCAAATCAATCAGTTCAGAAGAATCACCATGATGCAGGACGGCATCAAACGCGCCTGTTTCAATATCCCGGACCACTTTAAATTGCTTGCTGATCGCGGCTGGCATGGTTGGTAAATATTTCAGAATAAAAGTATTGTCAGCTAGGAATGCAGGACGACTGCCGACCGATAAAATTGCCAGAATTTGCTGAATCTGGTCTTGCTCCGTGTGTGCCAAAGATAGAACACTTTCTCGTGGCAAGATTAGGTACTGATTTTCCTCACCGGTTGGACCTTGCAGGCTAAAGCTTTGACCAGTCGCAATTTGCATAGGTGCTTTTAAAGATAAAGTTGGGAAAGTTTTAGCTACCCAGACTTTAAACTCCTGAACAAGTTTATTTTCAACAAGTGCTGGATCCGCTTGAACTGCATAAGGCTGCGCCAGTTTTTTCTCGGATACTTGATGCATTAAACGGTAGATATACAACGGGCCACCTGCTTTCGGGCCGGTGCCAGACAGACCTTCGCCACCAAAGGGCTGGACGCCCACGACCGCACCAACGATATTGCGGTTGATATACAGGTTGCCGACTTCCGCTCGTGCAATCACGGTTTGCATGGTTTCATCAATACGCGTGTGCAAGCCCATGGTCAGACCATAACCCTTGCTGTTGATCTGATCTAACAACTGTTCCAGTTCGCCATATTTATAGCTGATCAGATGCAGTACCGGGCCAAACACTTCACGTTCCAGATCATCCAGATTTGGCAGTTCAATCAGGGTTGGTGCAATGAATGTTCCTGGAGTTAATTCAGTCTGGTCCTGATTAAACATCAACTGATGAACTGTATGACCTTTGCTGCGCATCTGCTCAATATGCTTTTGGATATTTTGCTGGGCTTCTGCATCAATCACTGGACCAATATCGGTTTTCAGCAAGACCGGATTGCCAACGCGCAACTGTTGCATGGCACCTTTGAGCATGTTGCGAACAGCCTCCAGATTATCCTCTTGCACACAAAGGACACGCAGGGCAGAACAGCGCTGACCGGCACTGTCATAGGCAGAGCTCACAACATCCAACACCACCTGTTCAGTCAATGCAGATGAATCCACAATCATGGCATTTTGACCACCAGTTTCAGCAATCAGGGTGACGCTTTCTCCAAACTGGTTTATTCGTTCTGCCACGGTTTTTTGTAGAATTTGGGCGACCTCGGTGGAACCGGTAAACATGATGCCCTGAATACGTGGATCTGCACTGAGCTGTGCACCAATGGTTTCACCACGGCCCGGCAATAGCTGTAACACATCCTGCGGAATGCCGGCTTCCCATAAAATCTGTACGGCTTGTGCTGCAATGAGCGGTGTTTGTTCAGCCGGTTTGGCAATCACGGTATTGCCAGCGACCAGCGCTGCTGAAATCTGACCGGTAAAAATCGCCAGCGGGAAGTTCCATGGACTGATACATAGTACAGTACCTAAAGGCTGGATCTGTACATTGTCACTGAGATCCAAAACTTGAGCTGCATAGTAACGCAAGAAATCTACCGCCTCACGTACTTCGGCAATCGCATTGGCATAGGTTTTACCTGCTTCGCGAGAAAGAAGAACCATGAGCGGAAGCAAACGCTGTTCCATCAGTTCTGCGGCTTTATTCAGGCAGGCAGCACGCTCATTTTTTGGCAGATTGGCCCAGAAACTTTGTGCATTAACTGCTTGAGTGAGTGCAATTTCGGCCTGTTCAGAAGTTGCTTCATAGACTGTGCCGACCACATCCTGATGGTGTGCTGGATTGATCACTGGAACTGCATGGGGCGTATCCACGCTGCTAAATGCCGTTCCCATAGCAGCTGACTGAAATTGCGTATTTGCCAGACTGGATGCGACTTCATTTAAAATACTGAGTTCAGCATCATTGGCCAAATCGAGTCCTGAAGAGTTCAATCGTGCATCGGTATAAAGATCTTGCGGATAGGGAATCTGGGGATGCTTGGCACCCATCACGCCTTCTTGTTTTGATGCCTTTAAAATGGTTTGCTGTGGATTTTCAATCAAATCTTCAATTTTCAAGGTTTTGTCAGCAATACGATTGACGAAGGAGGTATTGGCACCATTTTCCAGTAAACGACGCACCAGATAAGCCAGCAAGGTTTCATGATTGCCGACGGGCGCATAGATCCGGCAGGGAACACCCAGTTTATTTTTCGATGGATCGCCCACGACATTTTCATATAGCGGTTCGCCCATGCCATGCAGACATTGGAACTCATATTGGCCAGCATAATACTGCTCAGGTTGCGCCAGTTGATAGATCGTCGCTACCGTTTGTGCATTGTGTGTGGCAAATTGCGGGTAGATATAATCCGGTTCAGCCAACAGCTTACGCGCACAGGCGATATAAGATAGATCGGTATGAACCTTGCGGGTAAATACTGGATAATCCGACATTCCATCAATCTGGGCTTTTTTGATTTCGCTGTCCCAATATGCGCCTTTGACCAGACGAATCATTAAGCGTTTCTGGCTGCGTTTTGCCAGATCAATGATATAATCCACCACATAGAAGCAGCGTTTCTGATAAGCCTGAATCACAAAGCCAATGCCTTTCCAGTCCTGCAATTGTGGTTCAAAACACAGGCGTTCTAACAATTCTAGCGAAATCTCAAGGCGATCGCTTTCTTCAGCATCGATATTTAAACCAATGTTGTACTGCTTGGCCAAGACCGCGAGTTTAAGTACTTTTGCATAGAGCTCATCATGCACGCGATCCATTTGCGAGCGCTGATAACGTGGATGCAGCGCAGAGAGTTTGATAGAAATGCCAGGCCCGTCATAAACATCTTTATCCTGTGATGCTTGGCCAATGGCATGAATGGCTTGCTGGTAATCCTGATAATAACGCTCAGCATCCGGATCGGTCAGTGCTGCTTCACCGAGCATGTCATAGGAATAGCGGAAGCCTTTTTCTTCCAGCGGCTCCGCATTTTTTAATGCTTCGTCAATGGTTTCACCCGTAACAAACTGCTCGCCCATCATGCGCATGGCAACATCGACAGCCTTGCGAATAATTCCTCGGCCACTGCGTGCCAAAAGACCGGTCAACAAGCTAGACAGGCTTTTTTGCTGCGGGGTTTCCATTAGCTTGCCGGTCAGCATCAATCCCCAAGCGGCTGCATTCACAAACATCAGTTGGCTCTGGCCCAAATGTTCTTTCCAGTTACCTTGATTGATTTTGTCTCGAATCAGCAGGTCACGTGTGGCTTTGTCCGGAATCCGCAGCAAGGCTTCTGCCAGACACATCAGGGCAATGCCTTCCTGAGAAGATAAAGAAAATTCCTGCAATAAGCCTTGCACAATACCGGCTTTCCCAGTGGAACTTTTGCGTTCACGTAAGGAATGTGCGAGATCAAAGGCAAGCGCCTGAATCTTGTCACTCATCTCGGAAGAAATTTCACTATGGGCCAATAACTCTTCGACGCATTCAGTTTCAGCACGACGCCATGCCGTATTAATACGTTCTTCGTATTGGTTTTTGTGTTTAAATTCAGCAATATAATTCGAGTGCTGGGCCGCATCTAAAATTGAATCTGGGCGGAGAGTGGTTGGCATAGTGACTTCCTGTACTGCGTCAATCAGTTCTTTGAGGTGAATGAGTTTTAATCTATAATCACAGAATATTTGACGAATATCTCACTATAGTTTTCGCTTTTTTTAGAGAATAATTCTAATGCCAAATCCTTATTTGAACCTTGACCGTATAGATATTCGTATACTGGGTTTATTGCAATCCGATGCCAAGCTGTCCAATATCAAACTGGCTGAACTGGTCAATCTGTCGCCTACAGCAGCCTTGGCGCGTGTACAAAAGCTGACCCGGGAAGGTTTTATTGTGGGCTATGAAGCGCACCTCAATCCAGTCATGTTGAATAATGGTTTTGTGGTCTTTGTTGAAATTTTACTGGATAAAACCACGCCGAATGTTTTAGATGAATTTTCCCATGCTGTGCGGCAGATTCCTGAAATTATCGAATGTCATATGATCAGTGGCGGTTTTGATTTCGTGGTAAAAATCCGCTGTGCCAATATGGATGAGTTTCGGAAAATCTCAGGTCAGATCTTGTGGCAATTGCCCGGAATTAAAGAAACGCGCAGTTATCCGGTGATGGAAGTGATTAAAGAAAGTCAGCGGATCCATCTGAAAATGCCGGGAAAAGCCAAGTAATTCGCAAGCACTTTATCTATGCACTAAGAAATATAAAAAGGACTTAAAAGTCCCTTTTATATTCAAGTAAGAAGATGATTATTTTTCCATTTCAGCCATTTCTTTTTGATATTCGGCTTTAGCCATTTCAAAACGTTCGACTACATCGGCGCTCGGTGCTTTATCCAGCAGGCTGACGATGATAATGCTGAGCGTGGCCAGAATAAAGCCTGGAATAATCTCATAAAGTCCGGTATCACCCATATAATTTTTCCAGACAATTACAGTCACGGCACCGACCACCATACCCAAAATTGCGCCGTTGAGGGTCATACGTTTCCAGAATAGCGACAGGATAATCAGCGGGCCGAATGCGGCACCAAAACCTGCCCAGGCATAAGCCACCAGTCCTAAAACCTTACTATTCGGATTAATCGCCAGTGAAATGGCAATCAGGGCAATCACCAAGACCATGCCGCGACCGACCCAGATCAGTTCTTTTTGTGAAGCATTTTTGCGCAGGAAACTCTTGTATAAATCTTCGGTCAGGGTGGTTGAGCAGACCAAAAGCTGACAGCTTAAGGTACTCATAATTGCCGCCAAGATAGCAGCCAGAATGATTCCGGCAATCCAAGGATTAAACAGAATTTTGGTCAACTCCATAAATACCGTTTCAGGGTTTTGATTCACCACCGAAGCCAGTGTCGGATTGACACTGAAGTAGGCAATACCGATATAACCGGCAGCCACTGCACCGCCTAGGCATAGAATCATCCAAGTCATGCCAATGCGGCGTGCAGCAGGAATGATTTTGACCGAATCTGCCGCCATGAAACGCACCAGAATATGCGGCTGGCCAAAATAACCCAAACCCCATGCCAGGCTGGAAATAATCGCGACGGTGCTTAAACCTTCAAGCATGCTGGAGGCATGTGGGCGAGCTGATTCAAGGATGACATTCACTTGCTGGCTGTTGTCACCCAAGGCCAAGAAGGTAATGATCGGAGTCAGCAATAAGGCAAAAATCATCAAACCGGCCTGGAATGTATCGGTCCAGCTGATCGCCAAAAAGCCACCAATACAGACATAAAGAATCGTCGCCATCGCACCAATCACAAGCGCTGTAGTGTAATCCCAGCCAAACAGGCTTTCAAACAGACGCGCACCTGCGACCATGCCCGAAGCACAATAAATCGCAAAGAACACCAGAATCACTAGGGCAGACAAGACTCGTAAAATGCGTTTACGGTCGGAAAAACGGCTGGTGAAATAATCCGGCAAGGTTAGGGCATTGTTCTGATATTCAGTATGGGCACGCAGTCGACCTGCCACGAGTAACCAGTTCAGCCATGCACCGATAATCAAACCGATCGCAATCCAGACTTCTGACAGACCAGACAGGTAAATGGCTCCTGGAAGACCCATCAACAGCCAGCCACTCATATCCGATGCGCCCGCCGAAAGTGCAGTAACGACACTGCCCAAACTCCGTCCACCTAGAATATATTCGTCAAAATTGGAGGTGGCACGATAAGCATATAAACCGATTGCAATCATGGCGATAATATAAAACATGAAGGTAATCAGGGTGGGGTTTAAATAAGTCATAGGCAGGTCATCCTGTAAATATGGAAATCATCGTCCAAGATGATTTTTTGTACTGAGATCGCAAGGAGGTGATTCAAGCATGGTTTAAAAATTACACTCTGTAACAATTACACAGCTTTTATGTATACCTATTGTAAATAGAGTAGTAATTCACTGAAATTGAATTAGGAATAACTTGAGCGGATAAAAGGTGATACGACGTCGAATTCAGGGGAAAAGTGGAAATTTTGAATAAATAATTAAAATATTTGAATTTTAGCCAGTTACTTACACAATCTTACAAAACTCACAGCTTTAGCGTATTGGTAATAAATCGTAGCAAATCTAGGTTAAAGTCTTCCTATTAGGCCTGTATTTGTTTGCTCATATTAATGTCACACCAAATACGGTGCATCGCCAAGAGTATTTTTTAGTGGACAATATGCTTCAAATCGAACTGACCCGCATTGAACGTGATTTATTGGGGGAAAAACAAATCCCGTTGCATAGCTATTATGGGATTCATACCTTACGTGCCATCGAAAATTTTAAGATTTCCGGATTGGCGGTGGGGCAACAAACGCATTTTATTCGTGCTTTGGCTCAAGTGAAAAAAGCTTCGGCACAGGCCAATCTGTATTTCCAGAAACTGTCCGAGCAGACCAGTACTGCCATTCAGAAAGCTTGTGATGAATTGATTCAGCATCCGGAAGCGTGGCAAGCGGCATTTCCACTCGATCCTTATCAGGGCGGTGCCGGAACCTCCATCAATATGAATGCCAATGAGGTGATTGCCAATATTGCACTTGAAATGTCGGGCCATCAGAAAGGTGATTATCACATTCTGCATCCGAATGATCATGTGAATACTTCGCAATCGACCAATGATGTCTATCCAACGGCTTTGCGTCTGGCGACCTATAGCAGTCTGGATGAATTGTTGAGCGTGCTTAAAGCATTGATTGACTGTATCGATCATAAAGCTGCCGAATTTGAATATGTCATCAAAATGGGACGTACCCAGTTACAAGATGCCGTGCCGATGACCATGGAACAGGAGTTCCGGGCATTTGCCACCTTATTAAAAGAAGATCTGAAGCTGATTGGGCAGATGCGACAGTTATTGCTGGAAGTCAATTTAGGCGCCACCGCCATTGGGACTGGGGTCAATACACCGCCGGGCTATGCCAAGCGGGTGGTGGAAATCTTGGCGCATCTGACGGGTTTGCCTTTAAAAGGTGCGGCAGATTATGTCGAGGCGACCAGCGATTGTGGCGTCTTTATTATTTTGTCGAGCAGTTTAAAACGTCTGGCGGTAAAACTGTCCAAAATCTGTAATGATCTGCGCCTGCTCAGTTCGGGACCGCGTACAGGTCTGGCTGAAATTCGTTTACCCGAATTACAGGCAGGTTCTTCGATCATGCCGGCAAAAATCAATCCGGTAATTCCAGAAGTGGTCAATCAGATTGCCTTCCGGGTGATTGGTAATGATTTAACTATTACTATGGCTGCGGAAGCCGGGCAGCTACAATTGAATGTCATGGAACCTGTGATTGCCGTGGCGATGAATGAATCAATTCAGTTGTTGACCCAAGGTATGCAAACCCTAAATCAGAAATGTATTGCTGGTATTCAGGCCAATGAACAGATTTGTTTAAGTTCCGTCATGCGCAGTGTCGGGATTGTGACCTTGCTTGAACCGATTCTGGGACATGCCAAGTGCGATGAAATCGGCAAACAATGTATGCGCGAAAATAAAACTGTGCCGCAAGTGGTGTTGGAGCTGGGCTTATTAAGTGCAACGCAATTAGAAGAAATCTTTGCGTTTGAAAATCTGGTGTCTGAAATTCCTTCAGCAGAGAATCAGCTCGAACAGGTTTCTTAACAGAACCGGAGCTGTTAAATCATCTGAAACAGCGAATCGCTGCTATTTTGATAATTTGCCTCAAGTTCAGGATGTGGATTTGAGGCATTTTCATCTAGACTAGAGCAAGAACTATATTTGGCTAGGTAAATGGCAATGTTTGATAAAATCAGTGCATTATTTAAAAGTAATAAACCGACTGCTGCACAGCTATATCTAGAAGAGCAGAATATTCAGTATGTAGAAGGTACAGGTTATATTGTCGATGATATTCAACTCAATCAGGAGTGGGGTGCACGATTAGAGTATTTGTCGAATCGGCGTTTAAAACAGTTTGATGATTTAAAAGCGTTATATGATACCGCAATGCTGATCAATGAAAAAATTGATCTGGAAATTGCCCATCAGCGTTTTAATACGACTTTAGACAATACTGAAGAGAATCTGCTGCAATTTAAAATGATCCTTAAGAAGTTAAATGATTATTATCGTAACTTTCTGCGCGATCAAAAATAAGCTGCAAAAGTGGCTTAAAATCGAAGTATATGGATGTGGCAAGACTGCATAAAAATAACAAAATATCCTGAGATCATCGTGCTAGTATAAGCCTCAGGTTATTTAGACTTTAAAGCTATATCCATGTTCCAACAAGAAATTTCCCAACTCAATTTACCACAGCTCAAAGCAGGCGAGAAACGCTGGTTAGGCAATCTGCAAGGTTCCTCAACTGCATTATTGCTTAAAGAAATCGTGCAGCAGCAATCGCGTTTATTTATCGTGATTGCACGTAATAATCAGCATTTGGGTCAACTGGAAAGTGAACTGGAATTTTATGGGGTTAAACCCACGATTTTTCCAGATTGGGAAATCTTGCCTTATGACCGTCTCTCCCCCCATCAGGATATTGTCTCGGAACGTCTGGCAATCTTATCCAATATGCCAAAAACTGGCGTACTGTTGCTGTCCGCCTCAACTTTGGCACAACGTGTGGCGCCGACCTCATGGATTCTGGGTGAGCATTTCGATATTCATGTCGGTCAGAAATTTGATCTGGAACAACAAAAGAAAAAGCTGATTCAGGCCGGTTATCATCTGGTCGAAACCGTTTATGATCCGGGTGAATTCGCGGTACGCGGCAGTATCATGGATATTTATGCCTCGGGGCAGGAAGCACCGATTCGGATTGACCTGTTTGATGATGAAATTGAAAGCCTGAAATTTTTCGATGCCGAAACTCAGCGCACCACGCAAAGTTTGCAGCAGTTTACCGTATTGCCGGCACAGGAATTTCCGCTCAAGGAAGGTCGTGCCACTTTCCGTGACCGCTATGCCGAATTTTTCCCGACCGCGAATCCAAAGAAAAACCCGATCTATCAGGATGTGATGGATGGCATAGTCTCTCCTGGAATCGAGTTTTATTTGCCCTTGTTTTTCAGCGCGGAAGCCATGCAAGGCCAAAGTTCACTGATTTCGTACCTACCGAAGAATGGCATTGTCATTACAGATAAGGCTCTGGACGAAAGTCTCAGCCAGTTTTGGCAAGATGTGGTGCGCCGTTATGAAGATCGTCGCCACAATGTCGACCAACCGATCATGCCGCCTGAAAGCCTGTTTTTTCAGACCAATCAGGTGCTGGAGCAGCTGAACCAGTTTGCACGCATCATTGCCGCACAAACATCTTTTGATCAAAAAGCTGGGGTATTGAATCTTGAGACCCAGTTGCCACCGCGTCTGCCCGTAGATCCGAAACGTGAAAAACCGTTTCATGAAGTCAAAAAATATATTGATCAGGCTAATCATCCGGTATTGCTAGTGGCTGAAAGTGCTGGACGCCGGGAAAGTCTTAAAGATGCCTTAAGGCCAAGTCTGGGTGATATCCCCACGGTTGAAAATTTTGATAGTTTTATTCAATCTCTGTATGCAATTGCCATTACCAATGCGCCTTTAGAGCGTGGTCTGGTATTGACCGATCGTGTCAGCGTAATTTCTGAAAATCAGCTGTATGAACATCGCGTGGTACAGCGCCGTAGAAAACGTCAGCAGGAAGTTTCGGAAGAGTTTCTGATTCGCAGCTTGACCGAGCTGACCATGGGCGCGCCTGTGGTACATATCGATTATGGGGTCGGACGTTATGCCGGTCTGGTCACCCTAAGTATTGATGATCAGGATCACGAATTTTTGCAGCTGGATTATGCGGATGCCGCCAAAGTCTACGTGCCGGTGACCAATCTGCACTTAATCAGCCGGTATAGTGGTGGTGATCCGGATCTGGCACCTTTGCATAAACTGGGTACAGATGCGTGGAATAAAGCCAAACGTAAAGCGCTGGAACAGATTCACGATGTCGCGGCCGAATTGCTGCATATTCAGGCACGTCGTGCTTCCAAGCCCGGGATCAGTTTTGAAGTCGATCAAAGCCTGTATATGCAATTTGCCAGTGGCTTTGCTTATGAAGAAACACCGGATCAGGCCAATGCCATTGAAGCTACGCTGCAGGATATGCAGCAGGCCAAACCGATGGATCGACTGGTGTGTGGTGATGTCGGTTTCGGCAAGACAGAAGTCGCGATGCGTGCCGCATTTGTTGCAGTGCAGAATAATCGGCAGGTCGCGATTCTGGTACCAACCACCTTGCTGGCACAGCAGCATTATGATTCATTCAAAGACCGCTTTGCCGACTGGCCGGTCCGGATTGAAGTGCTGTCACGTTTCGGTTCTTCCAAAGCACATACCAAGACCATTGATGACCTGATCGAAGGGAAAGTCGATATTGTGATTGGTACACATAAGATTTTGCAGGAAAATGTCCAGTTTAAGAATCTCGGTCTGATGATTGTCGATGAAGAGCATCGTTTCGGTGTGCGCGACAAGGAACGGATTAAGGCCATGCGTGCCGATGTCGACATGCTGACACTGACTGCGACTCCAATTCCACGTACGCTGAATATGGCCTTTAGTGGCATGCGTGATCTGTCGATTATCGCCACACCGCCGGCACGCCGTCTTGCGGTGAAAACCTTTGTGCAAGAACATACCGATGACACCATTAAAGAAGCGATTCTGCGTGAATTGCTGCGCGGTGGTCAGGTCTATTTTCTGCATAATGAAGTTGATACAATCGATCGTGCCGCCGAGCATATCCGTAAACTGGTGCCGGAAGCGCGGGTGATTGTGGCCCACGGACAGATGCGTGAACGTGAACTGGAGCAGGTGATGCAGCAGTTCTATCACAAGGAATACAATGTTCTGGTATGTTCGACCATTATTGAAACCGGGATTGATGTTCCGAATGCCAACACCATTCTGATTGAACGTGCCGACAAACTGGGCCTGGCGCAATTACATCAGCTACGCGGACGTGTAGGGCGCTCACATCATCAGGCTTATGCATATTTGATGGTACCGTCATTAAAAGCCTTAAAAGGTGATGCAGAAAAACGTCTGGATGCCATTCAGCGTGCTTCAACTTTGGGTGCCGGTTTTATGCTGGCAACTGAAGATCTGGAAATTCGCGGCGCAGGTGAATTACTCGGTGAACAGCAGAGTGGTTCGATGCAGGCGATTGGTTATAGCCTGTATATGGAAATGCTGGAAAAAGCCACCAAAGCCATTCAAAAAGGTAAAACGCCAAACTTCGACGCACCCTTGTCATTGACTGCCGAAATTACCCTGCATATGCCAGCACTGATTCCGGATGAATATCTGGGTGATGTGCATCAACGTCTGTTGTTCTATAAACGCATCAGTAATACCGATACCCAGGAAAAGCTGGATAATATCCGGATGGAATTGATTGATCGTTTTGGTATACCGCCGCAACCGGTCAAACAGCTCTTTGCTGTACATCAGATTCGATTGAAAGCCGAGCAGCTTGGTATTACTAAAATTGATATCAGCAGTCAGGGTGGGCATATTGAATTTGCACCGGATACTCCGGTTCAAGCCATGACGATTATCCAGATGATGCAGAAACATCCGAGCTATTTCCGGATGGATGGCGGTCAACGTCTAAAAGTCATGGTCATGCTGGAAGACTATCAAAAGCGGATTCAGTTTATACAGGATTTACTGGACAGTCTGCTTAAAGAATTGCACTGATTTTATTCGATTAAATCAGCCTGAAAATTCAGTTTGGATTTCATTTTCCAATGAAGTTTGCAGGAACAACAGGCTTGATTTTTTTAATGAATTGTTTACAGTAATTGTTGTGATGTGCTTCGCAACAAATCATGAGAATTTGTCTTTAAACACATTGCTTTCAATATTCAGCTTCAGTTGGATATGTTAGTATTAGCCATCATTCTAATTTTGCATCATTTATAAAGATATGTTTAGTTTGCATCCACAACTTGCTCAAGATACGTTTTTTGTAGGCGACTTTCCTTTGTCAACATGTCGTTTGATGAATGATATGCAATTTCCCTGGCTCATTCTGATTCCACGTGTGCCGGGTGTCTCTGAATTATATGAATTGAGTCAAGCTGACCAAGAGCAGTTTTTAAGAGAGTCAAGCTGGTTATCAAGCCAGCTGGCACGTGTTTTCCGTGCAGATAAAATGAATGTAGCAGCGCTGGGTAATATGGTGCCGCAATTGCATTTTCATCATGTAGTTCGTTATCAGAACGACGTTGCATGGCCGAAGCCTGTTTGGGGTACACCTGCTGTTCCTTATAGCAGTGAAGTATTGGCACATATGCGTCAAACCTTAATGCTGGCTTTACGTGGTCAGGGCGACATGCCATTTGACTGGCGCATGGACTAATCAGCCAAGGCATTCCGAGAACCATGAAAAGTTGCGGACTTCAGGGAGTGAGTGAGTGCAATTAGACGACTGGATTCAAAAAGAACCCCATCAGTTTGAGTATTTCCATCGCATGATGGGATACATCATGCTGTCTGTGGTTCTGGTCGTCTTTCATTACACTGAACCAGATACCCAGTATCAGCTTTTTGTTCCATTTTTTTTGTTTCTGGTTTTGCTAATTACACCGAAACTATCTCGCTGGCTGATCTATCGTCATGATTATCACATCCGGCGTAATATTCTTTTCCTGATTGATGTCATTGTCATTTCGGTGGTTTTGGCGGCCGTGCATCTGGACTTGGTCTTGTCCTTGCTGGGTCTGGTCGCAGTGCTCTATACCGCGATCAGCAATAAAATTTCATTTATGATGGCATCTCTAGCCAGCCTGATCGGGATTACGCTTTTTTATCTGGCCAATATTCTGGTCTTTGGGTTTAATAATTATTTCGAACCGACCAGCAGTGAGTTGACCGTTTTAGGCTTTATCTGTCTGATTACCTATTTTGGTGTCGGAAGTTTTTATCAAAGTGGTCGTGTGCAATACATGACCCAGAAAAAAGACCATTATTTCGAACAGATGAACCGTTATATGGAATTTGCCAATCAGCTGAGTCGCTATGCGCCCGTGCAGTTATGGCAATCCATTATGAAAGGTGAATCTGAAGCCAAAATTGAATATAAACGTAAAAAGTTGACGATCTTTTTCTCTGATATTCAAGGCTTTACAGAGCTATCTGAAACTCTGATTCCAGATGATTTAGCATTCCTGTTGAATGACTATCTTCGGCATATGACCGAAATCGCTAAAAATTATGAAGCGACTGTCGATAAATTCATGGGTGATGCCATCCTGATTTTCTTTGGTGATCCGAACTCTGAAGGTGTGGAACGGGATGCCAAGAACTGTATGGAAATGGCATTGGCGATGCGTCAGCAAATGAAATTGCTGCGTGAACGCTGGATTAAAATGGGTTATCCGCCACTCCATATCCGCATGGGAATTTCGACCGGTTATTGCCACGTAGGGAATTATGGGGCAACGCATCGTATGGCTTATACCATTGTAGGGCGTGATGCTAACCTGGCAGCGCGTTTGCAAAGTGCAGCGGAAGTCGATGAAATCCTGATTTCGGAAGATACTCATAATTTGATCAAAGATGATTATCTTTGCGCACCGAAAAAGCCGATTTTCCTGAAGGGCATTAAAGCACCTGTAAGAACCTGGCAGGTCATGGAAAAATACGCGTCTCAGAAAGTCGAGTATCAGCGCTGGTTCGATTATGAATATAAGGGCTTCCATTTATTGCTGAATCTGGATGAAGTGCAAAACTTTGAATATCCTGAGCTGATTCATGTGTTAGAAAAAATGATTAAACGCATTGAAACTCAGCAGAAAATGACCAATTCACAAGGCATTGTCAAACTGAAGCTTGAAGATGAAGTGATTGAACACATTTAAAGTTCATGTAAATTTACTTTAATTGTTTCTTATAAAGAGAAAAAAACCACGCCTGAGCGTGGTTTTTTATTTAACTATGAAACGAAAGTATTAGTGATTTTCTGAAGCATGGTTAATGGTGTATTTTGGAATTTCAATTTCCAGATCTTCATCGTCCAGTTTAACCTGACAAGAAAGACGTGAGTCTGGTTCTAGACCCCAAGCACGATCGAGTAAGTCAGCTTCAACATCATCCATTTCTTCCAAGCTGTCAAAACCTTTGCGTACCACCACATGACAGGTGGTACATGCTGCTGACATATCGCAAGCATGTTCGATTTTAATGCCATTTTTCAGTAGGCTTTCGCAAAGATTGGCATTTTGTTCGACTTCAAACTCAGCACCTTCGGGGCAAATCTGCGCATGTGGAAGAACTTTAATACGTGGCATAGTCGTTACCTTAAATTAGTTTGAGTTTGACCAGTCGTCGAGTTTAGTGCCCTTAAGAGCTGCATCAATATGTTGATTCATACGTGCTGCTGCAAAAGCATCACTATGTATTTTAAGCTGTTCAACGGCAGATTCAATTGCTTTGATATCTGAACCCTGAAGCTGAGTTTCAAGTTGTGCTTGCGCAGTTTGCAGGGCTGCGAGCTGTTCCTCAGTCAAAAGACCGGCATCCGCTTTGAGTGCCTGAACCAGTGCTTCCAGCTCACGCTGTGCTTCAACTTTGGTTTCATTCAAATGACGAAGATTTTTATCTTCTTCAGCGAACTTATAACCGTCTAGCAACAGGCGTTCAGTATCTTCACCCGACAAACCATAAGATGGCTTGATATCGATTTGAGCTGTCACACCAGAAGTGGTTTCTTTCGCAGAGACAGTCAGTAAGCCATCAGCATCGACCTGGAACGTCACTTCAATACGTGCCTGACCGGCAGTCATTGGTGGAATACCATGCAGAACAAAACGGCCCAAGCTACGGCAATGTTCAACCAGATCACGTTCACCTTGAACCACATGAATCAACATGGCAGTCTGGCCATCTTGATAAGTCGTAAATTCCTGACGACGAGCGACTGGAATCGCAGTATTACGCGAAATTAATCGTTCAACCAGTCCGCCCATGGTTTCAAGACCAAGAGACAGAGGCGTCACGTCTAATAGTAATGAGCCATCAGTTGAGTTGCCAATCAATTGGTTCGCAGTAATTGATGCGCCAATCGCAACCACTTCATCCGGATTAATAGTGCAAAGCGGTTCTTGGTTGAACACTTCACGCACGGCTTTTTGTACTGCATAAGAACGGGTTGAGCCACCGACCAAAACGACATTTTGAATGTCATCCAGTTCAAGCTTAGCATCACGCATCACACGCTTACATACGCTGATGGTTTTATCCAAAGCAACTTTAATGATCTCTTCAAATGTCGGACGGTCAAGCGTCAATACCTGATCAAGCAATTTGAGTTGAACTGAATCTGCATCCGACAAAGCTTCTTTGGCTTTACGTGCCGCAACCACAAAATGTGCATATTCTGCATCATTCAAAGTGTCAATATTCAGTTGTTTCTTGGCCCATTTCAGGATCAAACGATCCAGGTCATCACCACCGAGAGCAGTGTGGCCACCGGTTGCCAGAACTTCAAACACACCTTGACTAAAACGCAGAATCGAAACGTCAAAGGTACCGCCACCCAAGTCATAAATCACATAGTTGCGATCTGTACTCAGATTACTTTCCTGATCAAGACCATAAGCCACAGCAGCAGCAGTTGGCTCATTCAACAAACGTAAAACATTCAAGCCGGCAAGCTGGGCAGCATCACGGGTTGCCTGACGTTGGGCTTCATCAAAGTATGCCGGAACAGTAATCACTGCACCATTGACCGGGTTTTGCAGACTGGCTTCAGCGCGGTCTTTCAACTGCTTTAAAATTTCTGCAGAAATCTCAACCGGCGTCTTACGGCCTTGCGCGGTTTCAAAAGCCGGCATTTCATTCGCTTCACCAACCAACGCATAAGGGTGCTGGAATTTGATGTCAGCTTTCGAACGACCCATAAAACGTTTTACAGAAACGATGGTGTTTTTAGGGTCAGAAGTAATGAAAGGCGCAGCTTCATTGCCGTATTGAGTCTGTTGTTCTGCATAATGCACGATAGAAGGAAGTAGCACACGACCTTGTTCGTCATTAAGTACTTTGGCTTTACCTGAAAGAACCGTGGCAACCAAAGAGTGGGTGGTGCCTAAATCGATACCAATCGCAATGCGGTGTTCATGTGGTGCACTTGATTGACCTGGTTCTGCAATTTGCAAGAGAGCCATAGTGTTACATCCTTTGCACGTTAAATATTAAATACTAAAAATTAGAAATCATCATCAAGATCAAAGCTGTCATCGTCCAAGAAGCGGTCTTCCGCTTTGTCGATATCGGCCATGACTTTAACGAAGAAGCGTAGTTTGCGCACTGTATCGCGTGCTTCGGCCCAGTCTTCATCCGCATAATCAATTTTGAACTCGCGAACCAAGCCCTCAATCCATTGCTGGACTTCGACTTTCAGTGAAGTTAAATCTTCAGCAGAAGTTGCATCGTCAAGTTGTTCACGAATTTCCAGAGCGTCCTGCAAGAATTCAAAATCACTGATCGACTGATCTAAGTGATAATCCTGTTTCTTGAGAGACAGTAAATACGCTGCACGGCTATCGACCGCTGACAAGGTTTTAAATGCCTGATTGATATCACTTGATTTAATCAGAGCCTGATCTTTGTCTTCAGCTTTATCTGGGTGATATTGTTGCTGCAACTTTAAAAATTCAGTCTTTAAAGCCGCTAAATCAATATCGAGTGCTACAGGAAGGTTGAACAACTCAAAATGATTCATGGGAGATGGGATCCGCGATTAATGTGCAAAAATAACTGTATAAATGCAATTAAAACAGTGTGAAACACACTGTTTTAATGTCAAAAGAGAATAACTGCCGGGTTTATACAGTGAAGGATTCACCACAACCGCATTCGCCTTTTTTGTTGGGGTTGTTAAATTCGAAGCCTTCGTTCAAGCCGTTTTTAACATAGTCCATCTCCATACCTTCAAGATAAACCAGACTTTTCGGGTCAACGAATACTTTAACCCCAAACTGCTCAAAGGCTTGGTCATGTGTATCGACTTCATCGACGAACTCGAGCACATAGGCCAGACCAGAACAGCCTGAAGTTTTCACACCAACGCGAATGCCTTCACCCTTACCGCGATTTTTTAAATAATTGCTGATATGAGTTGCAGCATTTTCAGTTAAATGGATCATGAAAACTCCGTTAAAATTTCAAAACGTGGAACAATTAAGCTTTAACTTTCTTGCTACGGTAGTCTTCTACAGCTGCTTTGATTGCATCTTCAGCAAGAACAGAGCAGTGTACTTTTACTGGTGGAAGTGCAAGTTCAGTTGCAATATCAATGTTCTTGATCGCTTGAGCTTGATCCAAAGTTTTACCTTTGAGCCATTCGGTCACAAGTGAACTTGATGCAATGGCAGAACCACAACCATAAGTTTTGAAACGTGCTTCTTCAATCACGCCTTCATCGTTTACCTGAATCTGTAAACGCATCACGTCACCACATGCTGGCGCACCAACCATACCAGTACCAACGTTTTCAGCATTTTTGTCTAAAACGCCAACATTACGAGGGTTTTCGTAATGATCAATTACTTTTTCGCTATAAGCCATGTTGCTTCTCCAAACCTCGGGGTCAGCCTTAGTATTAAATATGGGGGTAAAAAAACTTTTCTCAATGAGATAGCAACGGATTTGTCACTATCTCAGAATGAAAATTAGTGCTCAGCCCACTCAACTTTAGAAAGGTCAATACCTTCCTTATACATATCCCAAAGCGGAGAAAGTTCACGTAACTTCTCAACAGCAGCTTTAGTGATAGTCAATACGTGATCGATATCTTCTTCAGTAGTGTATTTACCAAAGCTGAAGCGGATCGAACTGTGTGCAAGTTCGTCTGAAAGACCCAATGCACGAAGTACATAAGATGGTTCAAGTGTTGCAGATGTACATGCCGAACCTGAAGATACCGCAGCATCTTTCAATGCCATCATCAATGATTCGCCTTCAACGAAGTTGAAGCTAATGTTTAAGTAGTTCGCAACGTTTTGTGTTGGATGGCCGTTCAGGAACACTTGTTCAAGACCTTGTAAACCATTCCATAGCTTGTCGCGAAGTACACGTAAACGAGTCTGTTCAGCTTCCAGGTTTTTGCCTGCAAGTTCAAAGGCTTCACCCATACCTACAATCTGGTGAGTCGCAAGGGTACCTGAACGCATACCCCGTTCATGGCCGCCACCGTGCATTTCAGCTTTAAGGCGTACACGTGGGCTACGACGTACAAACAGTGCGCCAATACCTTTAGGGCCATAGATTTTGTGCGCAGAGAAGCTCATCAAGTCTACTTTTAAAGTTGAAAGATCAATTTCAACTTTACCTGCTGCCTGAGCCGCATCCACGTGGAAGAAAATCTTGTTGGCGCGAGTGATTTCGCCAATCGCTGCAACATCAGTCACAGTGCCGATTTCATTGTTTACCATCATCAGGGAAACAAGAATCGTGTCTGGACGAATCGCTGCTTGTACCATTTCTGGAGTAATTAAACCGGTTTGAGGTTGCGGCTCAATATAGGTAATTTCAAAACCTTCTGACTCAAGTTCACGACAGGTATCTAAAACTGCCTTATGTTCGATTTTAGAGGTAACGATATGTTTACCTTTAGATGCATAGAAATGAGCCACACCTTTAAGCGCAAGGTTGTCTGACTCGGTTGCACCTGAAGTCCATACGATTTCACGTGGATCAGCTTTAATTAAATTCGCAACTTGTTCACGTGCATATTCAACTTTTTCTTCTGCTTGCCAACCATACGCGTGTGAACGAGATGCCGCATTACCAAAGGTACCATCGAATGTTAAGCATTCCATCATACGTTCAGCAACCTGAGGATCTACAGGAGTTGTAGCTGCATAATCAAGATAAATCGGACGTTTCATGTCAAATACCTGTAACCGATAAAAGGGCTGAATCTAAAGGTGCTGATTTTTGGCGTAATGACACAGTCTGGACGTTGTCACGTGCAACCAGATCAGCAAGCGAGATTTTTTCTAAATAATCGGCGATGTGATGGGAGAGTTCCTGCCATAAATCATGAGTCAAGCACATCGCGCCATTCTGGCAATTGCCTTTATGGTCACAGCGAGTCGCATCAACTGTTTCGTTTACAGCTTCAATAATTGCTAACACAGTAATTTCATCTGCATTACGTGCTAAATGGTAACCACCATTTGCGCCACGAACACTAGAAACTAAACCATGACGCTTGAGCTTCGCAAATAACTGCTCAAGATAAGCAACAGAAATAGTTTGACGTGCTGCAATTTCAGCGAGCGTTATCGTTTTTTCAGAAGGCTGCAAAGCTAGATCAAGCAGAGCAGTCACAGCGTAGCGACCGCGAGTGGTTAGGCGCATGATTCGATACACATGGTTAGACTAGATGTGTAGATTTTATGAATCCCGACTAAATTAGTCAAGTTATTTTTAGTAGACCTTAGTGGGATTTAATTTTTGGAGAATGAAAGATTTACATGCTCAGCCAATTATACACTAATAACGTAATCAAAAGTACGCTGCTCAGGCCAAAAATGATATTAATACGCTTTTGACGGCGTTCGATCCGTTTCAGGCGGTTTTTATACTGTTTGACTTCCACTTGCAGGGTATTGATCTTGGAGCGCTGTTCTTCAATTTTCTTTAAAAGCGGTGCAATACGCTTTTTAGAAGCAATAATTTCCGCTTCATCCGTCGGCGCATCAGACAGCCAGTGTTTCCAGTCGGCTAGTACTTTTGGCAAGCTGAATACGGTTAACAGATCACGAAACTCATCTTTTAAAACCTGATTGCCATCAATGCGCATGCTGCGAATGCTACGACGATTGCCAAAAATGAAAATTTTAATCAGATCGGGAAGTGTAGTGCGCACATCCAGGTCGACAATGCGGCCCGGTGCTTTGTGGTCAAATAATAGTCCATTGGAGGTGAATTGCACATAAAAGTCGAAATATGGAATATAGCTATTGATTTTAATCGAGATGTTTTCATCTACAAACTTTTTGGCCTGTAATGCAACGACACGATCATGCTTGAGAATGAAAGTAAATATTGTCTCTAAAACAATTAACGTCATCGTAAGCAACAAATGCGGTTGATTTTGACTTTGTTGCGATTCGCTCATATACAACCAATCCTTACCTGAAATATAAAGTGAAAAAGCTTCCTGCTTGTGAAGAGATTTCAGGGTTAAATCAAATTAGACTTGAAATAAATTGCTTTGTAGAACAGTTTATCAAATCTATCAAGTACTAAATTTGCTATTATGCAGTGGTTTTGTAGAATAATTTATAATAATTGCGCAGAAAACAAACAGGAGCCGTGCACATGGACAAGTCAAAAACAGCACAAGACTCAGCTGAAGCTTCGAATGAGAAAATGCTGAAACCCAAGTCTAAATCTGCCTCGGAGCGCAAATCGGTTCTTGATTTTCGTAAATACACCAAACAGATCTGGTTGGCTGGACTCGGGGCATTTTCACGTGCAGAAGAAGAAGGCAATAAACTGTTTGACTCGCTGGTCAAGGTCGGGGAAGAACTTGAATCTAAAACTGCAGATATTGCCGATCAAACTGTAGAGAAGGTTTCAGAAAAAGCCAAAGAGTCGGTCACAGACACCAAAGACAAAGTGGAAAAATTAATCGACAACTCTATTCATCACTCATTGAATCGTATAGGATTAGTCACACTGAAGGATGTACAGTATTTGGAACGTTTAATTCTCCAGTTGCATGCCAAGGTTGATCAGTTGACTGCGGAACAAGAAAAAATGAAAGAAGAATTGCCGAAAAAACTTAAATAAAATGACTTTATTTATTATTCAATGTTTTTTTCGCATATTTTTTGAAAAAAAAGAGGTTCTTAAGTATTGCGTTTATACCTAAAGCATTGCTATAAAGGCGTTATGGCATGTTAAACCAATTCTTGAACCTTAAATAAACGATATTAAGAGGACGTAATCTTCATGAATAAATCAGAATTAATTGATGCAATTGCAGAAAAAGGGGGATTATCTAAGGCTGACGCAGGTAAAGCTTTAGATGCTACAATTGCTTCTGTTACTGAAGCTTTAAAATCGGGTGATACAGTAACTTTAGTGGGTTTTGGTACTTTCGGTGTGAAAGAACGCGCTGCACGTACTGGCCGTAACCCACAAACTGGTGCTACTCTTGAGATCAAAGCAAGCAAAGTACCTAGCTTCAAAGCAGGTAAAGGCTTAAAAGACGCTGTAGCTTAAGCTTACCCAGCGACGAAACGCGCCTTCTTTGGCGCGTTTTTTATTGATAAATTTAATTGTGATGATTAACACATTCATTCAATGGGTATTTTCGGTTAAAATCCTTTGCAAATAAAATATTGGAATACTTATGGAAGCTTTTCGTAAAGTTATTAAGGGTTGGTTGGGCAAAGTCTTGCTCGTTCTGTTTTTGACCCCGTTAGCACTTGTAGGTATTGAAGGATATTTTAGCAGCGGAAACTCTGATGCGGCAAAATCAGTGAACGGGACTGAAATATCTCAAAAAGAATTAGAGTCACTGACCAAATCATTTAAAGAACAATATCTCAGTTATGCCAATGGGGATGAAACTTTACTGAATCAAAGCTTCATTGACCAAAAAGCCATGGATACTCTGGTTGCACGTACTTTATTGCTGCAACAGGCTGAAGAATTAGGGATCAGTCTGAGTGACCAGCAAATTGAACAGATGATTGCTCAGCAGCCTACTTTCCAGCAAGATGGAAAGTTCTCGAATGCTTTATATGAAAATTATCTAAAATCAATTGGCATGACCAATCGCGCTTTGATTGAAAGTTTACGTAAAGATCATGCGCTGAAGATGCTGTCATCGACTTTCCTGGATTATCCATTGGTAAGCCCAGTCGAAATGCAGCAGATTGCTGATTTACAAACTGAACAACGTCATATTCATATTTCCAGCATTAATCTGGACAGCTATAAAAAAGATGTCAAAGTGACGGATGCAGATATTGCTGCTTATTATGAAAAACACAAAACGCTATTTAAACAGCCGACCAGTGTAGATGTCGACTATGTGGTGTTAAAGCCAAGCGATATTCAGGTGCAGAGTTTGGCGGTTACCGATGCTGAACTTCAAGAAGCGTACACGGCTTTTGTCGCGACACAAAAACAGGCAGTTAAACCAGATGTGAAGCATATTTTAATTACGGCGGACAGTCGTAGTGATGCTGAAGCAAAAAAACTGGCGACCGATATTGCAGCCAAAATTAAAGCCGGTACTACTTTTGCTCAGGCAGCAGCACAATATTCTGAAGACCCTGAATCTAAGTCTAAAGGTGGCGCGCTTGCCGTTTATGAAGAAGGTGTATTTGGTACTGCATTTGATCAGACGGTTAGTTCTTTAAAATCGGGTCAGGTGTCTGCACCAGTGAAAACAGATTATGGTTACCACATCATTTCTGTGCAAACGCCAGATGTTGCAGTTCCTTCTTTTGAATCACAAAAAGCACGTTTGTCTGAAGAAGCCTTGGCTGCTAAAAAATCCAATGCATTCTCTGATACGGTCAATACGCTAAATGATATGGTGGTAGGAAGTGATTCTCTGGATGTCGTTACACAGGAAGTTAAAGGTGTACAAGTCCAGAAAGCCCAAGGTGTAACACTTTCGACCCGTGATCCTGTGCTGAGCGATGCTAACCTCAAAGTCAAATTGTTTAATGACGATGTTAAAAATGGTGATCGTAATGCTTCATCAAGCATTCAGTTGGCCAATGGTGATGTAGCCTGGATCAAGGTGCGTAATTATCATGCTGCTGGCGAACAAACACTGGCAGAAGCAAAACCGCGTGTTAAGGCTCAGTTGATTGAAGACAAAGCAGCTGCTTTGGCAAAAGCAAAAATTCAGAAAGCTTTGGATGAGTTCAAAACCAAACCGGCTGCGGCAGTGGCGAAAGGTGATTTGATCTTTGAAGATGCTGGTGTTTACACACGTGCTGAAGGTTTGCTAAAACGTGATGTACAGCGTGCGGCTTTTAGTCTTCCGACACCAAAAGCAGGCCATTGGTCAGTGACGACAGCGAAAATGCCGAATGAGCTGGTTGTGGTTGCGGTATCAGAAGTGAAGAAGAACCCGGTAGATGTATTGAGTGCAGAACAACGCAGTGAGTTGGTGAAGTTATATCAACAACTTCGTGGTCAGCAGGAATTTGATGACTATACGCGTTACCTGAAATCTCAGGCAAAAATCAAATAAAATTGTTGTATAAAAAAACCAGCCTGCGGGCTGGTTTTTTTATGCTCTAAGCAAATAATGGATTAAGCACGAATAATCAGTTCATAACCAGTATATTTGCGCATATTAATTACGCCAGTATCCAGAATTAAGTACTGCCCCTTGATGCCTTGTAACTTGCCACGAATTAAGGGAGTTTTATCAAGATTATGCGATTTAATCTTTTCCGGATATTGTTCTACCGGATAAATAAACTCTCGTGCGAATTCATCTTCCAATACTTCAATATTTTCATTAAATTCTAGATTCTGATTAAATTCTTCGCGAATGCTTTGAATTTTAGGCGCAAATTCTTCCAGCAGTTGTTCACGCACTTCAATCAGGTTCAATGGTTCTGCTTCACCTTTCAGTAGCTTGCGCCAGTCAGTTTTATCAGCAACCTGCGTACCAAACATGACCTCAAGCTTTCCGGAAAGACGACGTGAGCCCACTTTCATAATCGGCAGGGCCTGGGTGGCACCCTGATCAAGCCAGCGAGTCGGCATTTGGCTGGTACGGGTAATGCCGACCTTTAATGCACTGGAATTGGCCAGATAGACAATATGTGGTTGGAAGCAGACATTCTGTGCAAATTCATCTTCGCGGCAAGTGCCCAAATGATAATGGCACGTCTCTGGCTTCATGATGCACATATCACATGAAGCATTGGTTTTAAAACATTTAAAACAGTGACCTTGCGAAAATGATTTGGAAGTTTTGTTGCCACAGGACACGCAGTAAATATTACCGGTCCATTCAATCTCGATTTCCTGGCCTAAATTAAACGGAAGATCAATTTCTGCACGATCTAAAATTAATTTATATTCAACATTTGCCCGCTGTATCTGTTGATCAGTTACACTAAGGTCCTTGAGGCCGACGTGCATTTTATGACAAATGCCCTGAAGTTCCATAAAAATTACTCACTTAAATCATAAGGATGCAGTTATGGCTGAGCAGAATGTCATTACCTCGATGCTAGACGATTTCGCACAGGAACAGCCAATTCATACTGCTATTTGTATTGGGCAGGACTTGAGCCAAGTCCAGTTTCAGCCAGCTATTCAATGGTCCTATTTTAGCGTATCTGACTTTTTAAATCTGCCTTTTCAGCAACGTTATGACTTGGCTGTGGTGATGCTGGATACTGTAGAAACAGAACATTTGTCTGAACAGATCATGAGTCAAATTCTGGTGAAATTACGTGATTTGTTTGCCAAACGGCTAGTGGTGATCAGCCGGATGCAAAATGAAAAGTTATTGAGAGCTTTAGGATTTACCCAGCTGATTGACAAAACTATACATGAGGCCGATTTTGCGCTGTGGCAGTTTAATATTTTAACCTATAAGCACGTGCCAGACTGGTTTAACTCCAAATTTTGGGCCAATCCGGAAAACTGGGATAAATTTCGCTGGTAAGCTAAAAACTAGCTTAACTAAGATTGCAAATATTAACACAATCTTGCCTAGACAATATGAGGGCAGGCCGTATTCTGTAATTAAGATGCACATAGGATATAGGATATGACAAACCTGAGTAGTATTGTGGAAATATTAGCAAAGCAGGCATTGGGTGGCGGGCAGTCGCAGCAGAAATCCTCACAACAAGGTGGCTTGGCAGATATCCTAGGGTCTGTGCTAGGGCATTTAAACCAGTCAAATCCTCAGCAAAATCAAAATACTCAAAACCAGCAAAATCAAACCGGCCAGCAGAATCGACAAAATGGTCTGGGGGCAATTTTAGGTTCAGTACTAAGTCAGCTCGGTGGTGGTAGTACTCAAAGTACTGCTCAGTCTCGTTCAGGACTAGGTGGTTCTACCGGTAAAACCCTATTGATTGCTGTATTGCCTTTAGTGTTGGCCTGGATTCAAAAACAAGGCGGTTTGCAAGGTGCGTTGGACAAGCTAAAAGGACAGGGACTCAACAGCCAGGTCGATGATTGGGTATCGACTGGTCCCGGTGAAAATGCCAATGTTGATCCGCAGCAGATGCAAAACCTGTTTGATGATCAGGAAGTTGAAGAAGTAGCACAGCAAACGCATGCACCGAAGCAGGATGTTTATAGTGCGATTTCACAGGTCTTGCCGCAGATTATTGATTCGCTTACTCCACAAGGTGAGCAGACCAGTAAGCAAGAAGCCAATAATGATATTCAAAATGTATTGAATATGGTTTCAGGACTTCTTAAAAAATAAATCTAAACATTAAAAAAATCCCGATATCTGTCGGGATTTTTTAATAACTATTAAATGATTTAGAATTTAATCTAGATTCATGCTAAACAGCTGATTAGATTTACAAATTTTCTTGGCAACATAATGAGATTTTCTCATGCGAATCAGGATAATCTGCGACTGAAACCCGAGTTCACCAAACTCAGGTTCTACCTGTACATAATGTAGTTGTCCATACTCATCCCGTACCCGTGCTTGAGCAGAAAAACCGGGACGGGCATTGCCACTGGAAATCGTCGCCAGACGACCAAGTAGATTGACATTGTTCTTTTTATATTTAGGGGGAATGACCTGATCCAGACAGTGAATCATAAAAATAGTAAAAAAAGTCGCAATGATTAAAGCCGGAATAATCAGGTAATAAGCAGGCAGAAATTTAAATTCCTGAGAATAGATCAGGAACTGTAAAACATAGCCGGCAAAACTAAAATTCATCAGGAAGAAAAACACAATCAAGGTTTTGGAGAATTTGACGTTTAGTAGATCCATCTGCTGAAAGTCATAAGGTGAAATTTTTTGCAGAAACTTGCTGGGTCTGAGTCCAAAATAGAAACCAATGGTTTTCACCACACCGAACAGAATAATCGCCAATAAACTCAGATGAAAAGGCATCAGGTTATAGTCTAGAAAAAATGCAGGCATGGTGAAGTCCGTTTTAGTCTTATTCTGAGAGGTAAATTCCACCATCAGAATGCACGGTAATCTCTACTTTTTCAAGTGCTTGACCTTGGCAAGGGCCAGAAATGCATTCACCGCTTTCTACCAGAAACAAGGCACCATGCGTGGAGCATTCAATAAATTCCTGATCGCGATCCAGAAACTGGTTTTCCAGAAATTCCAGTTCGACCTGCAAATGCGGACACAGGTTTTGATAGGCATAGAAGGCACCGTCACGCTGTGTGATAAAGATATTATCTCCATCGGGAAGCTCAAAAGAGCGTGCTTCGCGTTCTGGAACGTCTTCGGTCATGCAAATTTTAAACATTAAGCACATTCCTTTTGAAAGTCTTGTAATAATGCCGCATAGTCTTCAACTGCCAGGCGTGGACCAAATTGTGAAACCACCTGGCTCGAAATGAGAATCGCCAGTTCAGCCGCAGCTTGAAGACCCAAATTAGCATTCAATCCGTACAGGAAAGCCCCGGCAAAAGCATCACCGGCACCGTTGGCATCTACTGCAGGCACTTTACGGCCAGGAACAGTAAATGTATTTTGATAATCCGAAATCAGTGCGCCTTCAGCTGACAATGTAATGACAACGTGCTGACTGATTGTTTTTAATTTAAGCAGGGCTGCCTCAAGATTATCTGTTTCTGTATACATCAGCGCTTCTTGCTGGTTACATAACAGCAAGTCTACACCATCTGCAATCATTTCATCCAAACCGGCACGCGCGTATTGCACCATGGCAGGATCAGATAAAGTTAGGGCAATTTTAACGCCATTGGCACGGGCAATATCACGTGCTTGTTGTACGGCATGACGTGCTGTGTCAGAAGTTGATAAATAACCTTCGAGATATAGCCATTTCGCGCTATTTAGTGCGCTGAAATCAATTTGTTGATCAGTCAGTTCGGCCGTAATACCCAGATAGGTATGCATGGTACGTTCAGAATCAGGGCTGACCAGAACCATACATGTCCCTGTTACGCCTTCACTGATCGATTGGGTGGTGGTCTTAATACCTGCATCATTCAAACCCTTCAGGTAGATGTGCCCCAGTTCGTCATTTCCGACACGACAGCCATAAAATGCAGAACCACCGAGCGCAGAAAATGCCACGGTAGTGTTGGCTGCTGAACCGCCTGAAGCCTGACCCTTATACACTTGAGTCGCTTGAAGATTTTGATAAAGAGTGGCCTGAGTCTCACCATCTGCAAGTTGCATGGTGCCTTTTTGCAAGTGATGTGCAGTTAAAAAGTCATCAGAAACTTTAAATTCTTGGTCAATCAGCGCATTACCAATCGCAAAAAGATCAACAGTTGCCATGTTCAAATATCACATTAAAAATGAAAGTCCTAAGTTTACACGATTGCTTGGGATTGCTGTAGTTTGCTGAATCATTTTCAAATATTTTTCAAAAATGCTGTATTTTGTTCAGCAGCTATCTTTGGTCTAAAAACTGACTTATTTTTGTGCACTGGTGCGCTGCAGCATTGATTTAAGGATCACATTTTATTTATAAAGAGATATCGCTCCTGGCATGATACTTTAAGTCGCTTGGCAACTGTCATTCTTCACAACAATTTCAAATAGTGTGCGTATATGAATATTAAAATTGTAACAGCCGAACAACTCCCGGATCAGATCGAAACACTGGCAACTCTGGCACGTAAAGAAGGCTATAATTTGGTAGATAAGTTAATAGAAGAATATCGCACCGGGAAAAACTGCTTTAGCCACGCCAATGAATATCTGGTGGTGGCGCATGATGGCAAGAAACTGGTTGCCTGTGGCGGCTTAAACCAGCAATGGGGAGATAACGGCATTGAAGACCGCATTGGTCGTGTACGCCGTTTCTATGTGCATCCGAAATATCGTCAGCATGGCGTAGGCAAACAGCTTTTGGCTTACCTGGAGCAATTGGCACGTCCGCATTATTCAGCTTTGTGCCTGCAAACAGATACCCGACTGGCCGCCAGTTTTTATCAAAAGCAGAATTATGTATTTGTAGAAAATAATCCAAGCTATAACTATTTTAAATATCTGATTTCTTAAGCTTGTAAATACTCATCTAGAGGCAGGAAGTAAATTTGATGATTTAATTTTCAAATGATCAAGTTTACTTAATTCGATCAAAATCCTCGGTTTTCAACGTGAATAATTCAGATAACTAAAGCTATAATGTGCTTAGTTATTTTAATTAAAGCATTAGGAGATCGCATGACTGTAGATGTCACTGAAACCATTTCTCAAACTGTACATCCTGCGTTTCAGTTGGTACGTCAACAACATGTTGAAGCTTTAGACATTTTCGTGTCTGAATATAAACATAAAGTGACTGGCGCCACGCATTATCATCTGGCGACCAAGCACGACGAAAATGTCTTTCTGGTGGCGTTTCGTACCCAGCCGATGGATTCTAAAGGCGAGGCACATATTCTGGAACATACTGCGCTGTGTGGTTCAGAAAAATTCCCGGTGCGTGATCCATTCTTCCTGATGATTCGCCGTTCACTGAATACTTTCATGAATGCCTTTACTGCGGCGGACTGGACTGCGTATCCATTTGCGACGCAGAATAGCAAGGATTTCCAGAACCTGCTCGAAGTGTATATGGATGCAGCATTTGCTGCGAACCTGAACCCATTGGATTTTGCCCAGGAAGGCATTCGCATTGAGCTGGAAAATGGCGAGCCTGTCTATAAAGGCGTGGTCTTTAATGAAATGAAAGGGGCGATGAGTTCGCCTTCAGATCAGCTTTATCACACGCTGGCGCATCATTTATTCCCAAATACGACTTATCACTATAATTCTGGCGGTGATCCCAAAGATATTCCTGATCTGACTTACCAAGAGTTAGTTGATTTCTATAAGTCACATTACCATCCAAGCAATGCAGTCTTCATGACCTTTGGCAATAAAACGGCATTTGAACTGCAAGAGCAGTTTGAAAATCTGGCATTGTCCAAATTTGAAAAAGGTCAGACGCTCTATCCAACACCTGAAACCCGTTTGACTGCACCATTGACGGTTACCGACAGCTATGCGGTTGATGCTGAAGATTTACAGGACAAGACCTATCATGTGCTGTCATGGTTATTGCCAGAAGCTAGTGACATTAAACTGCGTTTGGGCATGCGTTTAGTTGAAGGAATTCTGCTCGAAGATTCAGCATCACCACTGCGTCATTATCTGGAAACTTGTGGTTATGCAGATGCAACAGGTCCATTCATGGGCGTGGATGATTCTAATTTTGAAATGACTTTCTACTGCGCGGTACAGGGTTCAAATCCTGAACATGCAGAAGAATTTAAA
Organism: Acinetobacter lwoffii; assembly: GCF_024129355.1. Classification (GTDB taxonomy): domain Bacteria; phylum Pseudomonadota; class Gammaproteobacteria; order Pseudomonadales; family Moraxellaceae; genus Acinetobacter; species Acinetobacter lwoffii_I. The sequence continues at coordinate 20,292 of NZ_JAMXXP010000002.1, read as the reverse complement.
AATGGTGTGTTTAAGGTTCTGGAAGATGTTGCCTCTAAACCAGTTGATCAGAGCATGGTCGATGCGATCCTGCATCAAATTGAATTGCATCAGCGTGAAATCAATGGCGATGGTACGCCGTATGGTTTGAGCTTGATTCTGAGCGGTCTGGGTAGCGCGATTCATCATCGTGATCCGGTCGAAGTTTGGGATGTGGACTCTGCGATTGCCGCAGTCAAAGAAGAACTGCAAGATCCAATGTGGCTTTCCAATCTGATCAAAGAGCATTTGCTGGATAATCCGCATCGTGTCCAATTGACACTGGTTCCGGATGCGACTAAATCTGCTAAAGAAGCAGCGGATGAAAAAGCGCGTTTGGCTGAAATTGGCAAGAATCTGACTGAAGAACAGAAAGCTGAAATTATTGCGCAGACTGAAGCATTGAATGTGCGTCAGGACACGCCGGATGACTTGAATTTATTGCCGAAAGTCGGTCTGGAAGATGTCCCTGCGGAATTGCAAATTGTTCAAGGCCAGTTGCGTGAGATTATCTGTAACCGTGTTGATACGCCGTTGAACCTGTATCATGCCGGCACCAATGGGATTTATTATCAACAGGTTCTGGTCAATATTCCGGATGAAGTGGTGCAGTCGCCTTACTTTAACCTACTGTCGATCCTGATGGGTGAAGTCGGTGCGGGTGAGTATGATTATCTTGAGTTCCAGCAACTGCAAACAGCGGTAAGTGGCGGTCTGGGCATGGGCGCATCTTTGCGTTCTAAAGTCGATGACAAAAACAAGATTACTGCCTGGTTGACGCTAACGACCAAATCTTTGGTGAATCATCTCGATGCGATCCGTCTGTTAAAGATTGGTTTTGAACAGCTTCGTTTTGATGAAAAAGACCGTATTATCGAGCTGTTACAACAGCGTAAAACGCGCTGGCAGTCACGTATTTCCGGTTCTGGACATAGCTATGCAATGCAAACGGCTTCACGCCAGCATAGTGCATTGGCTTTGCGTGATTATCACAATACCGGTTTGGGTGCATTGAACTGGCTGATCGAACTGGTGTCTAAGATCGAAAAAGATCCGGCTGAATATGATCTTCTGATTGATGAATTAAAACGGATTCATCGGGTCTTGTTGCAAGCACCAAAGCAATTCCTGTTAGTCTGTGAAGAGCCGCAGTCTGAGCATCTGATCGAAGAAATTCAGAATGTCTGGGATAAACTTGAAGTTGATTCTGCACCAGTTTCATTAACTCAAGTCGAAAAAGTAACCCATGACCAGCACGAAGCCTGGTTGATTCAAGCCAATGTCCAGTTCTGTGCGGCTGCTTATGCAGCTGTTGAAGTTTCACATCCTGATGCTGCTGCATTGATGGTACTGGCGGGTTATTTGCGTAATGGCTTCCTGCACAGTGCCATCCGTGAAAAAGGCGGTGCCTATGGTGGTGGTGCCAGCTATGACGGGAATGCCTGTTCATTCCGTTTCTACAGCTATCGTGACCCACGTCTGGCAGAAACTTTCCAGGATTTTGATGCGAGTATTCAGTGGTTACTTAATGCACCACAACAGCCACACCAGTTGGAAGAAGCCATTCTGGGTCTGATTGCCAGCATGGATAAACCGGGTTCACCGGCAGGCGAAGCCATTACTGCATGTTATTCTTACTTGCATCAACGTACGCCAGCGTTCCGTAAAAAATTACGTGAACGTTTATTGAATGTCACACTGGATGATTTGCAGCGTGTTGCACAGACCTATCTGGTCGAGCAGCAGGCGACGAAAGCAGTTGTGGCACCAGTGGCAAAACGTGAAATGCTGGAGCAGCTTGGTTTTGTAATTCAACAAGTTCTATAAATAAAAAAAAGAGGATAAGGGATGGCGCTTAATTCGTTTAAGCGCTCAACTCTACAGCTGAGCGTTTTGCTGGGCTGTGTAGTTGGGACGCAAGTGAATGCGGAAGAAACAGTAGTCAACAGTCCCATGCCGGCAACGGCTGAAGCCTGTGCTGCACTGGAAATTAGTGCAGAGCGTCTAGCCTGTTATGATACTTTATTTAAAATCCCGGTCACTGATAAGCCAGCAATCGTTTCTGAGCGTCGTGCAGCAGCAGAAATTGCGCCTGAACCCGATAATTTAAAAGCGAAAATTGGTCAAACTGTTTCCAATATTTATGCTTCTGAAGGATCAAAGTTGACGCCGAATCTGTCTTTGCTGGATAGCCGATGGGAGCTCTCTCAGGAAAGTAAACTGGGTACCTGGAATATCCGTTCCTATCAGCCGATTTATCTGATGCCAGGATTCTGGACTTCAAAGAAAAACGAGTTTCCGCAAAGCGAAAACCCAAATAACACAGTTAAAGAAGACCAGAATTTGACCTCGATTGAAGGGAAATTCCAGTTATCTTTAAAAACCAAGGCGGTTGAAAATATTCTGGGTGATAACGGGGATCTCTGGCTGGGTTATACCCAGTCTTCACGCTGGCAGGTATATAACTCGGAAGAGTCACGTCCGTTTCGTGAGACCAACTATGAACCCGAAGCCAGTTTGATTTTCCGTACCAATTATGATCTTTTGGGTCTGAATTGGCGTATGTTGGGACTGACCATCAATCATCAGTCCAATGGCCGTTCTGATCCGTTATCACGTAGCTGGAACCGAGTGATGCTGAATCTCGGTTTTGAAAAAGACAATTTTGCCTTGATGGTTCGTCCTTGGTATCGCTTTGAAGAGAAGCGAGAAGATGATAACAATCCAGAAATCAAAAACTATATCGGCCGTGGAGACATGACCGCATTTTATCGTTATAAGGAGCATGATTTTTCATTAATGCTGCGACATACCTTAAAAGGTGGAGATGAAAATCGTGGAGCCGTACAGTTCGATTGGTCATTCCCGATCAGTGGGCGTTTGCGTGGCCAATTCCAGCTATTTGATGGCTACGGAGAAAGTCTGATTGATTATAATCACCGTGCCACGTATGTCGGTTTAGGTGTCTCATTGATGAACTGGTTCTAAGATTCCAAGTTTCATGACCTTATAATGAAAATAAAAAACCATGCCGCTGCATGGTTTTTTCTAGGTAGATTAACCAATCTGGATTTCTGAAGGCGGATGTTTGAGACGACTCTTTTTGGGAGTCGCAATAAAATAAGCAAGCGTCAGTGGCCCTAGACGCCCTGCGAACATTAACAGCATCAGAATGATCAAACTGGCAGGTTGTAGCTCCTCAGTTACCCCTCGGGACAAACCGACGGTACAGGCCGCAGACACGGCTTCAAACAACAGATCCAGAAAATCCTGCTCAGGTTCCAGGATTAATAAGCTCATAAAACCCATCATGATCAACGCTGCAGTAATACACACGACGGCCAATGCTTTAAACGTAGTTTTTTCAGGAATAGAGTGATTAAACAGCCGGATCTCATCTTCGCGTCTTAAAAAACTGATTACGCTGATGACCACAATAATAAACGTACCGACCTTAATGCCGCCCGCTGTACTTAAGGAACCTCCACCAATAAACATTAGAAATATGGTAACTAGAGTGGATGCATCACTCATTTGTTCCATTGGCAAGCTATGAAAACCTGAAGAGCGGGGAACGGTGGCATGGAACCAGGCATTCACGGCCTGATCGCCCAAACTCATGAGACCTAAGGTCTGTGGATTGGAAGCCTCCAATAGCCAAAGTACGATAAAAGCACTTAGGTTCAGACCCAGAATCGTTGAGAGGATTAGCTTGCTGTTGGTACTCAACTTACGCCAGCGCTTATGTTCTTTGACGTCCATCAGCACCAGAAAACCGATACCGCCAATGATATACAGCATACTGATGGTAAAAGTAATCAGATACTGCCCTGAAAAACTCATCAAACTATTTGGAAAAAGTGAAAATCCACCATTATTAAAAGCGGAGACGCTATAAAAAGCCGCATAAAATAGTGCATCGCTAAACTGGTATTCTTTGAGCCAGGATAAGGTCAGAATCAGCGTACCGATCGCTTCAAAGAACAGGGAATATAAAAAAACGGCTTTAATGGTAAAACTGACTTTTTTCAGACTGGTTTGTCCGATCGACTCCTGTGCCATGACTTGTTGTTTTAGCCCCAGTTGCGGTGCCAAGCTCATCACTGCCAGAATGGCAAACGTCATAAAACCCAAGCCGCCGCATTGCAACAAAAACATAATCACGATTTGGCCGAATACCGTATAGGCTTCACCGACATTTACCACCGATAGCCCGGTAATGGTCACAGCAGAAGTTGCTGTAAATATCGCCTCCAGCCAGCTGATTTCCCCATGATGTGCAATAGGCAGCATCAGCAGCAGTGAGCCGATCAGAATTAACCCGAGAAAACCCAAGGCTAGTAAGCTCGGAGGACTGAGGTTGATCGTCCTGTGTTGCTTTAAATCAGAACTTTTCATAGATGTTTAAAGTATTTAGCAAGACGGCGCAAAGGTTCCAGCAATCCTTCAACCAGTAAAATATCGCCTTCTTGGAGAATCTGATTGACATCTACGTGATATTGCAGTGTAGATCCGCGTTTATGTAATAAGGTAGTGATTTCAGGAGCATGCTTCATCAACTGATTCAGTGGCGTACCATGATGATCTGCATGAATTTCAATTTTGACAATATAATGATCATCTTCAAGCGCCATATAGCGACTAACCATCGGATAGCTTAATGACTGTGCCACCCGAACGCCCATATCTTCTTCAGGATGAATAATTTTTTCAACATTGAGATGGGTTAGAATCATGTGATGGGATTTGGATTTGGCCTTCACCCAGATTTTCTTCACGCCCATATTTTTTAAGTGCAATACACACAGAATGCTGGCTTCAATATCCTCTCCAATCGCAACGACAACGGCATCACAGCGCTGAATATTCAGCTCATCGAGTACATGTTCATCGGTTGCATCGGCAATCACAGCATGGGTTAGTTGATCGGAAATGTTTTCTACATATTTTTTATTCAGATCGATCCCGATCACTTCATGCTTCAGACTGATGAGCTGTGTGGCCACGGTTGCACCGAAACTGCCAAGCCCGATGACTGCAAATAATGCCATGGATTGTCCTTCGTTATCTTTATGTCATTCGTTATATCCGCTATGGTAATGAGAAGGCAATTCCTCAGCTATAGTTTTTAGGTAAAAATAGTACAGATCTTTGAAGTCTTTACGCTTCTTTCATCTGAAGTATAGATTGAAAATTTGGACAGTCAGACATAACCTGACGATGTGTATATAAGATTCCATAACTGTTTTGGATGATGTATTCGAATTCATGATGATCATCTTTCATGATATTGAGTGTGGCTTGGCGTTTGAGTTGAGGATAAGTTTTTAAATTATCAATTGAGGCACAAGAAAAGCTTTTTACAAAAGCTGAAATTTTAGGATCTAATTTCACTTCTTTATAATGATCTAGAAAAATATAAACAACGAATTTGGGATACTGGTTGAGTATTTCTGAATGTGCCTCTATGCCAGCGATGTTGCTGAGGTTATTTGCGGTTGCATTACTGGGAATATTTTTCATACTTGTTCGAACACGATCTTCTTCTTGATTTAATTTGTATGCTGGATAGCCGTATAAATAGACAAATAAAGTGGTGAGCAAAATAATAATAAAAGTGATATTCATATCTTAAGGTTCTGTTTTTGTAATTTCTTTTATTGTAACAAGATTAGAAATTAATGGATAATTGGTGTTTTTATTCATGATGCATTTTTAAATCTGGATAGAATATTATCCTAAAAAAACCGCCTCAAAAGGCGGTTTGTGTTTGAAAGAATTACTTCAAGAAACGTTGATAACCGAGATTATTGGTAATTTCCTGATAAGGATAGGTAATGGTTTCGAGGGTTTCGATCAAGCCGTCCGGATTCTGTTGTGCATCGGTTGCTTCAAGACCCACCAGAACACGTCCTTCAGCAGCGCCGTGGTTACGGTAGTGGAACAGGGTGATATTATGGGTTGGGCCAAGACGTTCCAGGAACATCAGTAAAGCGCCAGGACGCTCCGGGAATTCCACGCGGAACAGGCGCTCATTTTCAATATCGGCATGACCACCGATCAGGTAACGGATATGCAGTTTGGCCACTTCGTCATCAGACAGATCGTCAACGTCATACTGGAACTTTAAGGTTTCATAAATTTCCTGACGTTCTTTCTCGCCATTTTTCAGACTGATGCCGACAAAGACTTGCGCAGCAGAAGCATCGCTGGCACGGTAGTTAAATTCAGTAATATTACGGCCTTGTAATGCACGGCAGAAACTCAGGAATGAACCTTTCTGTTCCGGAATGGTCACGGCAAAAATCGCTTCTTTGCGTTCACCCAATTCGGTACGTTCAGCGATATAGCGTAAACGGTCGAAGTTCATGTTGGCGCCGCAGACAATCGACACCATGTTTTTCCCTTCGATGCCATGTTCAGCCACGTATTTTTTGATGCCAGCCAGTGCCATTGCACCAGATGGTTCGACAATGCTACGGCATTCGTCATAAGTGTCTTTAATCGCTGCACAGACTTCATCCGTATTCACCAGCACTACATTCGGTTCCACGATCGGGCCTGAATTGTCCGACTTTTGCAGACGAATCACATCAAATGGTTTTTCGCCAATTTGGGCTACGGCTGTACCATCAGCAAATAAACCTACAGATGGAAGAATCACACGTTCATTTGCTTCTAAAGCAGCTTTTAAACAGGCAGATTCGTCGTATTCCACTGGAATGACTTTAACGTGTGGTGCGACATCACCTAAATAGGCTGCAACACCTGCGATCAGGCCGCCACCGCCAACTGCGACAAACACATAGTCGACATCACGCCATTGACGTAGAATTTCATTGGCAATGGTGCCTTGGCCAGCAATCACCAATTCATCATCATAAGGTGGAATGAAAGTCATGCCATCTTCTTGGGCACGTTGAATTGCATATTTATTGGCAACATCAAATGAATCGCCATGCAAAACCACTTCGCCACCGAGACGCTTAACTGCCTGTACCTTGATATCCGGTGTGGTTTTAGGCATCACAATAATCGCGCGAACACCCAGCTTTTTCCCTGAGAGTGCCACGCCTTGTGCATGGTTGCCCGCTGAAGCAGTAATAACGCCACGTTCCATTTGTGATTTCGGTAATTGACTAATACGGTTATAGGCACCGCGTAGCTTGAATGAAAAAACCGGTTGTAAATCTTCACGTTTAAAGCGGATATTATTATTGAGTCGTTCGCTAATTCGTGGCGCTGCTTCGAGTGGAGTTTCGATTGCAACATCGTAGACCGTTGCTTGTAAAATTTGTCGAACCAAACGAGACAGCATGTTAATTTTCCATCTAACAGTTTAAAATAGGGGCTTATTGTAACAAACCACACGGCTTTGCGGTTTAAAAAAGCTGCAAAAGTCCAAAATAGTTGAGTGAAGCCATGAGTCTATATGCAACCCAAGATGAGAAAAAACAAGCAGCAGCCAAAGCCGCTTTAAAACACTTGCCAAAAGGGGGCATTTTAGGCGTAGGTACAGGCAGTACTGTAAACTTTTTAATTGACTTATTACCTGAGCTGCAATTGGAAGCTGCGGTAGCCAGTTCAGAAGCAACTGCACAGCGTTTGAAAAAGCTCGGCATTGAAGTGGTGGATATGAACTCTGTCAGTGGTCTGGATGCTTATGTTGATGGCGCAGATGAAATTGATCGTCATATGCATATGATCAAAGGTGGCGGCGCAGCGCTCACACGTGAAAAAATTGTTGCCTCTATCGCGAAAAAATTCGTGTGTATCGTGGATGATTCTAAATGGGTTGGACAATTAGGGCGTGAGTTCCCGCTTCCTGTAGAAGTGATTCCAATGGCACGTTCTGCGGTTGCACGTAAAATTGTATCTTTGGGTGGCGATCCTGCTTATCGTGAAGGTGTGGTAACTGACAATGGTAACGTGATTTTAGACGTGTACAACCTGAATATTCTAAATGCACTTGAGCTTGAAAAAACCTTAAATGATATTCCGGGCGTGGTATGTAACGGCATCTTTGCGATTAATAAAGCAGATATCGCCATTGTCGCAACTGATAATGGAATTGAAGAGCGTACCGCGGTTTAATTTTAAAATCTCCCCCAAACCCCTCTTTGAAAAAGAGGGGGCTTATTCCCTCCTTTGTTAAAGGTGAGTAGTACTGCTACGCAAGGGGAGGATTCAACAAAAGAATAAAAATGACCTTATCTGACCTACCTGAAATTCAAATCACCCGAAATGTCCGCTCAACCCGGCTGCGTTTACGTGTCGATGCGACCCAGATTCGCCTGACAGCCCCAGTTTTTTGTAGCAAAAAACAGATACGGCATTTTATTGAACAATCTGAAAGCTGGCTAATTAAAACCTGGCAATCCCAGCAAGAAAAAATCGCAAATATTGACCGGACGCTACCGAGTGAGCTGCGGTTATTCAATCTAAAAGCACCTGTACAAATCTCTTATCACAGCCAGAAAAACAACTTCATTTTTAATGATGAGAATTTGCAGCTTTGGATCAGTGACCGACATCCTGAAGAATATTTAAAAGCTTTCGTGATTGCCTATGCAAAAGAACAGCTTCCTTCATATTTAAATCTTGTCTCACAGCAATGTCATCTGCCTTTTAAAAACTGCAACATTCGACAGCCTAAAACCCGGTGGGGCAGTTGTTCGGCCAAGCATGACATTATGTTGAACAGTGCGCTGGTATTATTTCCTGAACAAGTCACGCGTTATGTCGCTGTCCATGAGCTGGTACATACAAAGCATTTTGATCATAGCCCACGCTTTTGGGCAGAAGTTGCCAAGCATGATCAGCATTTCCAGCAGCATCGTATAACGCTGAAAAATACGCCGTTGCCATATTGGTGGGGTGCCTAAAAGCATAATTAATAAGTCCATATAACTCTATTAAAATAGCCTAAGCAATCTATGCATTTAATCCTCTAAACCGGCCTTATCCTACTGATCAATTAAAAAACCAGCAAACCCCAGTGAAATGGTTTAGAAAACCTCAACTTCCTGTCATACTAGGCCTTATAAAGGAAACATTTATTTGAGGTAATCATCGTGATTTCAGTGGGTATTGTGGGTGGTACGGGTTATACAGGCGTTGAACTTTTACGTCTTTTGCTACGACATTCAGATGTAAATGTAACAGCACTGACATCACGTACTGAAGCAGGTCGTCGTGTAGATGACATGTTCCCAAGCTTGCGCGGGCATACCGATCTTAAATTCTCTGATTTAAGTCTGGATTTATTAAAATCATGCGATGTGGTGTTCTTTGCAACACCGCATGGTGTCGCAATGAAACATGCCGAAGAGCTGGTCGCTGCAAATACCAAAGTGATCGACCTAGCTGCCGATTTCCGTTTACAAGATCTTGCACAGTTTGAAAAATGGTATGGCATGCAACATGCATGTCCAGAACTGTTAAAAGATTCTGTTTACGGTTTATCTGAATTGAATCGTGAAGACATTAAAAAAGCCAATGTGATCGGGAATCCGGGGTGTTACCCAACCACAGTTCAGCTGGGTCTGGCGCCAGTTTTAAAAGCGGCTGAAGCATTGGTGAAACCTGAAAGCATTATTATTGATGCCAAATCGGGTGTATCAGGTGCAGGTCGTAAAGCCAGTATGGGCATGATTTATTCTGAAAATGCCGATAATTTTAAGGCCTATGGTGTAGCGGGTCATCGTCATCACCCTGAAATTGTCGAAGCACTGGAAAATATTTCAGGTCAAAAAAATGTGTTTGATCATATTTTATTTGTACCGCATTTGGTGCCGATGATTCGTGGTATGTTGTCGACCATCTATATCGATTTAACTGAAGCAGGGCAAACCGCAGATTTACAAGCGCTATATGAGCAGTTCTATGCCAATGAAGCATTTGTCGATGTCATGCCGGCAGGCAGTTCACCAGAAACGCGTTCAGTGCGTGGAGCGAATCAGTTGCGTATTGCCTTGTACAAGCCACAGCCAACGAAACTGGTGATCCTGGTTGTACAAGACAATCTGGTAAAAGGCGCAGCAGGTCAGGCTGTGCAAAACATGAACCTGATGTTTGGTTTTGCTGAAGATGCTGGGTTAAATAATATTGGTTTATTACCATAAAAAACGTATTAGAACTTCACACACATTTAGATTTGCATTTAAATGTGTGTCTTGATTAAAGCAAACAAGAGATCAAAATGCCGAATAACGAGTCAAATACGACGCTTCCTCAGGAACCCGGTACTAAGAAACCATTCATGAAAGGCAATACGCCCTTAGCCATTGGTGCGGCTGTATTGATCTTAAGCAGTGGCGTACTCGGATATACCGTAGGACATCGTCAGGGTTTGACTGCGGCGGGTTATGATGCAGATGCAGAGCAACTGGTGGATGTGGTACAGACTCAGAAAGCCAGTCTGGAAACACTGAACAAGACACTGAATACTGCGGTTCAGGAGCGTGATCTGGCGGTTAGCAATGCCAATGATCTGTATCTGGCCATGACCAAGGCACGTGATGAACAGGTGCAGGCCGAAAGTGTGGGAACCATTTATCGCGAAATTTTGCGTCAGCGTGGTGGTTTGGCATTGGCGGTTCAAAACCTGTCGATTAAACCATTACCCGAAAATGCCTTTGAATACCAGATTGATCTGGTTCAGGTCAGTCCAGGCAAAAGTCGTGCTTCAGGTAGTGTGGAACTGCGCCTGATTAAAGGGACTGAAATTCTGGTGGTACCACTGGAAGATAAAAACTTTAATTTTGAAAATTATGAGCGACTCACTGGCCGCTGGACCATGCCGAAAGGCTTTAAACCAGAATTTATTGAAGTGCGTCTTACTGGTGCCAAGCCTGTGATTCGTCGTTTTAGTTGGGAACAGGGCAAAGCAGTAGAAAATCAGTCTGCTACCTTGTCAGAAATTCCGAAAACCGAAGCAAATGCAAATTAAGTGTGAAATATAAATCTTATGCCAAGCAATAAACGTCAAATGTGTTTAAGTGATATTAAAAATTCTTTTAATGAGTCTGGAATCGTTGATTGGCATATCAGCCCACGTTTAGCAAATGAACCCTCTGAAGACGGTGATTCTGACTTAGCTGTACAGACCGCACCGCCAGAACTGAAACGTCCACCGTTGTATGCCGTTGTTTTATTAAATGACGACTATACGCCGATGGAGTTTGTAATTGAAATTTTACAACAATACTTTGCAATGAATCTTGACCAAGCTACACAAGTAATGCTAACTGTACATTATGAAGGAAAGGGTGTAGCTGGGGTGTATCCTCGAGACATTGCGGAGACCAAAGCGAACCAAGTCACTAATTATGCTCGATCACAAGGTCATCCATTACTTTGCCAAATAGAGCCTAAAGATTAAGGGGGTTACATGCTCAGTCGTCAATTAGAAGTATCACTACGTTTGGCTGTCAGCATGGCTCGTCAAAAGAGACATGAGTTCCTGACTGTAGAACATTTATTGTTAGCCTTGCTCGACAATGATTCCGCCGTAAATGCCCTGAAAGCATGTGGCGCAGATATTATCGTGTTGCGTAAGGAATTAGAAGAGTACGTCGAACAACATACCCCTAAACTTGGTGAAAATAGTGATCAGGCACCACACCCGACAGAAAGCTTCGACCGGATCTTGCAACGCGCGATTTTTCACGTGCAATCAAGTGGTGGCGATCGTACTGTAGAAGGTGCCGATATTCTGGTTGCCATGTATTCTGAGCGTGACTCATTTGCGGTCTATCTGCTGAAACGTCATCAAATTAACCGTCTGACCCTGACTCAATACCTATCTCATGGTACACGTAAAGAAGACGTACAATCTGAAGAAGAAATTGAAGATCTAGATGGCGAATCTGCATCTTCAGCGAGTTCAGGTCCACTTGAGCTTTATACCACTAACCTCAATGTTGAAGCACAAAAGGGCAAGACCGATCCGCTGATTGGTCGTGAAAAAGAAATTGAGCGTGCAGCGCAAATTCTTTGCCGCCGTCGTAAAAATAACCCACTGCTTGTCGGTGATCCAGGGGTCGGTAAAACCTCGATTGCTGAAGGTCTGGCTTGGTTGATCGTCAATGGTAAAGCGCCAAAACCGCTGGAAAGTGCTGAAATCTTTAGTCTGGATATTGGTGCTTTGGTGGCAGGAACCAAATACCGCGGTGATTTTGAAAAACGCTTGAAACAGCTTTTAAATGCGCTGAAAAAGAAACCTGAAGCCGTGCTGTTTATTGATGAAATTCACATGATTATTGGTGCAGGCTCGAGTATGGGCAGTACTATGGATGCATCGAATTTGATCAAGCCAGCATTAGCCAATGGCACTTTACGTTGCATCGGTTCAACCACTTTCCAGGAATACCGTCAGGTCTTTGAGAAAGATCATGCTTTATCGCGCCGTTTTCAGAAAATTGATGTGAATGAACCATCTATTTCTGAAACTATTGATATCCTACGTGGTCTGAAATCGAAGTTTGAAGATTTCCATCATGTGGAATATGACGATCAAGCCTTGGTGTCTGCGGTAGAACTTTCTGCAAAATTTATCAACGACCGTTTCTTGCCAGATAAGGCGATTGACGTCATTGATGAAGCCGGTGCTCAGCGCCGTCTGAAAGCTGAACAAGATGACAGTTTGATCACCGTAGAAAATATTGAAGATATCGTCTCTAAAATTGCGCGTATTCCACCAAAAACTGTCTCGAAAGATGACAAGAGCGTGCTGGAAAATCTTGAGCGCGATCTGAAACGTGTGGTCTTTGGACAGGATGAAGCCATTGAAGCTTTGGCATCTGCAATTAAACTGTCACGTGCCGGTTTGAAATCTCCAGACAAGCCTGTAGGTAGTTTTGTCTTTGCAGGTCCAACTGGTGTCGGTAAAACTGAAGTGACCAAGCAGCTGGCGAAACAGATGGGTGTAGAACTGGTTCGCTTTGATATGTCGGAATATATGGAACGCCATGCGGTGTCTCGTTTAATCGGTGCACCTCCGGGCTATGTCGGTTTTGATCAGGGTGGGTTATTGACCGATGCGATTCATAAAAATCCGCATTGTGTACTGTTGCTCGATGAGATCGAAAAAGCGCATCCAGATGTGTTTAACCTGTTATTGCAGATTATGGATCATGGTTCATTGACTGATAACAACGGGCGTAAATCTGATTTCCGTAACGTGGTCTTGGTACTCACCACCAATATTGGTGCGGAAAGTATTTCTCGTGTCAGCATTGGTTTTATGGAACAGGATAATAGTAACGATAATCAGGAAGCGATGAAGAAAGCCTTCTCACCAGAATTCCGTAACCGCCTCGACGGCGTGATTCAGTTCAAGGCATTGCCAAGCAGCATTATTGAAAATGTCGTGGATAAATTCCTGACTGAACTTCAAGCACAACTGGATGACAAAAAAGTCATGCTGGAAGTGGATCAAAGTGCACGTGAATGGATGTCAGAACATGGCTATGACCGTTTAATGGGCGCACGTCCAATGCAACGTTTGATTCAGGAACACCTGAAAAAACCGCTGGCTGAGATGATCCTGTTTGGTGAACTGGCTGAAAATGGCGGCAATGTTGCAGTATCGGTGAAAAAAGAAAATGGTAAAGCGGTTGGCTTAAAACTTGAAGTTTTTGAAGACCAGACTGCTGAACCGGCCTAATGAACGAAAAAGATTAAACCCGTGCCTGCACGGGTTTTTTTATGCACTCATATTTTAAATTATCAAATTCATATCATTTAAAAGATAAATTATGGATATTCAAGTTACCAAGCTGTTCACGACATTTTTACTGTTTTTAGTCACGGCATTGATGGAAATTTTAGGTTGTTATTTTCCCTATCTGATTTTAAATCAGGGGAGAAGCCACTGGTTATGGATTCCGACAGCTCTGGCTTTGGCGGCTTTTGTCTGGCTGTTAACCTTGCATCCAGCTGCTTCAGGACGGATCTATGCCGCTTATGGCGGTATCTATATTTTTTCAGCACTGATGTGGTTGCGCTTCGTTGATCAAGTGACTCTATCGCGTTGGGATCTACTTGGTGGCATGGTGGTAATACTGGGCGCGTTGATTATTATTTTGCAGCCGCAAGGCTTGGTGCGTTAGCAAGATATAACAGTAAACCTTATTAAAAAAGGCAGCCACAGCTACCTTTTTTTGTTTTTGGATTTTTTAATTTCAAATCAAACTTGATGTCTTATTTAGTTAGATTATTTTAATTTACAATCTTTCTGAGAAATATCAGTTTTATAGGTTTGTGTCTGCGAGTTCAGGCTGAGTTCAACCTTGTATGGGTTCTCAATCTGATAGCGATGTTCAAAGAAAATTTCACAATTATTGAGCAGATTATTGCGAATGACTTTCATCACTTCTTTGCGCCCCAGGTCTTTTTCAAACTGGCTAAAATCGGGCGTGATGATCATGCCTTTCAGTGTGGTTTTATTGGCACTTAACTGTAATTGTTCAATAATCGTATTTTGATCAATCTGCAACGGTAAAGTTCTGGAATCTTCTGCACTGAGCACTGCGAGTAATTCATTCAGTTCAGCTTTTTTCTGAATTTTAAATTTGCTGTCAATAATATTTTTTTCTTGAAGATATTGGTCAAATTCAGAAGCATGCACCGCTAAGGCAGCACTGCTAAAACCAGTCAAGAGTGCCAAAGCCCAATATTTTTTTTGCATTGTATAAAATCACTTTTATTCCATTTCAACAATGATTATAAGAGCTGAGACAAAAAAAGCACCAGAGATTGGTGCTTAATTTGTGAAGATTCATCTTAAAAATTAGTCTTTTTTCAGATTTTCATTAATCAGGAATTCAACTAAGGCTTTTTGCGCGTGTAAGCGATTTTCCGCTTCATCCCAAACCACAGCATTTTTATGGTCAAGCAGATTTTCTGAAATCTCTTCGCCACGATGCGCAGGCAAGCAGTGCATAAACAAGCAATCCGGATGTGCAAGATCCATCAGACGTTCATTCACCTGATAATCTGCAAAGGCTTTTTCACGGATCTTCTGTTCTTCTTCCTGGCCCATGCTTGCCCAAACGTCAGTCACGATCAGATCAGCATTCACCGCTGCATCTTCAGCAGAAGGAACCAGTTCCACACAATGGGCAAATTCAGACAGGAATTTTTCTTGTGGCTCATAGCCTTTTGGCGCTGCAATTTTCAGATTAAAGCCCCACATATGCGCAGCTTCAATATAAGAGTTACACATATTGTTGCCATCACCAATCCAGGCAACAGTTTTCCCTTCGATTGAGCCACGTTGCTCTACATAGGTCTGCATGTCAGCAAGTAACTGGCAAGGGTGGTGATCATCTGTTAAAGCATTAATCACTGGAACTTTTGAATAAGATGCAAAACGCTCCACGATATCATGACCGAAAGTACGGATCATTACGATATCCAGCATGCTTGAAATCACACGTGCAGAATCTTCAATCGGTTCACCACGACCTAACTGGGTATCGCGTGAAGACAGGAAAATTGCGCTGCCACCAAATTGGCTCATGCCAGCTTCAAACGAAACACGCGTACGGGTACTCGATTTTTCAAAAATCATGCCCATCACTTTACCAACAAATGGTTGGAACACTTCATTGTTATGCTGTTTGCGCTTAAGCTCAATTGCGCGTTGCAAAATCTGGTTAAGTTCTAAAGTTGATAAATCGCGTAAGGTGAGAAAGTGACGGAGAGCCATTCGTTACTCCACAATAATTGCCGAAAAACTCGATCAACAATCAGTTGTTGGTTAGTTTAAGAAAAAATACGGAATCGGCTAATATACTATAAGCAATGAAAAATGCAAAAAAACTAGACTTTTTGATGACCGTCTAAAAAGCGATCCACACAATAACTGATGTATTTGTCGATTTCCTGATCATCTTCCTGTACCGGAATTCCCATCAGAATACGCCATTCCAGATTGCGCAAAATACCAAAATACAGCTGCGCCGAATATTGCGGATTCTCGCAATGTAATAAACCTTGCGCATCTGCCTGTTCTAAGGCCGTGGCAATGGCACTTTGCACATGCACCGGGCCTCGCTCATGAATATGCTGAGCAAGTTCTGGATTGCGCTGACTCTGTTCCAGTACCAGACGCATAAAGGCCGAATTTTCAGGTTGCATGATCTGGTGATAAAAATTAAGCAACGTGTGTACTAAATAACTACGAAAATCCAGTGCCATCAGTTCGATCGGAATACTGATATCTTCAAAAAACTTGATACGGCGATAATCGCAAATGGCTTTAAACAAGCCTTCTTTATTGCCAAAGTACTTATAAATAGAGGCTTTGGA
Source organism: Acinetobacter lwoffii (assembly GCF_024129355.1). Classification (GTDB taxonomy): domain Bacteria; phylum Pseudomonadota; class Gammaproteobacteria; order Pseudomonadales; family Moraxellaceae; genus Acinetobacter; species Acinetobacter lwoffii_I. The sequence continues at coordinate 3,957 of NZ_JAMXXP010000002.1, read as the reverse complement.
GCCACCGGCATGCTGGACGATATCATCCAGAGAGACAGCGTCATAACCCCGTTCCAGAAATAGCTCGGTTGCGCTGATCAGCAGCGCAATACAACGCTCATGACCACGTTTGGTCTGTGGCAGATCTTTGGCGAGCGGTTCTAGGGCGAGGTCTTGCATAGGAGATAGTACATCAACATGTCAATAGAGATTGAAACGCCATCATAGCAAATATATGCACATATTTCATAATTGCGCCGGATAAGTGCAGTATTTGCTGGATTAGGTAAAGCAAAACTTAAAAATTTGACTAAAGTTTTAGAGTATTTGTTTTATCAGGTTATGGAATGAGCAAGCCAAATGAGTATACTCGAATTTCAATAATTATAGCCAAGACTGTGGAAAAGGAAGATGACAGAACAAATGTCTGCAGGTTTAAGATTTAGACAAGCGCTTGAAGTCGAGAAACCATTGCAAATTATGGGCACAGTAAATGCCTATGCTGCCATGATGGCCAAACAGGTCGGTTATAAAGCCATTTATTTATCAGGTGCGGGTGTCGCGAATTATTCTTATGGTTTGCCTGATCTGGGCATGACCAGCCTGGATAATGTTCTTGAAGATGTACGCCGGATCACTGAGCGTGTGGATACACCTTTACTGGTTGATATTGATACCGGTTGGGGCGGTGCATTAAATATTGCCCGCACGATTAAGCAGATGATTGCAGCAGGAGCCGCTGCGGTTCATATTGAAGATCAGGTGGCACAGAAGCGTTGTGGTCATCGTCCAAATAAAGAAATCGTATCGCAGCAGGAAATGGTCGATCGTATCAAAGCGGCTGTAGATGCGAAAACCGATTCAAACTTCGTGGTGATGGCGCGTACCGATGCGCTACAAAAAGAAGGCTTGCAAGCCGTGATTGATCGTGCTTCTGCCTGTGTTGAAGCGGGTGCAGATGCGATCTTTGCTGAGGCGATGACCGATATCACCATGTACCGTACAGTGTGTGATGCGGTCGGTGTGCCAGTCTTGGCAAATATTACCGAATTTGGTGATACACCGTATTATACGGTTGATGAACTGGCGGAGCAGGGCATTGGCATGGTGCTGTATCCGTTATCAGCGACACGTGCAATGCAAAAAGCCGCACTTGAAGTGATGCGTTCAGTACGCGAACATGGTACTCAGGTAAATGTGCTGGATATTATGCAACAACGAAAAGAACTCTACGAATTTTTAGATTATCACAGCTTCGAAGACACATTAGATAAACTGTTTAAACAGGAGAATTAAAAAAATGGCTGAAGGAAAAGTACTCACTGGCGCAGGATTGCGCGGACAAGTGGCAGGTAAAACCTCACTTTCAACAGTAGGCAAAAGTGGCGCAGGCCTGACCTATCGCGGTTATGACGTACAGGATCTGGCTGAACATTGCCAGTTTGAAGAAGTCGCTTACCTGATTTTCTTCGGAGAATTGCCGACAGCAGAGCAATTGGCAGCCTACAAAGCCAAACTGAAATCCTTACGCACTTTACCTCAGGCATTAAAAGAAGTCCTTGAGCGTATTCCTGCCGACTCACATCCAATGGATGTGATGCGTACTGGCGTTTCCATGCTGGGCAATCTTGAAACTGAGCAATCTTTTGAGCAGCAACAGGATATCGCAGACCGCATTTTGGCAACTTTGCCGGCAATCATTTGTTACTGGTATCGTTATAGTCATGACGGCGTACGTATTGAAGAAAATACTGACGATGATTCGATTGGTGCACAGTTCCTGCATCTTCTGCATGGTGAAAAACCAAATGAGCTACATGAACAAGTAATGAATGTTTCCTTGATTCTGTATGCAGAGCATGAATTCAATGCTTCGACTTTTACCGCTCGTGTGTGTGCATCAACGCTGTCCGATATGCATTCCTGTATTACCGGTGCAATCGGTTCCTTGCGTGGCCCTCTACATGGCGGTGCCAACGAAGCTGCGATGGACATGATCGAAAACTGGAAGTCGCCTGAAGAAGCTGAACGTGAAATGCTGGGCATGCTGGAACGTAAAGAAAAAATCATGGGCTTCGGTCATGCGATCTATAAGGACAATGATCCGCGTAATGGCATTATTAAAGTCTGGTCGGAGCGTTTAGCCAAAGATGTCGGTGATACCGTACTTTATCCAGTGTCAGTGCGCTGCGAAGAAGTCATGTGGCGTGAGAAGAAATTATTCTGTAATGCCGATTTCTTCCATGCGTCTGCTTATCACTTTATGGGCATTCCAACCAAGTTGTTTACCCCGATCTTTGTTATGTCACGTGTGACAGGCTGGGCAGCGCATGTGATGGAACAGCGTGCTGACAACCGTATTATCCGTCCAAGCGCGGACTATACCGGTCCTGAACTGCGTAAAGTAGTGCCAATCGCTGAACGTTCTACCGCAGCTTAATCTGTTTCTGTAGTAAAAATAAAAAATAAGGTCTCAATTGAGACCTTATTTTTTTATCGGTTTAGTTATCGACTTAACAGTGCTGGATCTTCAATGCTATAACCTGTTTCAAAAGGAATACCCAGATACTTTACTATTACTAGGGTCTTATTCTGTCGCGGAACTTTATAGGCTTGGCTAATTTTTAAGCCTTGCTGATAACTGACGGCTTGCTGAACCGGGCTTTTTTGTAAGCCGGATTTCACTTGATATTGATAGGTCCATTTTGGCACTTTTTCCTGAGGGTCATGCCAGGCAGGTGCGCTACCTTTTCTTGTCTTTAAGACCTTAAGCTGTGGCTTTGATTTTTGAACCGGATTTAATGGAACTAAACGTTTTTTGATTTTGGCAATGTCCTGATCAAACTTGCGACTGTCTTGATCATAATCGATGCGCTTGGTTTTAGGATTGATATATAAGGAATTGACCTGAACCAGCTGATTTGATTTTTGGGATTTAAAATTATAATAATATAGTTGAGGCAAGCGTCCACGACCATCAAGATAATGACGCATGATATAAAGCTTCTGTTCTTTGACTTCATAGCCTAGAACTTCAATATTTTGTGGACCGCCTACGGTAGCGAAAGCCAGAGTGGGCAAGCTCAGAGGGAGCAGAAGCAGTGCAGTTTTAATATTCATGGTCATTCCACCCTCAAAAAAATAGATTGGCATTTGATCATGCCAATCTATCTTAAAATACGGTAGAAATAATGAAGCTTATTCAGGCTATACAGTAACTTTGAAAGCTTAGCTGTTATTCAACAGATTGATCATGTCATGTGCAACCACAGCTGACAGTTTGTTGAGGCGTTCAAGTGGCGAGCCTTTGAGATAATACTGGAACTGATGGATTTGCGTGGCGTCATTAATGGCCACAAAAAATGTTCCTTCCGGTTTCTCTGGTGTCGCGCTACCACCTGGTTTAAGTAACCCTGTACAGGCGATAATCCAGTCAGCATCACGGAACATTTTTTTACCTGCTTCCGCCAGAGCAACTGTTACCGGCATAGATTCCGCAGTATGACTATTGATCAGATTCTTGGAAATGCCCAATACTGAAGTCTTGACACTTACATCGTAACAGATCAAACCACCAATCAGAATTTCGGCACCTTCTCCTTTACAAATGGAGAACTGGCTACTGAGATATCCAGAACTTGCGCTTTCGATAAAGGCAATTTTTATGTTTTTCTCTTCGAGTAAGCCGCAACAGGTTTTTATCATAGTCTCTATATTTTCTTTGTGGGAGTGATTTTAGATCAATTTAGACAGATTTTTTCTGTCGATCAACTCCAAGTATATTTATATTTTTATGAAAGTTAAAATTTTTTTCATAGATTAGGGTGTGTTGACACTTTTAGCTTAAAAAAATAGCGAAGTAGTAAAATCAAATCGCCAAACCCAATTTTACTATTCGCTATGCCTCGTACCATGCTGACAGATCAACACTGGCAAAAGTTGAAAGTTATTCTGCGTAATTTATCCATTCACCACAAC
>NZ_JAMXXP010000001.1 GCF_024129355.1 Acinetobacter lwoffii | reverse complement strand
TCGATTTGATAAACTGGCACGCAATTATAAATCTATGATTCGTATAGCCTGTATATTTATTTGGTGCAAAGCCAAATGAGGACACACCCTAGCCTCTTTTAATATAAGGCCAGTATTAGAGTCTTTTCATGCTTTTTACAGGATAAATTCCGGGAAATTTCAAAAATGGAATAAATCCTCTCTCCAAGTAACATCTCAACTTAATATCTAAATACTTGTTCAAACATAGGGACTAAAAATTTATTGCCATATTCACTCAAATGGTCATCATCATAATACAAAGGACGAGCATTTTTTGAACCATAACAATATTCTGTATCACATAAATAAGGCAGAGGATTCAAGATTTTCACTCCACAGCGCTGAGCTGCTTCATCCTGAGCATCCCAAACAATTTTATGCCGTTTATGATATTCAGAAAGTGAAAGCTTCATATCTTCCACAGCACCATGTATAACCAGCTTATGCGAAATGGTCTTGGGAATATCTATTCCGAACTCTGGTATTGGTCGCATTAAATAAACCGGTCGGTCTTTTGCCAAACGACATGCTGTATCAACTAAAACTTGGGAAAATTCCTTTATAAACTGCCTATCCTCATTATAAAGATATTTTTTACTGAAGTAGACTGGTGCTAGTTTAGACCGTTCCGATTGGTCAGGCTCATTCACACCTTTTACATACTCTGAAGTACGACTGACCAAAACTAGCGGAATATTAGGATATTTTTTTAATTCTTCATTTGCCCATTGATTTAGAAGATCACATGAATCCGCACTGTACTCTTTATGATCTATATATCGAATGCCATCCAGTGTAGGACAGCTATCCATAAACCAAGAAATCACACCTGAGTTAAAGTGAGAGGCTGCTGTACCCAAAGAACTTGCTATTGCTGATGCATGACTATCCCCCATTAAAATTGCTAAAATTTTTTCTTTTCCGTACACACAACTCGGCGACCCTATTTTGTCATGAGAGGCATTACACTCTTCACGCCTAGGATCTATATCCCATGTTTCTGCAGCAGCAATCTCTACAATTTTAGGTAATCGAATTTCTTCAAATGGAAGTAGTTTGGCACTGATCGCGATTGCAGATAAACCCGCAAGCAAACCAAAACTAAAGATGACTAGAGCTTGTCTGGAAAGACGAAATTTCGTTAAAAATTGGCGTGAGGGTATTTCAACCAGTAAATAGGAAAGATGCCCCAGTATCAGACTAAGCACCAAACCAAATAGTATCCAGTTTAAATCATCTTGCACACTACCAAAATACAAGCCAACCACAACCGGCCAATGCCACAAGTAAATCGAATATGAACGATCTCCCAACCATTGTGCAACAGGGTGCGTGGTTAACATGGAGTCTTCCTGTTGTGACAATATAACCAGTACTGTACCCAGTACTGGTAACGCCGCCCAAGCAGAAGGCCAAACTAACCCCTTATGAATGATCAACATGGCCAATAACAATAAAAAACATCCCGCTACAAAGTACACCTTGGCAAATCTTTGTAATTGTGGAAATTCTTTCGCAGCTAAATAAACCAACCCACCAGCAACGAACTCCCAGCCTCGAACAGGCAATAAATAAAAGGAAGCTACGGGTTTCGAATGAGATATCGCGATGCTTAAAAGGAGAGATCCCAGAAATGCAAAACATAATCCGTATAATAAGGTACGGCGTTCCGATTTAATTTTTGTCAGTAGTAACAAGTAAATAGGTAATAATAGATAAAATTGAAACTCAATACCCAATGTCCATGTATGTAATAACCACTTTTCATGAGCAGTGCCATCAAAGTAATTAGAAGTACGCCAGTAATAAAGATTAGAGTTAAAAGACAGAGCACTACTCGATTGCGTACCCAAAAACATATAGTCAGGTAAGGGTAACCAAAACCACCCTAAAACCAGCAAAATAATAATAAGTATCATCAGGGCAGGAAAAATCCGTCTTATCCGTGCCATATAAAAATCAAATAATTTGAAGCTGTTTTTTTCAAGACTGCTGCAAATGATTGCTGTCATCAGGAATCCTGAAATGACAAAAAATATATCTACACCCAAAAAGCCTGCATTAAACCCTGGAACTTTGAAGTGAAAAAACAATACCATTAATACCGCATAGGCACGCAGTCCATTGATATCTAATCGAAAACCAATATTTGAATTTGGCGGTGTCATCATGTCAACCTGCTCAAAATATTTTTTTAATGTTGGGTTTATAAGTTTATTTTTTGATGCATGATGAAGAAAACTTTGCATTAAATCAGAATACAGTTAAAAAATTAGACAATACTAGAAGGTTTATAATATCTCTTAACTTTTTAATTATATTCGGTTATTTTTCTTCTTTTTAAAAATTGATTGATATTTACTCAACCTTCTTATCTTCAAACTTGTCTTGTTTGAAGTCAATAGGCTAGACACATAACTCTATAAAAATATTTGTAGGCATCATTCAAAATACTTTTAAGACTAACATCATCACTTATCTAGCTAATTTAGGCTTTTTCGTCATGCTATAAAGGCTATAACTATCTGATATATCAACTTTCAGTTATAGACCTCATTACTTTAAATAATTGTTTTGGAAATCAAGCTTCTGATCCCCATCAGCATTTCTCCAAGTCCTGAAAAAATATTAACTGCCCCCCGCTATACTATTTTTATGTGCGTTTTCCCAGTTCTAAAATGATCACTTCAGCATTTATTTTCTCTGTAATTCATTAACCCCAAATACCATGATTATCATTGGTTGATTATTCATTAATGCATTAAGTCGCTTAAAGAAACCTGCTCTCAACATAGCCACACACCCTAAAATTTTATACAATAGTGCATCCTTTTCCATGGTGCTGCTTTATGACCGCTTGGACTGCTCATGTCACTGTCGCAACTGTCGTTGAAAAAGACGGAAAATTCCTGTTTGTAGAAGAACATACAGAAGGTGTGACACACACGGTATTTAATCAGCCAGCAGGTCATGTGGAATGCGGTGAAACCATTATTGAAGCCGCCATTCGTGAAACCATGGAAGAGACCGGACATACGGTTGAAGTAACTCATCTTTTAGGGATGTATACTTATACCCCACCGATGTTCCCGGATCGGACATATTTTCGTTTCTGCTTTTTAGCCAAATCCATTGACTATGACCCCAATGCCACTTTAGATACAGATATTGTCGGCGCGGTCTGGATGACGCTCGATGAACTGATTGAATCTGCTCGCGCGCGTAGTCCATTGGTGATTAAAGCCGTGCAAGATGCGCTTTCAGGTCAAAAATATCCTTTATCGCTCATTTACGAGCACCAGAATTCTCCCTTACTTTCAAATTTGGATGCCTAATCCTATGCAACAACGTGTCATCGTCGGTATGTCAGGTGGTGTAGATTCATCTGTTTCTGCCGCCCTTTTACTTCAACAAGGTTATCAGGTTGAAGGTCTTTTCATGAAAAACTGGGAAGAAGATGACGGCACAGAATATTGCACGGCGATGGATGACCTTGCCGATGCTCAGGCCGTTTGCGACAAAATCGGCATTAAACTGCATACCGCAAACTTTGCCATGGAATATTGGGATCGTGTCTTTGAACATTTCTTGGCGGAATATGCGGCTGGCCGTACACCAAACCCAGATATTTTATGTAATAAAGAAATTAAATTCCGTGCCTTTTTGGATCATGCAGTGAACCTGGGTGCAGACTTTATTGCGACAGGTCACTACTGTCGTCGTGGTGAAACCATGACCAACTCACGTGGTGAAGAATATGCACCTTTACTGCGCGGTGTGGACAATAACAAAGACCAGACTTACTTCCTGCATGCTGTCCATGGTCGTGAAATTAATAAGACCCTGTTCCCTGTTGGTGAAATTGAAAAGCCACAAGTCCGTAAAATTGCAGAAGAATTAGATCTGGTTACGGCCAAGAAAAAAGACTCGACCGGGATCTGTTTTATTGGTGAACGTCGTTTTAATGACTTCTTGAAGCAATATTTACCCGCTCAACCCGGAAAAATCGTACTGGAAGACGGTAAAGAGGTTGGTGATCATCACGGCTTAATGTACTATACGCTCGGTCAACGCGGTGGCATTGGTATTGGCGGCATGAAAGGAACTGCTGAAGGCGCCTGGTTCGTATTGCATAAAGATATCGAAGGCAATCGTCTGGTGGTCGGTCAAGGCCATGAACACCCACTCATGCAAAGCACTATGCTCTGGTCTGAAGCAATTGACTGGGTCGCAGGTGAGCAGGATATTCCTGAAACAGGTTTCCGCTGTACTGCCAAAACCCGTTACCGTCAGACTGATCAAGCATGTACTGTGTATCAAGATTCAGAATCACCGAATGGTGTTTGTGTTGAGTTTGATGAACCTCAACGTGCAGTGACCCCAGGTCAAAGCGTGGTGTTCTATTCAGGTGAAGTTTGTTTAGGGGGTGGTGTGATTCATCATACCAATGCACCTAAACCTGATTTTATAAAAGGATGAATTCGGCATGACGGAGTTACCATTTCAACCGGCCACAACGTTGAATACTCGTCAAAATCGTGCTTTGGCATTAGCGGGTGTGTTTCAGGCCACCCAGCTGACCCATATGACCGCATTGACGGGTCAGCAAAGCATTGGTGAAAGTGGTAACTTTTATTTTGAACAGTTGATTAGAGCCAGTCTTAATATCCGTCCCGGCAGCAATCAGAATGCCCAGACGCTCGACTTTTTTAATCAACTGGCCGATATTTCCTTAGGTTTAAAAACATTAGAAAGCAGCATTATTCAACCCTTCAATACTTCTCCAAAATCCAGAATTCCAAAACTTTCCAGCACTAAACTTCCCATGAGCTATGCGATGGCACTTCTTCAGTTAGAAAAGAAGGTCTATAGCAATCCCAAATTTGTTGAAATTATTGAACAGTCCCAACAGAAAATTCTCAGACAGCTCTCCTTCTTCGATAATAATTACCTGCACCCCAGCATCATTGCCAATCTCGCTCAAACCTATGTCGATACTGCCGGACAGATTAATCCGCGCATTATGGTGCGTGGTAATGCCGAAGCCTTTAAAGATGCCGGACACACCAACCGGATCCGCGCTTCTTTATTTACCGGTTTGCAAATGGCGCATCTGTGGCGTCAGCTCGGTGGCAGCTCTTGGGGCATGGTATTTGGCAAACGCAAGTTGCTACAAGATATTCAGAATCTAGCGCGTTTACAGTTTCAGGTGGTTTAACTGATGCTGCACGTGTTTCGTTTTACGTTTAATTCCAAAATCTAAGGAATCGATATGAACGCTTTAACTGCACTTTCTCCATTAGATGGACGTTACGCGAGCAAATGTGATGCTCTACGTCCCTTTCTTTCTGAGTTTGGTTTAATCCATGCTCGTGTGACTGTTGAAGTGCGTTGGTTACAAGCGCTTGCAAACCACCCGGAAATTACTGAAGTACCGGCGTTTTCAGGCGAAACTAATGCAGCGCTTGATGCGATTGTGAGCGATTTTTCTGAAAATGATGCTAATCGCATCAAAGAGATCGAACGCACCACCAACCACGACGTTAAAGCGGTTGAATATTTCCTGAAAGAAAAAATCGCCAATATCGATGAACTTAAAAATGCCGGTGAATTTATTCACTTTGCATGTACATCTGAAGATATTAACAACCTGTCGCATGCCTTGATGCTGAAAAGCGGTCGTGATGTACTGGTTGCATCTATGCAGCAAATCATTGATTCAATCGTTGCGCTTTCTGAGAAGCATGCAGACCAGCCAATGTTGTCTCGTACTCATGGCCAAACTGCAAGCCCGACGACTTTGGGTAAAGAAATGGCGAACGTGGCTTACCGCCTTGCACGTCAAATCAAACAGTTCAAAAATGTTGAGCTACTGGGCAAAATCAATGGTGCAGTAGGTAACTACAATGCGCACTACTCTGCTTACCCAGACATCAACTGGCCTGCGCATTCACAAGCATTTGTAGAGTCTTTGGGTCTAGATTTTAACCCGTACACTACTCAGATCGAGCCACACGATTACATGGCAGAACTGTTTGATGCGCTGCGTCGTTTCAACACTATTCTGATCGATTTTAACCGTGACGTTTGGGGCTATATCTCTCTTGGTTTCTTCAAGCAAAAACTGAAAGAAGGTGAAGTCGGTTCTTCAACCATGCCGCATAAAGTTAACCCGATCGACTTCGAAAACTCTGAAGGTAACTTGGGTATTGCAAACGCGGTACTTGCCCACTTAGGTGAAAAATTGCCAATTTCTCGCTGGCAGCGTGACCTTACTGACTCGACTGTACTTCGCAACATGGGTGTTGGTTTTGCGCAAAGCTTAATTGCTTTTGAAGCTTGCTCTAAAGGTGTTGGCAAACTTGAGTTGAACGCTGCGCGTATCAATGAAGACTTGGACAATGCGCAAGAAGTATTGGCTGAACCAATTCAAACTGTAATGCGTCGTTACAACGTTGAAAAACCATACGAAAAACTAAAAGCCCTGACTCGTGGTCAAGCCATGACTCGCGACATGATGGTTGATTTCGTAAACGGTAACGAGTTAGAAGCTGTTCCTGCTGCTGACCGTGCGCGTTTAGCAGAAATGACCCCTGCATCTTATACAGGTAATGCAGCTGAACAGGCCAAACAAGTGGCTGAGCTGATTGCTAAAATCTAATTTGCAATAAGACGAAAAGGCGAAGCTCAGGCTTCGCCTTTTTATTTATAATGTGTTTTATTCTAAAAAAGATATTTCATAATAACGACATGATTGAGCATCGACTTTCTGCCAAACATTACGCGAGCCTGGGTATTTTAATTCTGGCGATTTTGCTTGCCAGTATTCGTCCTTTAGAACTGGAAGCTTATCTCTTGCATCAGGCAGGCACAGTTTTCATGATCATCATGCTGCTCATCTGCCTGTATAAAATCGGGCTGAATTTTTTAAGTTTTAATTTATATATTCTTTTTCTGATTGTTCATGTGATTGCTGCGCATTATCTGTATTCTTATGTGCCTTATAACCAATGGATCGAACAGATTTTTGGCTTTAATCTGAATGAAGCGATGCACTGGTCACGCAATATGTTTGACCGTTTTGTCCATCTGGCCTACGGATTATTACTTTATCCAATTTTCTATCGCCTGTTTCAGGTCTGGTTGCCGCAGCAAAGACCTGTGGTCATTTTCCTGCTGGTGATTCAGTTTGTGGTGGCCAGTAGCATGCTCTATGAATGGCTGGAATGGCTGATTGCCATTGGTTTATCTCCTGAGGAAGCTGAAAACTATAATGGACAACAAGGTGATATGTGGGATGCGCACAAAGACATCTTGCTTGCTACGATTGGCGCGGCGATAACAGGCGGTCTGCAGTTGATACCGAAAAATCAAAAAAACTCACCGAAGTGAGCTTTTAAAATCAGAAACTAATAGCTGAATTAAAGTTTTGGATCACGCATTTAATTACATTCATTTTTTTCAATTATGAATGCGGGCAATATCGCATCCAATCATCTTTCATTTTTTGCAGTTCATTACCCGTCAACATCTCACTGTAATAAATGAAATAGGTTGTATCAGGATATTCAATCTCATGACGGAACATCATGCCACGTAGTGATACAGATAACTCCTCAGGAAAATCATCCTCTAAATAAAGTTCTTCAAATTCATAATTAAAGTAACAATTTTGCGTTGCAAGATATGCTTCAGCTATAGCCATGTTTCTGCTCTAACAATAAAATATGCTTTATTTTATCTGATTAGTTTCAGTGATGGTTTACATTTCATTCGGTTCAACCCATTGAATAAACTTAGATTCTGACAAATGTGGATATTTGAATTTATCTAGATATTCAAAGCAGGCCTTTTGGCCTTGAGGAATTTTATCCAGATGCTTATCGAAGAATAAATGCCGACTATATTGAGCGCCATCAAAGCGAATACTCACACGTTCAAATTCGTTACCACCTCGAACTTTATGCATCTGATAAAACTGCACAACACCACATTCCTTCGATGGAATAACAGGTGGATCATTGGGCTTTAGAAAGCTATACAGCAGAAAGATACAAACGCCGGGTAGAAAACTCAGCCAAAACAAAACCTTCTTAGAATCATCCTGAGTTAATTTTGCTTCAGAATAAAGCATACATAACATCGGAATAAATACGATACTAAAAAACCCAAGCAACAAAATAAACGTGAGCATATGAGCCTAGACCCAATCAAAGTGCTTCACTTATATCATAATAGTATGATTTCAAAAAAAAAGCCCACCGCAGTGAGCTTTAAAATTCATTCAAGATCAACTGAATTAAAGTTTTGGATCACGCATTTGCACCAAATTTGCATTGGCTTTACTTAAGCTTTCCATAACTTTATTCATGACAGTAGGTACCAGTGAATCAGCAATTTGTGCGGCTTGCAGACCCAGCTTTTCGCCCAAAGTTGGTTTCTTGCGGGTCTGGATGGAATAGATATCATGTTGGGGCAACAAGTTGAGCAGATATTCGTCTGAGGTTTGCAGTTTATCCACCAGATTTAGATCCAGCGCATCCCGGCCATACCAATGCTCACCAGTGGCCACTTTTTCAATATTCAGCTGCGGGCGATACTTCTCAACAAAATGTTTGAATAAAGCATGGGTTTGCTGTAATTCTTCTTCAAACTTGGCCTTGCCCTCTTCAGTATTTTCACCAAACATGGTCACGGTACGTTTGTACTGTCCTGCGGTATAGAGTTCAAAGTCGATTTTATTGTCTTTCAGCAGGCGGTTAAAGTTGGGGACTTGAGCAACCACACCAATTGAACCGACAATCGCGAATGGTGCAGAAATAATCTCATTGGCAATACACGCCATCATATAACCGCCACTAGCGGCTACTTTATCGACACAGATGGTCAGATGAAAACCTGCCTCGCGTAAACGTACCAGTTGAGCTGCTGCAAGTCCATAACCATGGACCATGCCGCCCGGACTTTCCAGACGCACTACAACGCGGTCACGACCTGCTTTGGCTGTGGCCAGAATCAGAGTGATTTCTTCACGTAAGCCTTCTACCGCAGAAGCAGCCATATCACCTTTAAAATCGAGCACATAGATTTTTTGATTGGTTTTCTTACGCGCACGCGCTTCTTTTGACAGTTGTTGTGATAACTGTAAAAGTTCCAGTTTAGAGCCAGTAGTTTGCGCTATTTTTTTTCGTTGTTCATTGATACGCGCATTGAGATGACTAATACGGATTTCAGCGGACAGTTTCGGAGTATGAAATAACATAAAAAATCTATTCTCTATTTAATTCGGATTTATTCCTTTAGATTAGGTCAATTTCGGTTTTTTTCAACTTTATTTCGAGAATTATTACGATTATCACCATCTATTTCACCTATAAAAAAAGAGCCTTGCGGCTCTTATTCTAGATATCGGATTAACCGAAACGCCCGGTAATATAGGCTTCAGTCAACTGATGATCTGGCTGGGTAAAGACTTTTTCGGTCGAGTTGACTTCAATCAGATCCCCCAAATGGAAATACGCAGTACGATCCGATACACGTGCTGCCTGTTGCATGGAGTGAGTTACGATCGCGATGGTATATTGCGTAGATAGCTCAGAAATCAGCTCTTCCACTTTGGCGGTTGCAATGGGATCAAGTGCCGAACACGGTTCATCCATCAAAATGACTTCTGGACTGACTGCAATCGTACGCGCGATACACAGACGTTGCTGCTGACCACCTGACAAACCTGTTCCCGGCTGGTTTAAACGATCTTTCACTTCTTCCCACAGACCGGCTTTGCGCAAGCTGCCTTCGACAATTTCTTCAAGATCGTACTTGTCACGCGCCAAACCATGCAGTTTTGGGCCATAGGAGACATTATCGAAGATTGATTTTGGAAATGGGTTCGGCTTCTGGAAAACCATACCAACCTGTGCACGTAGCAAGACCACATCTAGGTTTGGATCATAAATATCCTGATTGTCCAGCATGACTTTACCGGTCACACGGCAGCTATCAATCGTATCGTTCATGCGGTTTAAGGTACGCAGAAAGGTCGATTTACCACAGCCTGATGGCCCAATAAAAGCAATCACTTCATTTTCATAAATGTTCAGGTCAATGCCTTTAATCGCTTCCGCTTCACCATAGTACACATGCACATCAGAAGTACTAAGTTTCACATTCGTCGACTTCGCATCTTTTTTGCTGCTGCTTTGCGTATCGAACTGGGAAACAAACGGAGTTGCCGGCTTTTGAGTCGCCTCATCCGAGGTGAATTGTGTCTGTTGTGGATTCACGATTTGATCCTTTTTTAAGGAATTTTGAATAACAGTTGTGTTCATGATTCTGCCCCTATTACCAACGGACTTCAAATTTCTTACGTAACCAGATGGCCAGACTGTTCAAGCTGATCATCATGGCCAGAAGTACAATAATTGCTGCTGCGGTACGCCCTTCAAAGAAGTTACGTAATTCATTGCCTTGCCATAAGAAAATCTGCACCGGTAAAGCCGTTGACTGATCAAATGGTGTGGCTGGAACGCTGGCAACAAAAGCACTCATCCCGATTAATAACAATGGTGCAGTTTCACCCAAAGCCTGTGCGACCCCAATGATTGCGCCCGTCAAAATACCCGGCAAAGCCAAAGGCAAGACGTGATGAAATACTGTCTGGATGCGGGAAGCACCGAGGCCCAAAGCTGCCTGACGAATCGAAGGTGGAACCGCTTTAAGTGATGCGCGTGTGGTGATGATCACAGTCGGTAAGGTCATCAGACTCAGTACCAGACCACCCACCAATGGGGCTGACAGTGGCAAATGCATCCAGCCAATGAAGATCGCTGCACCCAATAGACCGAAGACAATCGATGGTACGGCTGCCAGGTTGTTGATATTGACTTCGACCACATCGGTAATCCAGTTTTTCGGTGCAAACTCTTCCAGATAAATCGCAGAGGCCACCCCGATTGGAATCGAGATAAAGATCACGATCATCATCATGAACAGTGAGCCCATGAAGGCGCCTGCCAAGCCTGAAGTTGCCGGTGAGCTGCGTGAGTCAGGACTGGTGAAAATATTGGTATTGAAACTATTTTCAATCACACCAGAGGCTTTCATCTCGTCCGCCACCTGACGTACTTCAGGACTGAGCTGCTGCTGTTCATCGGGAAGATCACGGTCAATATTTCCCGCCAACCAGACATCGACATTGGCATCCGCCAGAATTTTCACTTCCTTACTTTGACCGACCAGACTCGGGTCATTCATGACCATGTCACGCAAGCGATACGCCTCAGAACTGGTATATAAAGAACCCAGTTCATCACGCTGGCTTTCCAGCTTGCTGTCTTTGGCGATCATGCCGTTGATAATTAGTGCATCCCAATCCACCATTCCGACTTCAGTCTGCCATGCGATAAAGCGATCTTCAAACTGTGCTGGAGATTCTCCTGCAGCTGGCTTTGGTTTTGGACCAATATCCACAATGGCTGGATCGAAATGAATCGGCAAACTCATGCTGCTTTGCCAGAATGCAGGCAAACCTTTGGATAAAATACTCCCGAACAGCAATACCACAAAGAACAGACCTGCCAGTACCGCAGAGAAACCAAATAAACGGAAGGTTTTTTCTTTACGATGACGTCGTGCCAAAGAGCTTTGAATGGTCTTCTTACGCTTTTCACGCAGCTCGGCGGCGATGGATGGATCAATACGCTGATCCACAGGCGTTGTATTTGAAGTACTCATTAGTCGTATTGCTCACGATATTTACGCACGATGATCAGTGCAACAATGTTCAAACCCAAGGTAATGACGAATAGCGTCAATCCTAGTGCAAAGGCTACCAGTGCTTGTGGACTAGCAAAATCAGTATCGCCAGTTAACTGATTCACGATGGTAATCGTGACCGTAGATACGGCTTCAAGCGGATTGGCATGCAACTGCGGACTGTTCCCGGCTGCAAGAACCACGATCATGGTTTCACCAATTGCACGTGACGCTGCCAACAGGAACGCACCGATAATACCCGGTAGGGCTGCGGGTAAAACCACCTGAC
This sequence comes from Acinetobacter lwoffii, assembly GCF_024129355.1. Lineage (GTDB taxonomy): Bacteria > Pseudomonadota > Gammaproteobacteria > Pseudomonadales > Moraxellaceae > Acinetobacter > Acinetobacter lwoffii_I. Next base: position 271,588 of record NZ_JAMXXP010000001.1, on the reverse strand, counting down.
GAATCGTTTCAGATTTGGTCGCCCCCAAGCCCAAAGAACCATCACGTAAGGCACGCGGCACCTGAGTGATGATGTCGTCTGACAAAGAAGATACAAATGGAATGATCATGATGCCCATGACCAGACCGGCGGTCAGCGCACTGGTGGCATTAATTTCGAGTCCGACCAGAGCACCCATGCTTTTAAGGAATGGACCGATGATCATCAAGGCAAAGACACCATAGACAATCGTAGGAATACCCGCCAACACTTCAATTGTAGGTTTTGCCCAAGAGCGGAATCGCGGTGAAGCGTATTCTGCCAGATAGATCGCAATCATCAGGCCTACTGGAACCGCGACCAGAAGCGCGATCCCGCTGACCATGAGCGTGCCCCATAACAGTGGCAATAAACCATAACTGCCTTCAGCACTGCCAGAGGTACTAAATCCCGGGTTCCATTGGGTACCAAAGAAGAAATCCAGTGGGCTGACGAAGCTGAAGAAACGCATTGCCTCGCCAAACATCGACATCACAATCCCGAGAGTGGTCAGAATCGCCACACCTGAACACAATGCCAGGCCGATATTAATCATTTTTTCGACTTGGTTACGTGCACGGAATTCCTGGCTAATATGTTTCTTGGCCCAGACCAGACCGGCCAGCGCAGCCGAAATCACGACTGCCAATTTGGCAAAGGTACCAATGGTCGAGAATTTAGCCAACTGTTCTGCTGCTGCAACTTCATAGGCTGCAGGTGTATCACTGACCCCGAAACCTGAGGCAAGTGCCTGAACGCGATCAATCACAACACTCAGACTTGCCGGATCCAGACTAGCAGAAACATTTTCTGGCAAATGGTTGAGTACCACTTGCTCCAGAAAAGTGGGTTCCACCATGTTCCAAACAATCAAAATTAAAAACGCAGGGATACCACACCATAGTGCAACCAGGGCACCATAATATCCGGGACGCGAGTGTAAGTTTGCAGAATTGCTTCCCTTACCTGCTAAGCTACGGCTTTTACTTAATCCGATTTGATAGGCTATGGCCATGATGGCCAATAACACACCTATAAGTAGCAGATTCATGTATTCTCCACTGTTTTTTCAATTTTCATGGTTTGAAAAAACTTGTTTATCGCAAAAAGCCGATGGTAGGTTGACCCTACCACCAGCATTTTCAAAATCATTTATTACTTCACTACAACCGCTTTACCAGCCTTGAAATTTGCCAGGACTGCTGCACGTTCTTTATCAGACATTGAAATCAGACCTGCTTTTTCCAGCTTAGAGCCTTTGCCAGATACTTTCTTGTTCAGGAAATATTCTGTGAACTGCGGTAAGCCCTTGATTGATTTCAAGTGCTCACCTTTTACGTAGAAGAACAATGGGCGCGATACCGGATAAGCACCATTCAAGATGGTCTTTTCAGAAGGTGCTACATTATTCACCGTAGCAACACGTAGACGGTCACGGTTCTGGTCATAGAAACCTAGGCCAAACACACCTACAGCACTTGGAGAAGTCTTCAAACGTGCCAATGTTTCGGTATAGTCACCGGCAATCTCAACCACACGGCCATCTTTACGGAATGTCGTACAGGCTTTTTTCTTAGCATCTTTGTCTAGAGACTTAATTGCAGCGTACGTTTCACAACCTGCATCCACCATTTTCTCCTGGAAGACTTCGCGCGTACCATGATTCGACGCAGGAATTACCAGGGTGATTGGTTCATTTGGAAGTGCTTTGTCAATTTGGTTCCAACGCGTGTACGGGTTAGCGACCATTTTGCCATTTGATGGAAGTTGTGCAGCAAGTGCAGCGAAGACATGTTGTGGACGCAATTTATAAGCCGCTTTGTTAGCATTCGATGCAAATACAATACCGTCATAACCAATTTTGATTTCTAGGACTTGGTTAACGCCATTCTTTTTACATTCTGCCAACTCTGTAGATTTAATTTGACGCGAAGAGTTTGCGATATCAATCGTATTATCACCCACGCCATTACAGAACTGTTTTAAACCACCTGAAGAACCGCCAGAACCGACAACTGGTGTTTTAAACTGTGGAAAAGTATTACCGAATTCTTCTGCCACGATACTGGCATATGGAAGTACAGTTGAAGAACCTGCAATTTGGATGGTGTCACGTGCTGCGTGTGCAGTCGTTACAGCAGTTGCCCCGGTTACTGCTAATGCTAAAGCTATATTTGTAAAGCGCATTCTAGTATCTCTCTCATTTATGCAAATTTGGAGTACACCACTTTTTATTCAGTTTTGTACTTCTTTCGATACCTGCATTTTGATTTTAGAATATGACAGATAAGTTACAGCTTTATTACGATTTAGTGATTTTTAATCTAGCGGCTTTTTCTTGATTAAATTTTTATGGATTTCAATGATTAAGTTCTTTATGTCATTCACTTCAATAAAAAATTTTAGACCAATGACATGTAACAATTTTTATAAACCTGAACTCAGGATAAATCCTGCTCCCCAGTTTTACATAAGCCTATGACAAATAAATAACAGGCCAAACGGGATTCAGACCTTCCGTGTTTTTGTGAGGAATTTCGATCTGGGAAAGGACCTTTTTTTATTTTTAAGCGCACAAAAAAGGAGATCATTTCGATCTCCTTTTTTTCACACCACCATCACTTATGCAATGGGTGGCGTATAAGTACCGTCAGCGATTGAATCTTTGATACGATCCGCTTCTGCAAGCACTAATGCCAGCAAGTTCTTCACGTTATCAAGCGTTGCAACCGGGCTTAAAGTAGTCATTTTCAGAGACTGAACCTGACCAACTTTCGTTACACCAATGTTCGCTTCACCACGTGCAAACAGTTCGTCTGCTACGTTTTGGTTAAGCGTATCGAGTAATTCAACCGGATAGCCCGCTGGAACCACACGGAACAGTACAGAGGCAAATTGAGGCTCAAGCAGAAGCTCTAAACCGTCAGTTGCTTTAATGTAGTCTGCCACATCACGTGTTAAGCCTACACCATGATCGATCATCGAACCATAAAGCTCTTCACCTAATGCTTCTACAGTCATCCACAATTTCAATGCATCAAAACGACGCGTCGTTTGTAGTGACTTCGATACCAGGTTAGGAACGCCATGCTCTTCATCATAAGCGGAGTTCAGATACTCTGCTTCATAATGCATGAAACGGTAATTCGCTTCATCTTTCAGCAGGAACGCCCCACAAGAAATGGTTTGGAAATAATGCTTATGGAAATCAAGCGTGATCGAATCCGACAGCTCAATCCCGTCCAGCATAGAACGATAGTCATTGGATAGAATCAGTGCACCACCCCATGCCGCATCGATGTGCATCCACGCGCCATATTTATTGGTGATTTCACGAATTGCTTTCAATGGATCAATCGCGCCAGCATCCGTTGTACCCGCAGTCGCTACCACACATGCCACTATCTTGCCTTCAGACTGAAGGTGCGTCATGGTTTTTTCCAGCGCGTCTACGTCCATCTGTGCATTTTCATTCACAGGAACAGTGACCACTGACTGGAAGCCCATGCCCATCATCGCCATGTTCTTTTGCACAGAGAAATGTGCATTTTCAGAACAGATGACTTTGACATTATGCATCGCATCCGCAGGAATACCATCGCGCTGAACCGACCACGGATTACCGTTTTCGTCTTTCCAGTTTTTCGCAATGCAAGCATCACGCGCCAGCAATACGCCCATCAAGTTAGACTGTGTCCCACCAGAAGTGAATACACCGGCCTGACCTGCACCATAGCCCACTTTTTGACGTAACCAGTCAATCAGCTGAACTTCCATCAACGAACCGGCCGGGCTTTGATCCCATGAGTCCATTGACTGGTTGGTTGCGTTAATCAGCACTTCCGCGATCTGACTGGTCACCATTGTTGGACAGTGAAGATGCGCAAGTGAATGTGGATGATGTACTTTTAAGCTCTTGTTGAGGAATAGCTCAACCATACGCTCAAGAGATTTTTCTACACCCAAACCTTCTTTTGAAGGATTAAATGCAATTGCACTGCGTAGCTCGTTAATGCTGCCGCCAGTGTACATTTTGTCGTTTTGCAACCATGCCGCAACCGCTTTGGTCGCTTGGTCCATGCCAGCCTGATAGTCAGCAATGGATGCAGCATCATTGCAGAGTAACGCTTTACGATGTTCTGCGAAATCTACCATGAATTATGCGCCTCGAACTGCAACTAGTGCTTCAGCAACCGATTTTTTGAAACGAGCAATCACTTCAACACATTCGTCTTGAGTAATGATCAACGGGCAAAGTAAACGAATCACTGTACCGTTACGACCACCTTTCTCAAGCAATAATTTATTGTTGAAACAAGCGGTTTGGATCGCTGCAGCCAACTGACCATCAGCAGGTAAAGAACCCATATGATCCGCATCTTTGCGCTCATCTACGATTTCAACGCCGATCATCAGACCACGGCCACGCACGTTACCGATACATGGGAATTCAGCAGCTAGTTTTTTCAGTTCAGCTTGCAGGAAATCACCACGCTCTTGCGCATTTTGCGCCAGGTTCTGTTCTTTAATGGTATTGATCGTTGCAAGACCTGTACCCATCGCCAATTGGTTACCACGGAAAGTACCGGTGTGACCTGCTGGCTGCCAAGCATCAAACTTACGTTTAATACCAAGTACGGCAAGTGGCAAGCTACCACCTACGGCTTTAGACATTACCACGACATCAGGTTCGATACCTGCGTGTTCGAATGCAAACATTTTGCCTGAACGTGCAAAACCAGCCTGAACTTCATCAAGAATCAACACGATGTTGTGTTTTTCAGTCACTTCACGGATTTTTTGCAACCATTTTACTGGTGCAGTTACCACACCGCCTTCACCCTGAATCGCTTCAAGAATTACAGCTGCAGGTTTGGTCACACCACTTTCTACATCTTCGATGAAGTTTTCAAAGTAGTAAGTCAGGGCATCAACACCGGCTTCACCACCAAGACCCAATGGGCAACGGTATTCATGCGGATATGGCATGAATTGAACGCCTGGCATCAAACCGTTAACTGCGTTTTTCGCAGACAGGTTACCGGTCATGGCCAATGCACCATGCGTCATACCGTGATAGCCACCAGAGAAGCTGATCACCGAGCTACGACCGGTAAAGGTTTTCGCAAGTTTGATGGCTGCTTCTGTTGCATCTGCACCGGATGGGCCACAGAACTGCAAGCAGTATTCTTCTTGACCACCTGGAAGATAAGAAAGAAGTGCTTCAGTAAAAGCATCTTTTAAAGGCGTAGTTAAATCCAGTGTATGCAATGGCAAGCCGCTTGCAATTGTATCCTGGATACTTTGAATGACTGCAGGATGATTATGGCCCAATGCCAACGTCCCTGCCCCAGCTAAACAATCAAGGTACTCAGTACCTTCAACATCGGTAACCCAGCAACCTTGTGCTTTTGCTATCGCTAACGGTAATTTACGTGGATAACTACGCACATTCGATTCCATCTGACTTTGGCGAGTCAAGTAGTATTCGTTTGTGGAATTGGTGGCAGGGTTTACAGAAGTAACGCTCATATCGAATTACCATCTCTGATATGGGTGAAAGAAATAAGTCTGGTGACGTTTGGTCCTTTGACTCGGCGCTTTATAAAGAGGTTCTAGCTAGCAGTTTGTATTTAAATAACTAGGAGGCGGATGATACCGAATTTTTCAGGAAAATAAACAACTTTCAGTCGCATTTTGTCCTAATCTTTATCGAAAAAAAACATCACACCAACCTATAACCTGTATGATCATCTTACAGTGTGACAGCAGAAAGAAAAGCGGGTTCTTTTATGCTTTTTTGTAGCACAGCTAACATTCAGGCAAAAAAGCTTAAAATCCACCATTAAGCACTTAATTATTAACGATAAACATAAATCAAGTAAGAGTGTAAAATGAAAGAAAATTTAACACTCTTACCACAAATATTTCGTAAAAAGATCACAATTGAGATTTAATATTTTAACAACGGCTTAGATGGCCAATTTTAAGAAAAACAGGACAATTTCATGCGTCTCTTAGCACTTACCAGTTTTATCCTTGCATCTACCTTGGCCACAGGCGCATTTGCAGCTCCGGCTGAATCGCTGAATTACAATGTTGTGAATCTTTCAGCAGAGGCCAGTCGTGAAATCTCAAATGATGAAATGCATGCCGTGCTTTATATTGAAAAATCCAACAAACAGCCAGCTGAATTGGCCACTCAAATTAACCAGCTAATGAATCAGGCCATTACCACAGCGCGCAAATATCCAACTGTGAAAATCGAGACGGGCGCACAAAGCACTTACCCTATTTATGACAATGATAACCGCAAATTGAAAGAATGGCGTGGACGTGCCCAGATTCGTCTGGAATCGAAAGATTTTAAAGCGGCGTCTCAACTGATTGCTGAATTACAACAGCACTTCCAGACCCAGTCAATTAACTTCAAAGTTTCAGACGAAAAGCGCAAAAAAGTTGAAAGCGAGCTGATGATTGAAGCCTCTAAAAACTTCCAGCAACGCGCACAGGCCCTGACTCAAGCTTGGAACAAACCGAGTTATCAACTGGTAAACTTAAATCTGAATACCAATAACTATTCACCACAACCTGTACCGCGTATGGCCATGATGAAAGCTGCATCGGCGGATATGGCTGTTCCAGAGCAGGAAGTTGCTGCGGGTGAATCGCAAATGACGGTGAGTGCCAATGGTGCGATTCAGTTTAAATAAGATTTCATCATATTATTCGGATTTTTAAGAACCACCCTTTTGGGTGGTTTTCTATCATTTGAATATTCTTTAATAATCAAGGCTACAAATTCATACAAATTCAGGTAGGAATTGAGGTTTGACCTGTTTAGAGTAACGGACATTTGTACCAATCCTCTCTGCTCATGTCTCTTGACCAACTGAATCTTTACCTGTTTCATATCCTAAATGTACCTGAACACGCCTCGATCTGGATGATCCACTATGCCTCCCTGATTGCGCATGATCTGGTTTATCTCTTTCTGCTGATTTTTGCTATTGCCTGGTTCCGTGGCAGTTATGAAGTAAAAACTGGCATTATCAGGGCATTTATTTTACAGCAATTACCTTGTCGATCAGCGAGGTATTGTCTGCGATCCTGAATACCCCACGTCCATTTGTAATAGATATTGGTCGCACCCTGATCGAACATGCACCTACAGGTTCTTTTCCCAGCAACCATATGAGTATTTTTAGTGGGATTGCCCTATCTTATTATTTTTCATCACAACGTGATTTGGGAAGAATTCTAATCTGGACAGCTTGGCTAGTAGCTTGGTCACGTGTTTATGTCGGTGTGCATTTTCCGATGGATATGCTGGGTGCATTCCTGATTGCAATAACAGTAAATTTAGCTGGATTACCATTGTGGTGGAAATATCAGGATAAACTCATGCAGTTTATTTTAACTATTCATCAGTCACTGTTTGCGCCATTAATCCGGATGGGCTGGATTAAATAAATCGCATTAAGATGTCATAAAAAATCCCGCTCGAAAGCGGGATTTTTTATGATTGAAATTTAAATCTGAATGACTTAGTAAATCGCCATATGATTGCGGTGAATCATCTCGAGTGAACGTGCTTCACCTAGAACCTGATGCACTTTATCAGAAGCCAGACCACGTACAATATCTGCCGAACGCGAACTAAAGTTAACACGACCGACTGCAATTCGGTGACCTTGTGTATCCACACATTCCACCACATCACCGCGCTCAAAATGTCCTTCAACCGCTTTGACGCCGACAGGCAACAAGCTACGATGATTGTCTTTAATGGCCTTTACCGCACCATCATCAATTACCAAACGACCTGCCGTTTGCAGGTGTGCTGCCAACCATTGCTGATGCGCGGTCATCCGATCTTTGTCAGTCACAAACAAGGTTCCTAACAATTCACCAGACATCAGACGAGATAGCACAGCATCACTATCACCGCTTGCAATTAAGGTCGGACAACCGGACTTTGCCGCCAGTCGTGCAGCACGAACTTTGGTCAGCATGCCGCCGCGACCAAATTTACCACCACCACCGGCCATCTCAAACAGGCTCTCATCCATCGCACGTACCGTATGGAACAGTTTGGCATCTGGATTCGAGCGTGGATCTGAGTCAAACATACCTTCCTGATCGGTTAAGATAATCAGAAGATCGGCATGCACCTGACCTGCCACCATGGCAGCCAGCGTGTCGTTATCACCAAAGCGGATTTCATCGGTAGAAACGGTATCATTTTCATTAATCACCGGAATCACGCGCCAGTCAATCAGGTTCTGCAAAGCATCACATGAATTGAGATAGCGGCGGCGATCTGCCAGATCATCATGGGTCAATAATACCTGCGCCGTTCGAATCTGGTGTTTCTCCAGTACGCTTGACCAGGTATGAATCAGGCCCATCTGACCAATGGCAGCACAAGCCTGAAGACTGGGTAGATCGGTGGGTCGATTCTCAAGTTTCATTCGCACCATACCTTCAGCCACAGCACCGGAAGACACCAGAATAATCTCGTGTCCTGCATTGTGTAGATCTGCGATTTGTCCCGCCCAGTGCGAGATGGCATCTAAATCTAAACCTTGTCCGTTTGCTGTGAGTAAAGATGATCCGATTTTAACAACGATTCGTTTACAACCCTTGAGCTGACGCTGCCCATCTACCACTTCTATCATCTTGTCCTCAGACTCTTCTCTCAGAGATTAGCGTACGTAGTACACTTCCACATCACTATCATCATCGCCATCTTCATCATCTTCGTCATCACCCAGAATACCGGCAAGACGTTGCTGACGACGCATCTCACGATACGCTTCTTTTGCAGCGATGGTTTGTTCACGTGTTTCAGCTTCAAGCTGATCACGGAATGCTTTCATTTCTGCTGCATATTCTTGATCTTCAGCTTCGCGTTCACGCTGCTCTTCGATCTGATCCATCAGGTAGTAAACCACGTCTTTGGTGCCTTCAGCAGTTAAGCCAGAAGTTTCAAAAACCGGGCCTTCCCACTGCAATTCTTCAAGAATATGAGTACACCATTCTTCACGTGTTTCTTCAGCCAACTGATCGACTTTATTCAGCACCAATATGATCGGCAGTTTTGAAAGCGTTGGGGAGAAGTTTTCTAACTCTTTCATAATTGCTTTAGCATTATGTGCCGGATCTGAGCCATCAATCGGTTGTACGTCAACGATGTGCAACAAAATACGGGTACGCGCCAAGTGCTTCAGGAAGCGAATCCCAAGACCTGCACCTTCAGATGCCCCTTCGATCAGACCTGGAATATCTGCCATCACGAATGAACGGTGACTATCGGCATCGACCACACCCAGGTTTGGCACCATGGTGGTAAATGGATAATCTGCAACTTTTGGTTTTGCCGCTGATACAGCACGAATGAAGGTGGATTTACCCGCATTTGGCATACCCAGCAAGCCGACATCTGCCAGAACTTTAAGCTCTAGACGGATTTCACGGAATTCGCCTTTTTGACCATGCGTACACTTACGTGGTGAACGGTTGGTCGATGATTTAAAGTGGGTATTACCTAAACCACCATCACCGCCTGCTGCAACTTTCACGCGTTGACCGTCTTCGATCAAGTCGCCAATAATGTCACCAGACTCAACATCTACAATTGTTGTTCCTACTGGAACTTTTAATACGGTATCTTCACCGCCACGACCAGCACAGTTCGCCCCACGGCCATTTTTTGCTCGTTCTGCACGATATTTACGTGTATAACGATAATCAACTAGCGTACTGGTGTCGTCGTCAGCCTGAATATAAATGCTGCCGCCACGACCACCATCACCACCATCTGGACCACCAAATGGCACGAATTTTTCACGGCGAAAACTGGCTACGCCATTGCCACCGTCGCCAGCCTCTACGGTAATGACTGCTTCATCAACAAAGCGCATATTGCCAATCCTCTAAAAACTTTAAAACCCCATATTCTGCCATATTTTAAAGAATTTCTCGAATAGAATTATGCAGCAATCCCATAAATCTTAGTTAGTCGTTTTCTCACCAAGCCTATTTGACCTATCTAAGGCATAGATTTAGAAACAGAATGCTTAAAAGATGGAAAAGAAGTGGTAGGAAATCAAGCGCTTTTGCCCTAATACTATCCCCTATTTTGGAAATTCTTTTTGTGAATTTCTTAATGATTTTTAAAATAATTTATAGAGGAGTAAATTTTTCAAAAGCCGTGTTCACAAGAAGATATTCTGATGCAGACACTTTTTAAAATCAGTATTTTATACAAACCAAGATAAGTCCAAATTTTGTATTTTCACAAACACTGCATTCCTGCCATTTAATGAAAACTATTTAATAACATTTTGTTTATGTTCTAAAATATCTGGCAGACTTTTTTCAATCCAGCCAATTAAATACATGATTTTTTCAGCCGCTTGTGAACCGGTAATCGTCAATTGATATTCCACTTTTGGCGGCACCACCGGATAAACTGTTCTGAGAATAAAACCATCCTGCTCCAGCATTTTTAAAGTCTGGGACAACATCTTTTCACTTACCCCTTCAATGCGCTGTTTCAGTTCACTGAAACGATGCACCCCTTCACTTAAACAACGCAAAACCAAGACCGACCATTTATTGGCAAGGTGTTCCAATATTTCACGTGATGGACATTCAGTCGATAAAACCTGACCTAATAATGGGCTGATTGCATAATTTGTCATACTATTTCTCGCAATATTTTTTATTACTTACTCATTTTAATATACTTACTCTTTGTAAGTTATCAGATTAATATTTTGCCAGCAAGCAGATTTATTGATTCTTATTAGATTAAAAAGTCTGCTTTAAATAAAAAAATCATAAAAAAAGAGCCTCAAATGAGGCTCTTTTTTAGCTAAATACTAATTATGCATTAGTTTCAGCAGGAACTTTTGGATAGCTTACGCCACCCATTTGTTCAGCAATACGCAATACCTGGCAGCTATAACCCACTTCGTTATCGTACCAAACATAAGCAGTTAAACGGTTGCCTGAAGTGATCGTTGCTTGCGCGTCAAATACACCTGCAGTGCGTGAACCGATAAAGTCAGAAGATACCACTTCAGTCGAGTTGGTATAACCGATTTGACCTTGCAGGCTAGAACCGATTGAAATCTGACGAATGTATTCGTTCACTTCATCACGATCAACGTCTTGACCTAAAGTCAGGTTAAGAATCGCAAGAGATACGTTTGGTGTAGGTACACGTACAGAGTTACCTGTCAATTTACCTTGAAGAGCTGGAAGCGCTTTCGCTACTGCTTTCGCTGCACCAGTTTCAGTAATAACCATGTTCAATGTTGCAGCACGACCACGACGGTCAGCTTTATGGTAGTTGTCGATCAGGTTCTGGTCGTTCGTGAACGAGTGAACTGTTTCAACATGACCATTCAACACCGTGTATTTGTCATGTAATACTTTCAGTGTAGGTGTAATAGCGTTAGTCGTACAGCTTGCAGCAGAGATGATGGTATCTTCATCAAGGATATCCGCTTGGTTTACACCGTAAACTACGTTCTTCATGTCACCTTTACCAGGTGCAGTCAGAATCACACGAGCAGCGCCCGGGCATTTAAGGTGTTGAGCAAGACCTTCAGCATCACGCCATTTACCTGTGTTGTCGATCACAAGTGCATTGTTGATACCGTATGCAGTGTAATCTACTTCAGAAGGATTAGAAGCATAAATCACTTTGATGAAGTTACCGTTGGCAATGATTGCTTCGTTTTCTTCATCTACAGAAATTGTGCCTGCAAATGGACCGTGAATAGAGTCACGACGCAATAAAGATGCACGTTTTTCCAAATCACCATCCGATGATTTACGAACAACGATTGCTTTCAGGCTAAGACCACGACCCAGACCTGATTGACCAATCATCAAACGTGCCAGGATACGACCGATACGACCGAAACCATAAAGAACCACATCTTTATGTTCTACAGCAGCAGCATTGCCTTCGATCGATTTAACAGCGTCTGCAACAAATGCATCGATGTCGCCGCCTTTTTCTTTAAATTCAACAGCAAGTTTACCCAGATCAACTTCAGCAGAACCGATGTTTTCTACTTTCACCAATGCTTCAAGAATTGGGAAAGTATCAACTACAGAAAGTTCAACGTCCAGTACGCGAGTACGGCGGTGTGCTTTCAAAATCTGAATCACAGAGCGGTTAATTAAAGAGCGACCATAAACTGTAGCTACAATATTTTTTTCACGATATAACTGGCCAACAAGGGCAATCATACGTTCCGCAAGTTCTTCACGGTTTTTCCAGCGACCTTGGTGTTCTGCATGGAGGGCAACAATAGTGTCTTTGCTCACAGATACGTCCTCTAATTAATTGTAAATCTAAGCATAAATTTCTAAACCCGACAATTGTAATGGAATTGGCCGCAAGTTTGAATCAAAAGCTCGTTGAGACGGGTGGTTTTTAACGTATATTCACTATAAATTTCAAAAATAGTCGTAATTAGCTGAATGATTTTGCATCCGAAAATGCTAAAGACCACTATTTTTCAGTACCTGACACAAATTTGTTAAATGTTGTTTATTCAAACAAATCTAAAGTTCAAAATTTAGCGTCCCACCCTGTTCAGGCTGGATTCTACTCCCTGCTGAAAAATTCATGTCCAGACTCATGGAGGCATTGAAGTTTTCTACATCGAAATCATCATAGGTTTCGGGCAAGTGAATGAGCAAAGGTAAACGGGTCAGGCCATTATCCCCAGAGGGAAAAGCATAGTGGCGATCAACCTGCTGTAAATGCTGCAAACTTTCAAATTCCAGAAATACGCTACAGTTTTCATGTGTTCTTGGCACCTGAATAATTTCCAGAAACATACTGCGCTTTAACTGCTGCAATTGATTGAGCGCGGTATCAATCGCCTCATCGAAATTATTCTTACGCCATAACTTTTTAAATACGGATTTTTTCTCTTCATCCGCTTTTTGCCGCTGCAGTGTATTAATATATTTTTTCAGATCCCGGTATTGCTGTACATTTTCAGAAATCGTATTTTGAATATCCAGAACAGCCTGCTGTGAACGCTGATGCATGACTTGCCATTCATTGCGGTGTGTAGGAATAAAGGTTTCCACTTTACGCTTTTCCAGTAAACGGATAAAAGCCAGCAGTTTATATTCAAAATTCTGGATGTACTGATTAAACATGAAACCCGGCTGGGACTTGAAATCGCGGTAATAGGCCAGAATTTCTATAAATGTTTTATGGACATGCAGATATAGATAATCAAACTCTTCAATATGCGACAAATGATCACGAATGGCATCCCGCATCGGCAAAAGCAATTCACGCGTCATAATTTCTTCAAACTGTTTCAGGTGACGTTGTGCCACCACATCGGCATTTTTCTCTACAACGTGAATGGGCTCAACCAGTAAAGGTAATAACTTCTGTTCAGACACCTGTTCCAGTGTATGCACAATGTCGATTACATCCAAATGAATCTGACTCTGTAAAGTCACCATCCGCTGCATCTGTGATTTCAGGGTTTCTACCACCGCTTCATCCATGTCATCCTGCAGGTCCAGAATCAGGATATTCAGATAGACCTGATCTTCAAGTGCACCTTTTTCTTCAATCAGGAAACGACGAATAGAATACGGGTTTTGCTGCACATCCATCACCGGCGCAACGATAAATAGAAATTGCGAGGTACGGACAATATCAAAATGACGAATCTACTGCTCTTTAATCAGGAAATAACGGAAAAGTGGATGCGTCATTTCTGCAGTCTGTTTTTTTAATAGCGGCTTATACCAATAACCCAACAATTGCTGCTTGATAAAAACTTCAATAATAAAGCATTTGATTTGCTGTTCGGTAAGCTGACGCACCCCTTCAACCGGCTGTAAGCGAAGATCACGAATAATTTCAGCAGCATTTAATAAAAAAGTACGACGCAGTTCCAGCTTTTCACGCTGCATCTGAAAATTTTCATTGACGTCAATTTTATCGATTTGTTCAAGTACATTTTCTAAGTAGTCCGCGATTTGCAAGCTATCATTCAAACCCTGCAAACTTTTCAGTGACAGGCCAAAGGTACTGGCATAGTAACGCATCCGGTCATTGAGAAATTTTTGGCTGAGACGTTCTACTGAATGTTGAGCCTGATAGCGGTATTGATCCATTTCCTGATCCCAAAGAATTTTCTTGGGCTTTAAAATCTGAAAATCAATACTTTCTTTTAATTCGGGTGAAACTTCTGCCAAAATAGTACGAAGCTCTCGCTCCCAATTTAAATCCAGACTTGGTTCCAGTTGTGATAAACGTGCACGCAACTGATATGGAATCGCAATCTGTGACATGTTTATCCCCTTAAAATATAGAAAACATTCTTTTAAACAAAGTAGACGATTTTGAAAATAATCAGGTCAATATTGTCTGACGAATATAACTATTATGCAAACAGCATTATTCATTATTTTTCCTGAGTTTTTCCAGCTGTACAGCTTTATTTGCCAGCTCATATTTCTTCAGCTGCTGCTGTTTTAAATGCAATATTCCTTCCACAACCAGCAATAATACAGCTAGCCAGATTGGAATATAGGTCAGCCATTCACCTGATTCCACACGCTCACCCAGTGCCATCGAGGCAAAAGCGAGCAGTACCGGCTCCAGATAACTCAACAGCCCAAAGATGACAAAAGGTAAATATCGGCTAGCCAAAATATAGCTACCTAAACCGAGCGCACTTAAAAAGCCCAATCCAAGAACTGCCAGGATCAAATGAGAATGACTCAACATAAGCGACATAGAATCGCTATAGATAAAGCCCAAATAAAATGCCACAGGCAAAATCAGAAATAGATCCCACCAGAATCCACCAAGATGATCGGTCGCGAATTTACGCCGCATAAAGAAATAAAGTGGATAAGCTAAAGCGACATAGACCGTTTCCCATGCGATTGAACCGATCCGCCAGATTTCATGCCCTACCCCCAACATTGCCAGAGCAACGGCGACCATCTGGAAAGATGACAATTTTTCTTTATAAAGCACACAGCCGACCAGCACCATCACCAGAGGTAGCAGAAAATAACCGAGCGAGACTTCGAGGCCACGGCCATTGATAGGTCCCCATAGAAATAACCACAATTGCGTGGTACACAACAGTGAACTGATCAGCAACCAGATCAAGAATGAAGGCTGTTGCAACACCCGCTTAAAGATATTGCTAATATGTTTCAGATCACCCGACCACCACATAAAGGCTGTGAGGAATGGTAAAGTCGCCAGCATACGCCAAGCAAAAGTCTGTTCACTATCTAAAGGCTGTAAAAAAGGCGTAAATACATACAGCACTCCAAAAACCACAGAGGCCAAGACAGATAACGCGATGCCTTTATACATAGTTAAACTCTACTTTCATTCGCCGGCATTATAACGATTAGTACAATAGAAAGCTTGATGCTTCATCTATTTAAAATGTAGTTATCTCTCGATTTTAGATTGTCTTTCGACTCATAAAATAAAAAACCATGCCATAGCATGGTTCCCATTAAGACGATCTTTTTATCTTTGAGTTTGTTTAGTATGAATTACATCACTCAGGTCATAACCCACCGACTGTGCATATTGTAAATATTCATTTACCACATTTTTATCCAATTGAGGATCACGTGAGAGTATCCACATATATTTGCGTTTAGGCTCTCCGACCAAAACAGTTTGATAATTTTCATCCAGTTTTAAGACCCAATAATCGCCACGAGCGACCGGAATCCAGCGAATAAAGTCCGGCAAGAAACTGACTTTTAATTTGGTATTTTGCGGTGGATTTTGCACAAATGCCTCGCCCAGCGACTGGGTTTGTTCACCATCTTTTTTAATGCAGCGGTTATCCACCACGATATTGCCATTTTCATTTAAAGTATAGGTCGCTGTAACATCACGATCACACTTATTTTGAAAATACAAAGGCTTGCGTGCTACTTCGTACCATGTTCCCAGATAACGGTCCAGTTCAACTTTCTCAATGGTCGGTAATGGCTCCTCTTTCGCATAGGCCATGGTAGCGGCGCCCAAACCGAGAAGAACCGCACTACCCACCGCAATTTTTGCCAGCTTTAATCCAGTACGTGAAGATTTTTGAGTTGTCATAAAGATACCTATTGCATGTTCACAAAATATTTATTTAAAAAAATTCTGTTCATACAATAGCTTTATCCAATTCCTAAATTTGTTACATTATGTTTGGTTTGTGATTGATTTTACGTCATTTAAATAAGATTTAATGCAACAAAAATCAATCAAACATCTGGGCTTTTAAACGCACAATTTCATCACGCATACGCGCAGCCTGCTCAAACTGAAGCTCTTTGGAAGCTTTCAGCATTTCCTTTTCAAGCTTGTTAATGTGTTTCGCAAACATTTTCGGATCTGCCATGATATGCCGCTCATCGGCACTGATCGCACGTGCCTGATCCGAGACTTTCAATTCAATTGAATCATCATCCAATACTTCACCAGTATCAATTTCCTTGATCACCTGACGCACTGCACTGCGCGGCGTAATGCCATGTTCTTCATTAAACTGAATCTGCTTGGCACGACGACGATCCGTCTCATCAATGGCTTTCTGCATCGAATCAGTAATGCGATCAGCATACAAAATCGCCTTACCTTTCAGGTTACGCGCAGCGCGACCAATGGTCTGAATGAGAGAACGCTCAGAACGCAGAAAACCTTCTTTATCGGCATCCAGAATGGCGACCAGTGACACTTCCGGCATATCCAGCCCTTCACGCAGCAGGTTAATCCCGACCAGTACATCATGCACCCCAGTACGCAGTTCATGAATGATTTTGACCCGCTCGACGGTATCGATATCCGAGTGTAAATAAGCGACCTTAATCCCATATTCTTTCAAATAAGAGGTTAAATCTTCAGCCATACGCTTCGTCAAGGTCGTAACCAGCACCCGCTCATTAATATCTTTACGCAGATTAATTTCGGAAAGCACATCATCGACCTGCGTCAGAACTGGACGAATTTCAATTTCTGGATCGATCAGACCGGTCGGGCGTACCACCTGCTCGACAATCTGCTGGGACTTTTCCAGCTCGTAACGTGCGGGCGTTGCGCTGACATACACAGTCGTCGGCACAATCCGTTCCCACTCCTCAAATTTCATTGGCCGGTTATCCAGCGCGCTTGGCAAACGGAATCCGTAATTGACCAGATTTTCTTTACGCGAACGGTCGCCCTTATACATGGCACCAATCTGCGGCACCGTCACATGCGATTCATCAATAATCAGCAAGGCATCATCCGGAATATAATCGAACAAGGTCGGCGGCGCTTCACCCGCAGGGCGTCCAGATAAATGACGTGAGTAATTTTCAATGCCGTTGGTATAACCTAATTGCTGCATCATTTCCAGATCATAGCGTGTCCGCTGTTCAATCCGCTGGGCTTCCAACAGTTTGTCATTTTCCCGGAAGAACACCAGACGATCTTTAAGTTCGTCTCGGATGGTTTCAATCGCACGGGATAAATTGTCTTTAGGCGTAACATAGTGGCTTTTAGGATAAATGGTCACACGAGGTACTTTACGAACCATTTTCCCGGTCAGCGGATCAAACCAGCGAATAGAGTCAACTTCATCATCAAATAGTTCAATCCGGATCGCATCCTGATCCGATTCTGCCGGAAAAATATCAATAATTTCACCGCGAATACGATAAGTACCGCGCAGGAATTCCAGTTCATTACGCGAATACTGCATCTCGACCAGACGGCGAATAATATCATCACGGCCAATGCGATCGCCTTCCACCACATGCAGCAACATGCTCATATAGGCATTCGGATCACCCAAACCATAAATGGCAGACACCGAAGCGACAATAATTGCATCACGTCGCTCTAAGAGTGAACGGGTTGCGGAAAGGCGCATCTGGTCAATATGGTCATTAATTGCAGCATCTTTCTCGATAAAAGTATCTGAAGATGGAACATAGGCTTCTGGCTGATAATAATCATAATAACTGACAAAATACTCAACGGCGTTATTCGGGAAAAACGCTTTAAATTCGCCGTAAAGCTGCGCAGCCAAGGTTTTGTTATGTGCCATGACTATGGTC
This sequence comes from Acinetobacter lwoffii, assembly GCF_024129355.1. Classification (GTDB taxonomy): domain Bacteria; phylum Pseudomonadota; class Gammaproteobacteria; order Pseudomonadales; family Moraxellaceae; genus Acinetobacter; species Acinetobacter lwoffii_I. The sequence continues at coordinate 253,432 of NZ_JAMXXP010000001.1, read as the reverse complement.
GGACGCTGGGTCTGGGCAATGACATTGGCCATGGTATAGGTCTTACCAGAGCCTGTTACCCCCAGTAAAAGCTGATCATGAAAACCCTGTTCAATGCCTTTGACCAGCTTTGCAATGGCCTGTGGCTGATCGCCTGCTGGTTGATAACTGGTCACTAATTCAAAGGGCTTTTTATCACTCATAGCTTTCGCTGACTTCGCTGCGGATATAGATTTGATTTATTATGAGGGTAAATTGGAATTACTCAATCCCTGCTTAGGTTTCTGTTTGGTAAAATAAAACAATATTACTATTCATTATTTGTTAGCGCTTTAATCGCTATCTGCTTTGAAAAATCATTAATAAAATATACAGTTACAAAGGGAATAAATACAGAACAAACTAATCATTTTCAGCCAGCAGCTTTATTTGGGCGTACTCGGTATCCTGTTTTGGCTTATGGGTGAAATACTCTATCTGTTTGGCTAGTCCGGCACAATTTTGCCTTGACCCCTTTTCATTTCAAAGGCAACATGAAGATCAGGATGGCCTAGAATCGACAATTATGACTTACCACTATCACGATGAAAGTATTGTTAAATCCCTTCCGGAAAATACGGTTTTTGTTTTTGGCAGCAACTTGGCTGGACAACACGGTGGTGGAGCAGCTAGAACGGCACTTGAGCATTTTGGTGCAGTCATGGGCGTGGGTCGTGGCTGGGCGGGTCAGAGCTATGCCATTCCCACCATGAACGAGCATTTGCAACAAATGCCGCTCTCACAAATCCAGCACTATATTGATGACTTTAAGATTTACACCAAAAATCATCCTAAAAATAAATATTTTATTACTTCCTTGGGCTGTGGGATCGCAGGTTATAAGGTCGAGGAAATTGCACCGATGTTTAAAGGCATCTCACGCAATGTCATTTTCCCGCAATCTTTCCGTCCTTTTGTCGAAAAGCCGCTGCCAAAATTAAGCGCAAATTTTTTACACACCATATTCCGTGATTCGGTCATTTTAACTCCGGCCAGTGATGAATTGATTGAAGAACTGCCTTTGACCGAAAATGAAAAAAGTCTGGCGAGAATTATTTTAAATACCCAGATCTATCCGACCGACAGCAATGGACGGGAACGTGTCTTTGAAATTGAAGATATCCTGCATAATCTGAATACCAAGCTGGTCGATTTTCAAAGCCATTCAGAAGGTGCCATGCTGTTTGGAGGCGTGATTTTAGCGCTACTGGAACTTTATAATATTAACGAGAAAGATTTTATCGATGTCTGGCAAGGCGAGAGAGAAATCGCGCCACCGAAGCCGGAAAATAAAGCGCGTAAAAGCATGCGTTAGTGCTATCAAAATATCTTTCAAAAAAAGCCAATGTTTGAATTGGCTTTTTTTTCTGGGCGGCTAAAATGTCGAATATGAAATCAACCAGGTGTGGATTTTATTTTGGTCGGCATTTAGAGAGCTTAAATATTTCGTTTGCTTTATTAAGAATAAAATTGAAAGAGATTTGGATAAATTAGAGCACCATTTTCTCTTTGCGCGAAAGATGAATCAAATATTACTCATCAACTCCCTAAAAATTTCCACAAAAAAAGCCATGATTTATCATAGCTTTTTGAGTCTGATCAATTAGCGTTTGCCCATTGAACGGCGAGTACCACGTGGTGGCATCCAGGTACGGTCAGCATAACGCTGTGGTCTTGGTCTTAAATCTTCCAGAACTTCTTCTGCAGCATTTTGCTCTGCTTGCTTGATCGGGAAAGGTAAATTAACCAGGGGCTTTTTTTTGGGAGGAGTTTGGGTGCTCATGTGATTCACTCAATAATATATGCAGCTATTGTACAAAAAAACTCAGTCGACTGGGTAGCAGGATCTTGGATAAATTCATATGGTATTGTTTTGGAAAAATAAAAAATAATCCCATAATGGTAAATGCTTGAACTAATACAGCCTAAAATTTGCCTAAACTCTCCTCTATATCTTCTATGATAAAAATTCATATGATTGAATTTTAACGCTCTCAAGAGCACATTTCCTTCATTTTTATACTTAAGCTAGCAGGGTAAAAATAATTATTTTACACACTATGCATTTTTTAAAACTCAAGAGATATATACAAAAAATATACCGTAGTTACCAATATTAACTATCGATTAACTTTTGACCTGTTGTTCTATAACTGAATTTTTTAATGTAATTCACATAATTAATGAACTATAAAAACGAATAAACAAACTGGACATGGAGTTCCAAATCAATGAAAACATTGCTGGCATGTATGGCAGGCCTAGCCACTTTACCTATGGTCGCGCATGCAGATTCCCCTTATTTTAGCTTGCAAGATGGAAATGGCTTTAAGCGCTTTTCGGTATCAATCGGTGCATTGCATGTGATGCCGCAAGGCAAGGCCCAACCATTTAAAGTGAATACTGCTGTCGAAAACGGTAAAAGTTATAGAAACGGCGCTATCAATGTTGATACGGTCGTTAATAATCTTGATCCTTCTGTCGATCAGAGAACAGTGAAAGGATTATTAGAAGGGATGGGTTTCTTCACTGGAGGTACATTACCAGCGAATATCAGTGGAACCACTCAAATCAATGGTCTGTCTGAATGGGATAATCCAGGTACCGGTCTGACAGCGGATGATGTCACCACTTTAGGCATTATGACCAATTACTATTTTACCGATAATATTTCTTTTGAAATGAAAGCCGGCATTCCACCCAAGGTTGATCTGCAAGGTAAAGGTAAAATCTATGCACCGTTCTCGGGAACAGCAACCCCTACTCTGGGCAATATTGAACTTCCTATCGATATTATACTGAAGAAAGATATCGAGATTACTGATCTGGAAGCCTATGGTCCGGCTGCCTCTGCCCGCGCCTGGACACCTGCCTTTGAATTCCAGTATCACTTTGGTAAAACCGGAGTGAATAAATTCCGGCCTTATGTCGGCTTAGGTGTGATGTATGCCTATTTCAATGAACTGGAAATTAACTCACGTACCGAGCAGGACCTAATTGCTGCAGGACATATGATTGCCAATATTAAACAAGGCAATGCTGGAGCTTCCCTTGAAGGTAAGCTAAGTGAAGCCGATCCAAAAGTAAAGCTTGAGGCATCCGATGCTTTCGCACCTGTGGCCACGATCGGCTTTAGCTATGACTTTAATGACACCTGGTTTGCAGTCGGTTCAGTCTCTTATGCACATCTAAAAAATGACACGACAATTACGGTGACAGATGCAAATCTAGGTGAACTGATTCGCTCTAAAGCCGATATCGAAGTCAATCCGATTCTGGCCTATGCCGGGATTGGGATGCGTTTCTAAGTTTGAAACCCGATATTTGATTAAACGGCTTCGGCCGTTTTTTTAGGTTTAAAATATTGATAAAAAAAATTTATCTTTTGATCAATATTTATTTAATCGCCTCTCTTGCTTGAATCGAATACTATACATATCAATTTTATAGGCATGAATGACGTATGGCTGACAGTCAATTTTCCAAAGCTCTTATTTTTATGCTGATTGGATCCGCCATCATTTTGGCACTGTCACTGGGTGTACGTCATGCATTTGGCTTGTATCTGGTGCCGATGAGCGAAGAGTTTGGCTGGGGTCATAATGTTTTTAGCTTGGCCATTGCCATGCAAAACCTGATCTGGGGTGCAGTGCAGCCGATTACCGGGGCATTTGCCGATAAATATGGCAGCAAGATTGTGGTAGCTGTAGGCGGAGCCTTATATACCATCGGTCTACTGTTAATGGCAGTCAGCTCGACCGGCTTACTTTTAAATCTGAGTGTGGGTCTGATTCTGGGTCTGGCCCTGTCTGCTACTTCATTTCCGGTGTTATTGTCTGCAGTTGGACGTGCTGCCCCACCAGAAAAGCGCAGTTTGGCGATGGGTATTGCCAGTGCAGCCGGTTCTTTTGGCCAGTTTATCATGCTGCCTTCAACTCTTCTGCTATTACAGAATGTTGGCTGGTCAGCGGCGCTGATAGTCAGCGCCATTTTAATTGCACTGATTGTGCCATTGGCCTGGATGCTGAAAGCACCGATGTATGTTCATCCCAACGCGGCCGCTACCCCCACTAAAGTCTCACTCAGTTTTAAACAGATTCTGGTGGTGGTGAAAAATCATAAACCCTTCTGGTTTCTGGCTATGGGCTTTTTTGTTTGTGGTTTTCAGGTCGTTTTTATTGGCATTCACCTGCCTGGCTATCTGATTGATCATGGCTTTAATGCCATAACTGGTACAATTTTTCTGGCACTGGTGGGTCTGTTTAATGTGCTAGGCACCTATACCGCCGGCTGGCTCGGTGGAAAATATTCCAAACCGCATCTGCTAATGGGATTATATGCCCTGCGTGGAATTGCGATTATTGCCTTTCTCATGCTGCCTCTCAGCACATGGACAGTCTATAGCTTTGGTGTCATTATGGGATTACTCTGGTTATCGACCGTTCCGCTGACCAATGGCATTGTGGCCAATATGTTCGGGGTGAAATATCTGACCATGCTCAGTGGTATTGTATTTTTCACCCATCAGGTTGGCTCGTTTTTCGGTGGCTGGCTCGGTGGAGTCAACCATGATTTGAGCGGCAATTATAATGCGGTGTGGATGCTATCAATTGTCCTCAGCATTTTTGGCGTACTGGTGCATTTCTGGGTCAATGAGGAGCAAATCGTCCATGACTGATTCTCTGTTGAAACTCAAACTCTCGATTGTGGTGGCAATCCTGCTTTTACTGGCTTTGTCGATTGGACTGTGGTTTCAAACCCCTCAGCTGTTTGAATATTTTAATCAGGCTTTTTGCGCACACTAAACTGCTGGAATATCCTCAGCAGAAAATGCGCAATCCATCGCACAATAAGTTAAATGTTTTAAAATCAACTAAATAGTAAAAATATTAGATTATTCATAAACTTATCATTTCTTTTGATTTTATTTCAGTCTGGAATTTTCTTAGATTTTGATCAATAAGAAAATTCTGAGACTTGATAATGACCAGCTTAACCCAACTTTCACAAGCGATTCATGATGCCCCACGCTGGCATCAGCAAGATCAATTTCAACATCCGGCTGAAATCAAGATTGTACCGCAAACAGATCAGGCCTTAGGCGCAGTGGTCTATGGTCTGGATGCCCGTAAAGCACAGTCATCTGACACCATTCTGAAATTAAAACAGGCGCTGGCCGAGCACCTGATTTTGATCTTCAAACAGCAAAGTCTGGATGATTTGCAGTATCTGGCATTTTCAACTTATTTCGGTTCCATTTTCCGCCCAGGTGCAGACACACCGGTACTGGCTGCGCAGTCCGATAGCGGTGTTCCACCCGATGTCGTGCCGGTTTCCAATGCCGTCGGTCAGGGAGATTATACCGGGCATGGTGAACTCACTCCACATGCCGATCATCAATGGACACCCCTACCTTCTTTTGGTTCCCTTCTGTATGCAATTGAACTGCCTCAGGACGGCGGGCAGACTAGCTGGATCAACACCATTAAAGCTTATGATGCACTCGATGAAGCAACCAAGGTAGAGATCGATCAGCTGCAACTGATTACTTATAACCCTTTTGTGCGCCATCAAAAAACTAAAGATCAGGCTGTTGATCAAGGTTACGGTAATAGTCCGCTGTATCGCTTTAAAGATCAGCCCATATTAAGTCATGCCTATCCGCACCCACTGGTGCGGACCCATCCTGAATCTGGCCGTAAAGCGCTTTGGTTAAACACGCATACCGAGGTCGAGCTGGTCAATTATGATGATCAGGCTGGCAGTCAACTGATCGAAAAATTACGTGAGCATATTTCAAAACCTGAGTTCGCTTATGAACATCATTGGGAAGTGGGCGATATCGTGTTCTGGGACAATCAGGTGACTTTGCACTCACGCCGTCCATTCCCGGCGGATCAGCGCCGTTTATTGAAACGCATCAGTCTGGCCGGTAGCCGCCCATTTTAAAAACCAGAAAATCCGAATAATAAGAAAGGACATTACAACCTTCGATAATAATGACTCATATTTAAATCCTGTACCATTGAGACTTTGACCGCCTCAATGGTTTTTTATTTTTTCAAACAATCAACATTCTTGGTTCTGAATATAAATATGGAAGTAAATCCTTTAACAAAACAAAGTGCCTGTTTACTTTTCCTCACCTAATCTGCCTAGTGTATTTTCCTTTTTCTGCTTAGCGTATTAGAAAATCAGTAATAAACCTATGGAAAGAGGAAACGACAATGAATCAGCTTCAATTTTCAGATTGTGTTCAAACCTGTATGAACTGTTCCCTGGCATGCGCTAACTGTGTCAGTGCCTGTCTTAAAGAAGAAGATTTAGACATGATGCGGGAATGTATCCAGCGCTGTCTGGATTGTGCAGATATCTGTCAGCTGTGTGCCCGTATGGAACAAAAGCAGTCTCCATTCATACATGAGATATGTGAACTTTGCGCCAAAGCATGTGACTACTGTGCAGAAGAATGTGGCAAGCACCAACATGAACATTGTCAGCAATGTGCCGAAGCATGCCGCCGCTGTGCTGAAGAATGCCGAAAAATGGCTGCTTAAAAATTCAATTTGATCAACTTGACTGACTTAATCAATTCCAATAAAAAAACCGCAAGTGAAGACTTGCGGTTTTTCTGTCTAAGTCAAATATCTCACTTAGAATAAACGGTTCATACCATTCAGTGTCGCTACACGATACGCTTCCGCCATGGTCGGATAGTTAAACGTGGTTTCTACAAAGTACTTGATCGTATTATTCGGGCTGTTCATGACCGCCTGACCAATATGGATAATTTCAGAAGCATTATTACCGAAGCAATGTACACCCAAAACTTCTAGCGTTTCGCGATGGAACAGAATCTTTAATTCGCCCATGGTATCACCGGTAATCTGTGCACGTGCCAAATGACGGAATGATGCCTGACCGACTTCATACGGAATCTTTTCTTCAGTCAGCTGCTGTTCAGTCTTACCAATCGAAGAAATCTCAGGAATGGTATAAATCCCGGTTGGAATATCAGTCACCGGTGCAACGTCTTTCTCGCCGCTCATGTTGGCACCCGCGCAACGACCTTGGTCATAGGCAGCAGAGGCTAGCGAAGGCCAGCCGATCACATCACCGGCAGCGTAGATATTTTCTACTTCAGTCTGATATTGATCATTCACAGTCAATTGACCACGGCTGTTCGGTTTCAGGCCGACATTTTCAAGGCCTAGACCATCGGTATTGCCTGAACGGCCATTACACCACAAAATCGCGTCGGCTTTAATTTTCTTGCCGCTTTGCGTGTGCATCACCACATGGTCGTCAAATGTTTCTAAAAAGTCGATCTGTTCATTATGACGAATCAGCACACCCTGTTCACGCAAGTGATAAGACAGCGCATCAGAGATTTCATCATCCAGATAGCTTAAAAGTTTGTGTTGGGTGTTGATCAGGTCAACTTTATGTCCCAAACCAATAAAGATCGAGGCATATTCACAACCGATTACACCTGCGCCATAAATGATGATTTTCTGGATGGAATAGTCCAGATCCAGAATTTTGTCTGAATCAAATACACGTGGATGATTAAAATCAAGAATGTCTGGACGATATGGACGCGAGCCGCTGGCAATGACCAGTTGCTTAAACATCAGCGTTTCTTTAATGCCATCTGGGTTAAATACAAAAATGGTATTTTGATCCTGAATGTAGGCACGACCATGATAAATATCAATTTTATTGCGGTCGTAGAAACGTGAATGTGTATCTACTTGTTGTTGAATAACTTTATGTGCATGACGCAACACTTGCTTCATGGTGAACTGCTTCCAGTCCCCAACTTTTTGAAACAGTGGATCACGTTGATAACGGATAATACTGGATACTGTTTGACGCAATGCTTTACTTGGAATCGTACCGACATGGGTACAGTTGCCACCCAGCTGTTCACGCATCTCAACGATTGCAACACGCTTACCAGATTTGGCAAGTTTCATTGCCGCGCCTTCGCCCGCAGGGCCCGAACCTAGAACTACCGCATCATATTTAACGAAAGTCCCACTAACGACCTCTTTTTTACGTGGCATTCAACGCTCCTCAAAATTAAAAAATTCACTTTAATCTACACTCTTATTATGACGTAAATCCTGTTGATTTGGTGTATTTAACTCACATATATTGCTTGATAAGAACATTTTTTAAATGAATACCCCTTTTTGCCCTATTTAGAACGAAGTCCGTTATAATAACTGCGCTATCTTTGAGTATCTCCCCCTTCAAAAACAGTGGAAAAGTTGAATATGTCTGAAAACCGTAAACCTGAACAGGGCGTCAAACTTCGCGGTGCGGAAAAAGTTGCCCGCATTCCTGTAAAAGTTGTTCCTACGGTTGAAACGCCACGTAAGCCGGACTGGATCCGGGTGAAAATGGCGGCACCTGAAGAAGTTCAACGTATTAAAACCACACTACGTCAGCAAAAATTACATACGGTGTGCGAAGAAGCCGCCTGTCCAAACCTGCCTGAATGTTTTGGTGGCGGTACTGCGACTTTCATGATTATGGGCGATATCTGTACCCGTCGCTGTCCATTCTGTGATGTGGCTCATGGCCGTCCAAATGCACTGGATGCAGATGAACCGCGTCATATGGCTGAGACCATTGCCAACCTGGGTTTGAAATATGCGGTAATCACTTCGGTAGACCGTGATGATTTACTGGATGGCGGTGCACAGCATTTTGTCGATTGTATTAAAGAAGCACGTGCTCTAAGCCCAAATACCTTACTCGAAATTCTGGTGCCGGACTTCCGTGGCCGTATGGATATCGCGCTGCGTATCATGACTGAATGTCCGCCAGATGTGTTTAACCACAATATCGAAACTGTACCGCGTTTATATAAAGCCATGCGTCCAGGTTCTGACTATCAGCACTCTTTAAACCTGCTAAAAATGTTTAAAGAATACTGCCCGGACGTACCAACCAAATGTGGTCTCATGGTCGGTATTGGTGAAACTGAAGAAGAAGTGCTTGCTCTGCTTGATGATTTACATGCGCATGGCGTGGATTATGTGACGATTGGTCAGTATTTGCAGCCTTCAAAAGAACATGCAGCGATTGACCGCTTCGTAACACCTGAAGAATTCGAGCGTTATACCGAACATGGCCAAAAACTGGGCTTCCGTAATATCTGGGCAGCACCAATGGTTCGTTCAAGCTACTTTGCCGACCGCCAATACAATGGCGAACCTGTACCAGCAGTGCGCCGTAAAGTTGACCCTGCCAAGAAAATTGCAGTTCAGGCCATTGAAGCTTAATCCTGTTTAAACTAATGAAATAAAAGCCCTCTCTTGTAGAGGGCTTTTTTATCTCTTCAATTTAAATCTTTACTGAGTGTTAAACCCCATTTTTTATTTTAGATAAGATTAAGTCATTACTTATCTTCACATTTCTTTGCGCGTTCTCACTTGAAGACTGAGCATTTTTCAAACAATCTCAAAAATAGATGAAAGATTTAAAAATATCGTTGCAAGACTTGAAAACGATCATTCTCACACGTGCAATGCTGAACCTGTCCGATCCTCAAGCGACAAAAAAAATGAATGAACTGTGACAAAAATTCTATGAGATCTCGGCACAGGCAGCGTTGTATAAATCTGGAGAACTATAACAATGCTATTTATATTTGCTGTACTACTGCTATTACTTAGTTTATGGGCGGTTTTCTATTTTCAGCTCTCTCGTAGCGCGGGTGCAATTGCATTAATTGTCATGTCAGTAGTCTGTGCCTTTATTAGCCCGTGGTCACTTATTCTCGGTATTCCGCTCATCCTGATTAGCCTTGTAGTGATGATCGAACCTTTGCGCATGTCATTCATTTCCAAACCGGCCTATAAAACACTGGCCAATGCTATGCCGAGCATTAGTCCAACAGAACGCGAAGCACTGGATTCCGGGACCAGCTGGTGGGAAAAAGAGCTGTTCATGGGTGCACCGAATTGGGAAACCTTTAACAGCTATCCTTATCCAAAGCTGTCGCTAGAAGAGCAAGCCTTTCTGGACAATGAAGTTGAAACCTTGTGCAGCATGCTGGATGAATGGGAAATTCATGAGCAAAAAGCGCTGCCTGATCACATCTGGCAATACATCAAAGACCATGGTTTTCTGGGTCTGATTATTCCCAAAGAATACGGCGGTCGCGCCTTCAGTTCATTTGCCCAAAGCCGGGTGATGAGCAAGATTTCCTCACGCTCGCTCACCACCGCCGTAAGCTGCATGGTGCCGAACTCTCTCGGTCCGGGTGAGTTATTGCTGCATTACGGTACTGAAGAACAGAAAAACCGTTATTTGCCAGGTCTGGCGCGCGGTGAAGAAATTCCCTGTTTCGGTTTGACCAGTCCAGAAGCCGGTTCGGATGCCGGTGCGATTCCTGATACCGGTGTAGTCTGCTATGGTCAGTTTGAAGGTCAGGAAGTTCTGGGCTTGAGAATGAATTTTTCCAAACGCTGGATTACGTTAGCCCCAATCGCGACAGTCGTAGGCCTGGCCTTTAAAATGTATGACCCTGATCATCTCTTGGGTGAACAGACTGAATACGGCATTACCTGTGCCCTGCTCCCTGCCAGTCATGAAGGCGTAATAGTGGGACCACGGCATAACCCGGGACCACCATTCATGAATGGTACAGTTGAAGGTAAAGATGTCTTTATTCCACTGGACTGGATTATTGGTGGCGTCAAAAATGCCGGTAAAGGCTGGCGCATGCTGATGGAATGTCTGGCGGTTGGTCGTGGCATTTCCCTACCAGCGCTATCTACGTCTACGGCAGAAATGACTTATTTAAATGTCGGTGCTTTCTCTCGTATCCGTCAACAATTCAAGATTTCAGTCGGTAAATTTGAAGGGGTACAGGAAGCCAATAGTGAAATCGCCAGTGACACCTATATGCTGGAGGCCTTTCGCTATCTGGTCACCTGTGGTCTGAATCAGGGCGGCAAGCCTGCAGTAATGACTGCGATTGCCAAATATTATGCGACTGAAGGCATGCGTAAAGTGGTCAATCACGGTATGGATGTGGTCGGTGGCCGCGCCATTCAGATGGGTCCGCGTAATTTTCTGGCACCTTATTATCAGGCGATTCCTGTTTCAATTACTGTAGAAGGCGCCAATATTCTCAGTCGTTCCTTGATGATTTTTGGTCAGGGTTCAATGCGTTGCCATCCTTATCTTTATGAGGAGTTACAGCTCTTACAGGCAGAAGATCCGGCAGCGGCTCTAAATCCTTTTGATAACTTGCTGTTTAAGCATTTGGGTTACACCTTTAACCGGACTGCCCGCTCCTTTGCCTATGCCTTTACAGGTGGCTCCAGTGCTGCGCCGCAAAGTGCGGTTGACTTTACCCATCCTTATTACAAGATCATTAACCGGCTGAGTGCCAACTTTGCTTTAACTGCGGATATGTGCCTAGGTTTACTCGCAGGGGATATCAAGCGTAAGGAAATGCTTTCGGGTCGTCTGGCCGATATTCATGCACATCTGTTTATTGCTTCCTCGATTCTAAAATATTTTGAACATAGCAAAAAGACTGAAGATGAGCGTTTGCATGCACAGCTTGCGGTAGAAAAATCTCTGTATACAGCGCAAGAAGCATTTTTTGATCTGTTTGCCAACTTCCCAGTAGGCGCAGCAGCAGGCATGGTCAAACTGTTATGTTTCCCATTTGGCCGTCCGGTACAGAAACCATCAGACCAGCTGAAACAACAGGTAGCGAATAGTATGATGGAAGACAATGCTTTCCGTCAGGTCCTGAAAAAGCATGTCTATTACAATACTCATGAAAATGATGTCACTGGCCGTATGGAATCTACTTTCGCCATGTTACTGGACATTGAACAGCTTTGGGATCGTTTTAAAAAAGCAGAGAATAAAGGACAATTTAAAGGACTCAGTTTTGCTGAGCATGTAGCCGATGCACAGCTACAAGGCTTTATTAATGATCAGGAAGCAGAAAAACTGCTGCACTATAATGCGCGCCGCTATGACAGCATGTTGACCGATGTCTTTGATCTGCATTTGAATGAGGTATTAGAGCTTGAGAATCCGTATCTCATCAAGGAAGATGCCAAAGGAACGGATACTTCAGTGCAAACTGATCCTTCACACTCAGTATCACCTTAAATAAAACTTGAATTTAAGGTGTCATAAATTCCAGAGTGAAGTCATTTTATTACTTTACTCTGGAAGCTTTACAAGTGGCTTTTCAGCCCTTTTTTACGATTATGGCACGATAGTATTTTAGCTTAAAAGCGTTAAGCTAAAGCAATAATAAAACTGAGGATAAAGCATGTCACAACAAGATTATGAAAATAGCTTGAAAGTCCGTACCGAAGTAATGGGCGAAAGCTTTGTGCAGCGTGCTCAGGAAAATACTGTGCCTTTTACCCAGCCTCTACAGGACTGGATTAATGAACATGCCTGGGGTTCGACCTGGCAACGTGAAGGTGTATTACCGCGTAAGTATCGTTCTTTAATTACCATTGCCTTCCTAACCGCGCAAAAAAGTCCCACTGAACTAAAAGGTCATGTGCGAGGTGCCCTAAATAACGGCGCAACGGTTGAGGAAATTCAGGAAGTGTTGTTGCATAGCCTGCCTTACTGCGGTGCACCGGCAACCCAGGAAGCCTTTCGTGCCGCGCTTGAAGTCATTCAGGAATATGAAACGAATCAGTAGAATTAAAAGATGAATATAGACTGTAAATTTCTGAAGCCTAGGAAGGTTTAACATTAGCTTAAGCTATTTAAATTAATAATCAATAAGAAAGCCGAGAGTTATTAAATTCTCGGCTTTTCATATTTTTGATAATAAAATCTGTCGTTATGGATTTAATTCAAAATAATGGTTTTTCTATGAATAGCAATTTATAAGAAAGACTCTAACCCCTTAATTCAATCTGTGTACGTTGTTCTAAGCCTTGCACCGCAGCGGAGAAATCCAACTGGCTGGCCTGTGGCTTGGCAATCTGCTGGAACTGTTGTTGCACCAATGACATCACTGATAAATCCAATTGCTGCTGTTGCACTAGTTCCAAAGCAATACCAATATCTTTCTGCAATAAATCCAGCGCAAAGGTTTTATGAAACTCACGGCTTAAAACCCGCTGTGCCATGATATTTTCTGACATGCTGCTTTTACCACTGGAATGATTAATACAGTTCAACGCACTGCTTAAATCAACTCCCTGCCCTTTCAGCACAGTCAGCCCTTCAGCCAATGCCCATAAGTGAGTCGCCATTAAGGTATTATTCACGGCTTTTACCGCAAAACCAGAACCGCTTTCTCCCACATATTCAATCAAACCTGCAAAGGCATCAATGATCGGCTTGACTTGTTCAAAGGCTTGTTCATTGCCTCCGACCATCATAGTTAAAGTGCCTTTTTCTGCGCCAACGGTTTGGCCAGAAACCGGTGCATCCAGATAAAAACTGCTTTGTTGCTCCAAGAGCTTCGCCAGTTTCTGTGCTGATTCCGGTACACCACTGGTACAGTCAATCCAGATTGCACCTTGTTTGGGTGGATGAGCTGCAATTAATGCTTCTACATCCTGACTGGTCGGTAAACAGGAAAAGATAAAATCTGCCTGAACCGCCTGCTCAATACCAACTGCCTGCGTTACAAAAGTTTCGGCATGCGCTACAGCTTTCTGTTCAGTACGGTTCCAGACCCACACCTGATGTCCGAGTTTTGGCAAATGGGAGGCCATATGCCAGCCCATTGCCCCGAGTCCTAAAAATGCAATTGTATGACTCAAAAAATGCTCCTCATTTTAAACGACTGGCTTAGCCTCAACTTCGGTTACAGTTTCAGCTGGTTCAGATGCTGGTAATTCTTTATCTTCACCACGGTTCAGGAATAGATTCAATAGAATTGCGGCTAAGGTTGCGGTACCAATACCACCCAGATCAAAACCACCGATCTGCAAGCTATAGTTCCCTGTACCCATGATCAGACAGACTGCACCAATAATCAGCGTACTGTTCTTGGTGAAATCAACACGGTTATCTACCCAAATTTTCGCACCAGCCACCGTAATCAGACCAAATACGACAATCGATGCACCACCCAATAAAGCCACTGGAATGGTACTGATCACTGCGCCAAATTTAGGCGAAAGTCCGAGTAAAATTGCGAAGATACCAGCAAAGACAAATACAGTGGTTGCATAAACTCTGGTGACTGCCATTACACCGATATTTTCGGCATAAGTGGTCATGCCTGTACCACCGACAGAAGCTGACAATGAAGTACACACCCCATCAGCAAAGAAACCGCGTCCCATATACGGTGACAGGTTTTTACCGGTCATCGCAGAGACTGCCTTAAAGTGTCCCAGATTTTCTGCAACCAGAATAATGGCCACTGGTGCAATCATTAGCATGGCATTTATTTCAAAGACCGGACTCTGGAAATTTGGCAAACCAAACCATGCGGCTTCACTGACCTTGGTAAAATCAATCGCAGGTCCGAAGCCCATCACATTGGTGAAAAGGAAATAAATCAGGTAGGAAGATAATAAGCCCAATAACAATAATAGACGGCGTACCATCCCGCGGGTAAACACAGCAATCACACTGATACAGATAATCGTGATTAAAGCCATCCACGAATCAAACTGGTTCGCTGAAACACTCTTAATTGCGACTGGCGCCAGGTTCAAACCAATGATCATCACAATCACGCCTGTCACTACTGGCGGCATCAGTTTTTCAATCCAGTTGGTACCGGTTTTCATGACCAGCAGACCAATCAAGGCATAGACAATACCACAAGCAATGGTACCGCCAAGCGCCAGTCCGATATTAGGATTCGCACCAACTCCGGAATACCCCGTCACTGCGACGACCGCACCAATAAAGGCAAAGCTGGATCCCAGATAACTAGGCAATCGACCGCCCGTGATCAGGAAAAATAAAATGGTCCCAATCCCAGTAATGAAAATCGTGAGATTGGGATCAAACCCCATTAATAAGGGTGCCAGCACGGTTGCGCCAAACATGGCAAACACATGCTGCAACCCGAGAATAATACTTTTTCCAGCCGGCAGATATTCATATGTTTGCACGGGTGTGGTATCGAGATTGCCTTGGTAAGGCTTAAATTTTGGAAACCACGTTTCTTTTTCTTGCATCGGCTTCCCCTCCTTGATTAGGATTGAATTGAATTAGCACATTTTGTGTGGCTCACAGTAAGAACGGTTGAAGTACATCAGCGCATTGCCTTGACTCTGGCACATCGCTTTCACCTCACAGAACAGCACGTCATGACTGCCTACGGATAAACATTGGACCACCTCGCAGTCAAAACTGACTAAGGCATCCTCAAGTACAGGTGACTGGGTCACCAAAGTTTTCCAGTTCCCCTGACTGAAACGCTCTGCCATTGGTGTTTTTCCACCAAACAGATTGGAAAGATGTTGTTGATGTGATGCCAGGGTATTCACACACAACACCTGATTCTTTTTAAAGGTTTCATAAACTGAAGCAGAACGGTTCAGACACACCAGCAACGTTGGTGGTGTATCCGTCACGCTACATACGGCTGAGGCAGTAAATCCTGCCTGTCCTGCCTCACCTTGCGTGGTAATGACATTGACTGCAGCCCCGAGATTGGACATGCCTTGACGGAAAATCTGCTGATCAACTTGGGTAAAGATGTCATCTGATGCGTTAGTCGCCAAAACCTTATTTAATGCGTTATTTTCTGCAACTGTTTCTGTGATGATTTTAGATAGTTTGGCATTCATGCTGTTCTCCCGCCCCCAAGTCAATATTCAGTTTCAGACCTGGGGCATCTAGTAATGAGATTGAATCAGGTAGATCGACTTATACATGGGCAATCGAAGCAATTTCGACCAGCGCATCAGGTTTGACCAAACCTGTCTGTACGCAATACCGTGCCGGCTTATCTCCCGGGAAATACTCTGCATAAACTGCATTAATCGCAGCATAATCTGCCCAGTCTTTGACAAAGACATGGTTAAAGGTCACGTCATCCATACTGCCGCCTGCTTCCTCAATCACACGCTTGATAGTTTCCAGAATATGACGGGTCTGTGCTGCGGCATCACCGACATCCACCACATTATTATTTTCATCAAAAGCTAATGTACCGGATACATACACGATATTGTCTGCCTTGGTTGCCGGTACATACGGTGCTAATGGTTTCGATGTTCCTGCTGGAATAATGATTTCTTTAGGCATACTATTTTTTCCTTAATTCTGTTCTTTAATTCTTTATGCGCTTACAGCTAATTTAGTTTCTTTTAGTGACTCACTTTCTTTTTGAAAGGTCTCTACAAAATTTTTGGTATCTGATACCCAGCCAAAGAAAGTCTTGATGTTATACAGACTGGCTTCATGCGCTTCGACTGGACCGGCCTGATGGCAGGCATCAGCAAGTGCGATACCAAAATATTCTAAGAAGAAGCCATCACGTAGTGTCGACTCCACACACACGTTGGTGGCAATCCCCACAAAGACCAGATTGCGAATTCCTCTTACACGCAACATGCTGTCCAGCGCGGTATTAAAGAAACCGCTATAACGTGGCTTTTCGATCACCAGGTCTTGTGGCAGTGGTTTTAACTCATCAATCAGCTCAAAATCCCAACCACCTTTTGCTAATAATTGCCCCTGTAATTCAGGACGTTTACGCATGGTCTTTAAGGCATTGGATTTATGGAAATTTGGAGAGTCCTTACCACCCGCTTCCTTATATTCTGCATCCCAGCCATTTTTGAAATAAATCACCTGAATACTGGCCGCATGCGCAGCATCGACTGCTTTTTTTATATTTTCGACCACGGGTTTGGTTTTTGAGATATCAAAACCAGCCAGATCCAGATAGCCACCCTGCGAGGTATAGGCATTCTGCATGTCGATCACAATCAGGGCAGTCTGTTCAGGTGCAAGGCAGATTGCTTCAGGCTCAGCTTTAAGCGATTTTCCGGTACCGAGTTTTTCAGTAAAACCGGCCCTTACCACTAATTCACTCATGCGCTTTTCTCCAGTACAGGTGCTTCACCCTCAATCACAATATGCTCACGGCATTTCATCAATGGCTGGATTTTCTGACCGAAATCTTCTACACCCTGAACGAAATCATCAAAGGTCAGCAACACACCTTCAGTGCCCTTGATCTCGCCAATTTCATCCAACATTCGTGCCACATTTTCATAAGAACCTACCAAGGTTCCCATATTGATATTCACTGGAGATACGCTAGACGCCATTTGACGGATATTGGTATCTGCACCGGAAGTCGTGTCTTTCCCGCCCTGATTCATCAACCAGTTAATCGCTTCCATATCTGCGCCATCGTTATAGTGTTGCCATTTCACTTGAGCTTCTTCATCAGTTTCTGCCGCGATGACCATAAACAGCACATAAGTCTGTACATCACGACCCGTCACATCTGTTTTTTCTTTTAGGCGATCATTAATTTCTGCATAAGCGGTCGGTGTATTCAGCCCTTTACCAAACACGAAGTTGTAGTCAGCATATTGCGCAGAAAACTCCAGACCGGCATCAGACTGACCAGCACAGATGATTTTCATGTCTGCTTGCGGGCGAGGGCTGACACGACAGTCTTCCATCTGGAAATGTTCGCCCTTAAAGTCTGACTTACCAGTCGCCCAAAGTTCACGCAGAATTTGTACATATTCAGACAGATATTCATAGCGTTTACCAAAATAGTCATTACCTGGCCACATACCCATTTGGGTATATTCAGGTGGTTGCCAGCCGGTCACCACATTTAGACCAAAACGACCATTTGAAATCGAATCAATAGTTGATACCATGCGCGCGACAATTGCAGGTGGCATCACCAGAGTTGCGGCAGTTGCGAAAATTTTAATTTTGCTGGTGACAGCAGCAAGACCTGCCATTAGGGTGAAAGTTTCCAGGTTATGTTCCCAAAATTCAGTCTTGCCACCAAAGCCACGCAGCTTGATCATAGAAAGTGCGAAATCGAAACCATAGTGCTCAGCGCGCTGTACGATTTGTTTGTTTAACTCAAAAGTCGGCATGTACTGCGGTGCATTTTCAGAGAGTAACCAGCCATTATTTCCGATTGGACAGAAGACACCTATTTTCATTTTCACACCTCATTATTTTTAACACTTATTCAAAATTCTGATTCCACTTCGGGAATTTTATTTACAAGATAAACATTGCAAAGCGTGTGCCAACTATATTTAATTTATAATTATCAATTACTTAATATTTTATTTTTTGAATTTTTAGTAAAATAACCATTTTTACCTATGAGTCAATTTTGAACATATTGTTTCATTCAAGTGCACTCGTAGCAATTTTTGCATTTGCAGTTCATGCATCAATTCGAAGTAAAAACCATGCTGATGCTACAAAAATGATTGATTAGAAAAAATAAAAAACCAGACACGAGGTCTGGCTTTAAAAAAATCTTCAAACTAAGGGGAAATCAGGAATGAAAGGATCAGTTGATTCACCTGATCTGTCTCGGTCACAGTAGATGCATGTGCACCTGTAGCAAGCAAACTTAGCTGACTATGCGGCAAGCATTGCTGTAATTGCTGTGACCGTTGATAAGGCACCAGGAAATCATTCTGATTGGCAAGCAGATGTATAGGAATATCTTTGAGTGCCTGTTGATGTTCTGTGTTTAGTTTAAAAGTCTGCACGGCTTGTAGGCGTGCCAGAACATTTTTGATCGGTGGAAAGTCAAGGAGCTGCTTATTTTCTGCTTCGGTTAACTGATCAATATGGGTTGAAATCCACTGCGGCGGATAAAGAAATAAAGCCTGTGCTCTCACATATGCCTCTGCCCCGCTATTGAGCAATAACGAAGTCCGGGCTTCGAAACACTTCTGAGTATGAGCATCCAGCTCTCCCCAAGCATTTAACATGGTCAAACTGAGCAGCTTAAACTTTCTTTCAGCCTGATAGGTCGCCAGTTGCATGCCGATATGTCCGCCCAACGCATGCCCGATAAAATGAAACTCTCGAATGCCATCATTGATCAATAAATCCAGAATCTGGCCGGCCATATGGTCGATCGAATAAGGCGTGGGCAAGAGTTCAGAATCTGAATGACAGCCTTCCTGGTCATAAGTAACCACATGAAAATGCTGCTGTAAAACTCTAATTTGAGGATTCCAGAAACTGGCATGTCCGCCCAGTCCGGACGAAAGCACCACATAAGGTGCATCTGCCTGTGCTGCATGATTAATAAATAAAGACATAAATTTCTCATAGTTTAAATATGAGATGAACGCAGCAAAATATATGCCTAAACAGGACCTTTTTTGAACAACTGTTAAAATTACAGCCAGTAGACATTAAAGCTGTAATAAAATTCTTGTACTTCAAAACGTACGTTATAACCCAGATCTGTTAACTCGGCAGACAAGGCACGGATATCTTCCAAAGGCAGATGTTTGGGAAAAACTGTCAGTACCGCTGTATTGCCTTGCCGGGCATTATCTTCAATCAGTTGCGCCAGACGTGGCTTATACATTTCAATATTCAGGTTAGCAACATTAGATAAAATTTTGGCCTGATCTGCCGTCATAAAATTCATTTTTATTTTCTCTTTTAATGTTATTTCACTAAGCTAAATGATTTATAAAACGCTTAATATTTCACTTTTGTATCAGAACATGCTGAAAGAAAGTATAAAAAAAATCCCTCATCATGAGGGATTTTTTTTAATCAAACTTATTGGCCTGGCAGAGGAATATATTGTGAAGCACTGTTTTGTGCCTTACGTTCAGTCACCACAACCTCTAGGATCATGGTTCTTCCTGCCCGCTCAATTTCAATCTGAATGGTACTGTTTGGCTTTTGCAAGGCCACAAAATTAATCAGATGTGAGGCAGAACTAATCTCTTCCTCATTTACTTTCATAATCTTATCGCCACGCTGGATTCCAGCCTTGGCAGCAGGTCCATCCGGTAGCACTTCTGCGACCGTCACACCTTTTTCTTTGGGTTGCAGGACATCATCACGCTCTGCAGGTAATAAGCTGATCCCTAACCAGCCACGAACCACACGGCCATCTTTCAAAATGGCATTCATCACCTGCTGACAGATTTTGGCCGGAATAGCAAAACCAATCCCCAGTGAACCACCAGACTGCGAGAAGATTGCAGTATTCACACCAATTAAATTACCGGCGACATCAATCAGCGCACCACCCGAGTTACCCGGGTTAATTGCAGCATCAGTCTGCACAAAGTCTTCATAGGTATTAATACCCAAGTCTGAACGGCCCGTTGCCGAGATAATCCCCTGCGTCACGGTTTGCCCAACACCAAAAGGATTACCAATCGCCAGAACCACATCACCGACTTCATTGCCACTGAGTTTAAATGGCAGAACTGGCAATTGTGTCAGTTCAATCTTGATCACGGCCAGATCGGTATCCGGATCAGTTCCGACCACCTTGGCTTCAGCACGACGTCCATCCTGCAAAGCCACTACAATCTGATCGGCCTGCGCAATCACATGGTTATTGGTCAGGATATAACCGTCTGGACGTACAATTACACCCGAACCTAAACTGTTTTCATTCGGGCTTTGTCCATACTGGTCAGGCAACTGATCGCCAAAGAATTCACGAAATACCGGATCGGTCAGTAAAGGATGCGCCTGTTGCTTGACTTTTTGGGTAGTAAAAATATTCACGACAGCGGGTGCTGCCACTTTTACAGCAGCACTATAGGAGACCACGCCTCCTGAGCGCGACGTATCAATCAACGGCTCTACTTTTTCAGCAGGCATTTTGACACCATCTGGCGCAACTGGTGCCTTTGGTTTTTGTAGTTGTTGCCACCCCAAAAAACCGATAATGACTAAAATCAGTAACACCCAGGGTAACCATGTAAAGGTGCGGCGCACGTTGCTATCCTCTAAAATATTTTAATTCGTTGATGACTAAGTAATTTGTGTCCTATTGTAATGCGAAATACATAACTAAACACAAAAAATTCCACAGAGATTTGTGCAGCTTTAGTTACAATTAGACCTATAGATAAATATGGGCAAGTTTTTAAACTTACAGGAATTTTATGGCGAATTTGAACGATATTATTCAATGGTGTGACCAAACTTTGGCAGCACGTGAATTTAAGGACTATGCACCGAATGGCTTGCAGATTGAAGGCAAATCCGAGGTGAATAAAATCCTCTGTGCTGTGACTGCTTCCCAGAGTGCCATTGAAGCTGCAATTGAGCAAGGCGCAGATTTATTGCTGGTTCATCATGGCTATTTCTGGAAAGGAGAAGCCTACCCAATTACGGGAATGCGTGGTAAACGCATTAAAACCCTGATTCAAAATGATATTTCACTGGTTGGCTATCACCTACCTTTAGACAGTCATCCAACTCTGGGAAATAATGCTACCATTGCGGATTTATTAGAACTCGAAAATATCGAACAGCTGGATCCGAATGAAAAACGTCCGATTGGCAATATTGGCTATTTAAAACAGCCAATGAGTCCGGAAGATTTTAAAAATTATGTTTCAGAAAAGCTGGGCTTTG
The DNA here is from genome assembly GCF_024129355.1 of Acinetobacter lwoffii. Taxonomy (GTDB): domain Bacteria; phylum Pseudomonadota; class Gammaproteobacteria; order Pseudomonadales; family Moraxellaceae; genus Acinetobacter; species Acinetobacter lwoffii_I. The sequence goes on along the minus strand of NZ_JAMXXP010000001.1, from coordinate 231,847 downwards.
ATGCGATTCATCTGCCTGCAGACAAAACTCAAATCCATAAAGTCGGTTTCTGTACCGGCGGTGCGCAGGATTATATTCAAAAAGCGGCACTACAGAACTGTGATGCCTATATTTCGGGCGAAGTGTCTGAACGGACCTTTTATGAAGCTCAGGAACTGAATGTGCATTATTATGCCTGTGGCCATCATGCGACTGAAAAATACGGTGTGCAACGCCTGGCCAAGGCTATTTCAGAACAGTTTAATATTGAGTATGATTATTTCGAATTAAACAATCCGATTTAATTCGACTGACGTTTATGATCAGTGGCTTTATTCATATATTTTCAGGCTTTATTCTGTATTGTTATTTATACACGATGCCCATTTCTGCCCGATTATCTATTACAATAAAGCCACTTATTGTTAAAACCCAGCAAAATGCAAGGAATTGAAAACATGACAACCATTACTTTACCAGCATTACCTTATGGCTACGAAGATCTTGCTCCACACATCAGCAAAGAAACTTTAGAATACCATCACGACAAACACCACAATACGTATGTGGTTAACCTGAATAACCTGATCGCTGGTACTGAGCTTGAAGGCAAAACTCTAGAAGAAATTATTACAGCAACTGCTGGTGATGCTTCTAAAGCGGGTGTTTTCAATAACGCGGCTCAAGTTTGGAACCACACGTTCTACTGGAACTGTATGGCTAAAAACGGCGGCGGTAAAGCAACTGGTACTTTGGCTGCGAAAATTGACGAAGCATTCGGTTCTTATGAAAAATTTGCTGAAGAATTTGCTGCTGCTGCAACTACTCAATTTGGTTCAGGTTGGGCTTGGTTAGTGGCTGACGAAGTAAACGGTCAGCTTTCAATCATGAAAACTTCAAATGCTGATACGCCAATGGCGCACGGTAAAATTGCAGTGTTGACGATTGACGTTTGGGAACACGCTTACTACATCGATTTCCGTAATGCTCGTCCTAAGTACATCTCTACTTTCCTAGAAAGCCTAGTAAACTGGGATTATGCAAATGCTAAATATGCAGGTCAGCCTGCAGGTGTTGAGAAATAATTCTTTATTTCTTTGCTAAAAAAATCACCCATTTTGGGTGATTTTTTTATTTTTAGGCACTAAGTGAATATTAATAAAGCAAACAATTCATTTCTTTACATTAATTGATTGACGACCTTCTGATTCCTCCCTAAAATGCCGATCAGATTCTCCAATAGCTCAGTCGGTAGAGCGACGGACTGTTAATCCGCAGGTCCCTGGTTCGAGCCCAGGTTGGAGAGCCATCTATTCTTCCATAGCTCAGTCGGTAGAGCGACGGACTGTTAATCCGCAGGTCCCTGGTTCGAGCCCAGGTGGAAGAGCCAAGATTCTAAAAAACCCACTCATTGCGAAGTGGGTTTTTTTATAGCTGTATTTTTTAAATTGAGATCATATTGATTTATATGCGCGATCAGCTAACTTATTTCTTATGCTCCAGATCACTTATCAAAATTAAGGCTGATCGCGATTTTGCTGTTAAGACCAGTTTACATAAACATAACAGTTTGAACTACAAACCTTTTCGACTATTTTTAAAACACTTGATTCAATTTCTGCAGCTTTTTTCCAAAAGTGCCTTGACCCCTTTTCAAATCTCTCTATAATCGCTGTCAGATTCTCCAATAGCTCAGTCGGTAGAGCGACGGACTGTTAATCCGCAGGTCCCTGGTTCGAGCCCAGGTTGGAGAGCCAATCTATTCTCCCATAGCTCAGTCGGTAGAGCGACGGACTGTTAATCCGCAGGTCCCTGGTTCGAGCCCAGGTGGGAGAGCCAAGATTCTAAAAAACCCACTCATTGCGAAGTGGGTTTTTTTATTCTCCTCTTTTGTGATCTGTGTTTAATTTGAGTCAGTTTATATTTTTTGTGATTGGCTGCCTGGCAACTTTTGCATTAGTTTGCCTGCTCTTGCCGCATATCTTCACTCGTCAAAAGAAATTCTATCCAAAGCGCGTCATTACTGCTTTTGAAAGCAGCATGTTTACACGTCTGAAAGATGCCTTTCCCCATCATCATATTCTGGCACAAGTCGCATTTAGCGCTTTGATCACGCACGATCAGATGAAAATGCGTAATCAATTTAATCGTAAAGTTACAGACTTCGTAGTACTTGATCGTGAATATAATGTAGTGGCGATTGTCGAACTGGATGATCCGAGCCATATTGGCAAAGAGCAGGAAGATGCTGAACGTGATGCGATGCTGATTGCAGCAGGCTATACCGTGATTCGATACACTCAGATTCCAACTATCAGACAACTGCAAAGGGATTTAAGATAAGTTAAACTGTGCAATTTCGGCACTTTCCAGTGCAGCTTGAATTGGATTAATCAAAGCCTCCTGCTCCGCTTTTAATTTCTCGGCAGCTTTTAGTGCTTCAAAATTAGCCAATCCTCGTCCAATTTAGCGTCTCATCACAAGCATTCTCAGTTAAACCTGCCTTTCTGCAGGATTAGGGTGATAAAGTTTAAGTTATCGCTCTATAATCCTTTCGAAAACAAAATATAAGTCAGATGACCTGATTGGCCTGTTTCATTTCTAGCTATCATCACCTTGCTTATTTTTGGCGTTGTTTTTTTATTCAGTGATCATTTATTTATGCAAAATTCTATTCGTATTGGTATCGCGGGTTACGGTAATCTTGGCCGCGGTGTTGAAACTGCCATCCAAAAAAATCCTGATATGCAGCTTGTCGGTATTTTTACTCGCCGCTCACCAAGCAACGTCTCTCCTTGCTTTGCAGAAACTCAAGTGTATAGCATGGATGCACTATTAAATGATTTTAGCGACAAAATTGATGTACTGATTCTTTGTAGCGGCTCGAAAGATGACTTGCCACAACAGGCTCCTATCTTCGCAAGCAAATTCAACACTGTAGATAGTTTTGATACGCATGCACGTATTCCGGAATACTATGCTGCAGTCGATGCACCTGCCCTTGCCAACCAAAAAACAGCCATGATTTCTATTGGCTGGGATCCTGGCATGTTCTCGATTAACCGTTTATTTGGTGAAGCGTTATTACCAGATGGTGAAACTTATACTTTTTGGGGTAAAGGCTTAAGCCAGGGACATTCAGACGCGATCCGCCGTGTAGCAGGTGTGAAAGCTGGTGTGCAATACACCATTCCATCTACTGACGCGATTGAACAAGTCCGCAGTGGCGCACGACCTGAGTTAAGCACCAAAGACAAACATCATCGTGACTGTTATGTGGTATTGGAACAAGGAGCTGATGCAGCAACAGTTGAACAAACCATCGTCAGCATGCCTGATTATTTTGCTGATTATAATACGACTGTGAATTTTATCAGTGAGGAAACTTTACTGAAAGATCATCAGGATATGCCACATGGCGGTTTTGTCATTCGTAGTGGTAATACCAGTGATGCACAAAAACAGGTGATTGAGTTTTCTTTAAAGCTGAATAGCAATCCGGAGTTTACTGCAAGTGTTCTAGTGGCTTATGCTCGTGCCTGCTACCGCCTGAATCAAACCCAGCAATATGGTGCCAAAACAGCCCTAGATGTAGCACCTGCCCTACTTTCAATTAAATCTTCAGAACAATTGCGCAAAGAATTGCTTTAAGATGATTTAAATATAGCCACCGATCGGATGATGGGTGACTATATTTTTCCATTCTAGAATACGGCTTGCCTAATTACTAAGTATCGAATATCTACAGTCAAATCATCGTTTGCAGAAACCCATGCAACTATCTACTACACAGACATTTGCAGTATTAGACAAGTGCAAAGGGATTTTAAATAGATTAAGGTGCTGTTGCTGTACTTTCAGACGCAGCTTGAGTTGAATTTGCCTTAACATCCTACTCTGCTTTGAGCTTTTCAGCAGCTTCTCGTGCTTCAATACGCGCAATCATATCTGCCTACTGCTGCTTGTATTTTTCCTGATTTTTAGCATCACTATTCACTGCAAGAAATGCCATACTAATTAAAAATACCGGAATACAAAGTGCAAGCGTACCGAAGATCAATAGCTTTTTGACACTGCGGGGCTGTGGCTGCTCGGACATAACAAACCTGCTTTAATTTCGTCATTTAATTACACTGCCCAATATAACAAAATAAAGTCATAGCTCAAGCCTTATAGATTAGGCAATAACAAAAGCATCCTTATAGGACGCTTTTTTCTCAGTCGATAGACAGTCACTACCTCAAAGCCAGTAGTATTCCTGCAAAAATAATCAGTCCAATCCAGCGGTTATGCCTAAACGCCCAGAAACACAAATGTGGATTTTTATCTCGAGTTTTAAACCATTGGTAAATAAAATCGAGAGCGACAACAATTAATGCAGCCAAACCAAATGGAATCAGTAAATTTTCTAGCCAAAGTGCTACAGCAATCAAAAGAATACTAATGGCCTGCAAAGCGCTAATGATCTGAATATCATATCGACCAAATAAGATCGCAGTTGATTTCACCCCAATCTTTAAATCGTATTCACGATCTGCAATTGCATATTGGGTATCATAGGCCACGGTCCAGGCCAGATTACCAAAATATAAAAGCCAGCAGGTTAAATCCGGCGTTTGCCCAACTGCGGTATAAGCCATCGGAATCGACCAGGAAAATGCCGCCCCCAGAAAGACTTGAGGCAAATGGGTATAGCGCTTCATAAAAGGATAAATAAACGCTAGAAACAAAGCCCCAAATGACCAGTAAAAAGTTTCGATTGGCAGAAAAAATAGCAAGCAGGCACTGGCAGCCACCAAAACCAGAAATACCATCATGGCCTCTTTGGCACTGATAATCCCGGTCGCTAATGGGCGGTTTTTAGTACGCTCCACATGTGCATCGACTTTACGGTCAGCAAAATCATTAATGGCACAGCCTGCCGCCCGCATAAAAATCACACCCAAAATCATGGGAATTAAAATTTCAATACGTGGCATGCCCTGAGCTGCAATCCACAGCGCCCACATGGTAGGCCAAAAAACCAGTTCAGTCCCAATCGGTTTATCAAAACGACAAAGATAATAATAGGCGCTAAGACGCTCACGCCAGGTGATTGCTTGTGCGGTTGCCATAAAAATCAAGCCCGTGAATTTTGTATAAAGTGTTCAAATGCCGGTAAAAATGTTTCTTGTACGATAAATTTACAGCCGTGCCAAGTATAGCAGCTCTGACGGGTCCAGCCCTCATCTAAAAGTACCACCCGGCGCTGGCACAGTGGATTAGTGCGCTGAAACAGAAACCAGCCAATCGGTTTGGTGCCAATATGCTGAAAAATTCGGGCTTTTTTTTGCAGGCTTAAAATCGGAAAGATGCTTTTGGCTTTCACCCAAGGAGACTGTTCCGAGCCGTAGAGATAACTTTCACGCACCCAGGAAGTATGCTGATGTGACATCTGCATCCATTTGGCATTGGCAAAGCTTAAACGCTGAAAATGCTCTTGAATTGGCTCGACATGGAATTGTCCTTGCGCCAAATCGGTCAGTTGTTGCGTGAGTGAACCCGATGCATACAGCCACGGTTTTAACTCAACAGGCAGAGTTGACAGCAACACACGCTGATTTTGATTTCTAGAACGACTATTCATTGTTAACAGTTATCTGTTTTTGCAATGATTTCATATTTGCCTTGTGGGGTTTTAATTAAAATAAAACCTTCAGTACTCAAATAAAATGATTCTGGATAAGCATAATCCAGCGCCATTTCAGGATTTTTCAGCGCCACAAATTGAGCCTGCTTATAACCCTCGGGAGTCCGCCCCACTTCAAGATAAGTCACTTCAGAGAAGTTCAACTTAAAACCTTTGTTATGATCTTTTGGATCAATCCATGGATAAAAGCTGGTGTGCTTTTTACGTTGTGCCATTTAAGCCCATCAATCATTTAAAATTATAAATAGATGATACAAAAAAACCCGCGACATGCGCGGGTTTTCTTCGCTTTAATTCGTGATGAATTACAAGCTGTAGTACATATCAAATTCAACTGGGTGAGTAGTCGTGTTTAAACGACGAACTTCTTCAGTTTTAAGCTCGATATAAGCATCAAGCATTTCTTTCGTGAACACGCCACCTTTTAACAGGTAATCATGATCCGCTTGAAGTGCTTCAAGCGCCATATCCAGGCTATGCGCCACTGTAGGGATTTTTGCTTCTTCTTCCGGTGGAAGATCGTACAAGTTCTTGTCAGCAGCTTCACCTGGGTGGATCTTGTTTTGAATACCGTCAAGACCAGCCATCAACAATGCCGCGAAACCTAGGTACGGGTTCATCATTGGATCTGGAAAACGCGCTTCAATACGCTTGCCTTTCGGGCTAGACACGTAAGGAATACGGATAGATGCAGAACGGTTACGCGCTGAGTAAGCAAGCATAATCGGTGCTTCGAAATGTGGAACCAAACGCTTATACGAGTTTGTAGAAGGGTTAGTGATCGCATTCAAAGAACGGGCATGTTTAATTACACCACCGATGAAGTACAACGCCATTTCTGAAAGGCCTGCATATTCATCACCAGCAAACAGGTTTTTGCCGTCTTTAGAGATCGACATATGCACGTGCATACCAGAACCGTTATCGCCAACCATTGGTTTAGGCATAAAGGTTGCTGTTTTTGCATATTGATGCGCAACGTTCCAAACCGCATATTTGAACTGTTGAACTTCGTCTGCTTTACGCACCATAGTGTTGAAGCTCACACCAATTTCTAACTGGCAAGAAGCAACTTCGTGGTGATGTACTTCTACACGACCTGGGCCCATGATGTCTTCAATTCTTGCACACATATCAGCACGCATATCATGTGAAGAATCTACAGGAGGAACTGGGAAGTAACCGCCTTTTACGCGTGGACGGTGACCAGAGTTACCGCCTTCGTAGTCTTTGTTAGTTGACCAAGCAGCTTCTTCAGCGATCAATGTATGGCGCGCGCCAGACATGTCGATTTCCCATTTTACTTCGTCAAATACGAAGAATTCTGGTTCTGGACCAAAGAATGCAGTATCACCGATACCGGTAGATTTCAAATATTCTTCTGCACGGCGCGCAATCGAACGTGGATCACGATCATAACCTTGACCAGTTGATGGCTCGATTACGTCACAAGTTACAACAACTGTTGGCTCTGCAAAGAACGGGTCGATAAAACCTGTTGCCGCATCCGGACGTAAAATCATGTCCGATGCTTCGATGCCTTTCCAACCTGCAATTGAAGAACCGTCAAACATTTTGCCGTCTTCAAATGTATCTTCATCAATACTGTCTGCTGGGTAAGTGACGTGTTGCTCTTTACCCTTGGTATCAGTAAAGCGAAAATCGACCCATTTTGCGCCACTTTCTTGTATGAGTTGAAGGACCTTGTTCGCCATGCTCATTTTGCTCCGATGTTTTTGTTGCACCCGTGAAGTGCGTGTTAGCAGTTGATAGTTATTAAGCAATTACCGTACCAACTTTTAAAAGTATAGATAAAATCTTGAAATCTTTATAAGAAATCATGAAGTGACAAAAATACTTTGCGGCTATTATACTAGCTGCAAAACTAAATGCACTATATTCAAGCATTCTTCATTTATTTTATTTCAGCTTTATTTTTTAGCGCACCTAAATAGTGCATGTATCTATAAAGATGTATGAGAAACATAGCTTTTTATAGCAAATATGCTGCTTTTTCTTACTTTTGTTAAGTTTTTACTTGTTTTTGGATAAAAATTGAGCGTTTTTTAGTAGATATCAGTAAAGAAAGTTTTGTGATTCATTTAGGGATGTATGCCTATTATGAGGCATTTTCTTTAAATCTACTTTCAATAGAAAAGTTTATACAAAGCTTAATTATTCAAGTGATGTTTTTTTCATCAAACTTTTAGCCTCTCTTTGCTCTTATTTTTTCATTTTTAAGTTTTACTCTAAAAAATAGTCACTTAAAAATCTCTATGAGTAAGCCCATTACTTTAAATCATGATTAAAATTTTATTTAATTTTCTACAAGTTTTTAAAGCCAATAAATTGAACGAAATTGTTGCGCCGAATGCGGCTATTTTTTGCTATGATGAAGCGTGCTTTATTTTCACACAATGAAATCAATGATTTAGTTGTGTCAGGCAAGTGCTTGCAACACGTATAAATAAAGTACGATCTGGACAACATTAGCACAGTTAAGTGCATTAATTTCAATAGGTTAAGCTCATGCTTTTAATGATCGAGAATTATCATAATAATTAAATACTGTAAAATGCCATTAAATTAAAATCCCTATGTCTTTATTATCAAGCCTTTCCAGTTAAATACCGTTAAATAGAATTAAATTGTATTAATCACTTTTGTGAGTAATATAGTGAGTAACAATATTTAATCTCTTGCGTTACTCACATGCTTAACGATACCAAGCTAAAAAAACTAAAACCAATGGAAAAAGCATACCGTATTGCCGACCAAGGCGGACTATGTATTGAGGTTCGCTCTACCGGTACAAAGCTTTGGCGTGTACGCTATCGTTATGCAGGCAAGGCCTCAATGATCAGTCTAGGTGAATACCCTATCGTAAGCTTAGCAGAGGCACGTCAAAAGCAAGACGAAATCAAATCACTGCTTGCAAACAATATTGATCCAGCTGTGCATCGCCAACAAGAAAAAGCTGCGCTGCTGTGTGATGAGAATAGTTTTGAAGCTATCGCAAAGGAATATGCTGCGGATCGTCTAAAGGATAAATCCCAGACCTATGTTGATGCTTTTCACCGAGCAATGGAAAAGGATATTTATAAAGTTATTGGGCATAAAAATATTAAAGATGTGACCTCTGCTGACGTTTTGAAGATCATGCAAAATACAGTAAAGCGCGTTAAGGGTCAGGATAACCGTGGCACTGGTGAAGTAACAGCAATTGAAAACAGAAAGAAGATTGGCTCTGTGATGAGATATGCAATTGCGACATTAAGAGCTGAGAATGATCCGACCTATGCGGTGCGTGAAGTTATTGCGCGGCCAGACGTGGAGCATGCGAGACCGTTAAGCCTGGCCGAGCGGAAAGTATTTAGAGCGCGGATCGATAGTTATGGTGGTGCCGAGTCGACGGTAAATTCTATTTTATTTTTGTTCTATACCATGCTTCGCACAATTGAGGTGCGCCGACTGCAATGGTCATTTATTGATTTTGAGGAAAGGACTATTACTTTTGAAAAGCAGACGCGAGAGCAGTTGAAAAAAGGCTTGCGACTGACCAAGAAAAATAGAACACATGTGGTTCCAATGTCTGAGCAGGTTTATCAACTTCTACTTAAACAAAAGAAGCTCACTGGCCGTAAGAGATATGTTTTTGAAGGTGTTTATAATGGCGGGATGATGCCAGCTACTACAATTAATAGAGCGCTACAGTACATCATGCATGACGTTACAGCACATGATTTTCGGGCCACGGCATCTACCCTATTGAATGAACTTGGCTATGATGAAAAGTGGATCGAAACCCAACTGGCTCATGCTGATGAGAATAAAACCCGCGCATCTTATAACCATGCTAAATACTTAGCAGATCGCAGAAAAATGATGCAGGATTGGGCTGATATTGTGGATGGGTGGAAGGATTAAATAACCCCAACACATATCCCCACATTCACATTCGTCGCAATTGAGTGAGCTGTGCAGCTCTGGCTAAGAGTCTTTACCAAGTCAATTAGTACTGTAACCGTTCATCCGAAATATCATAATTTTGCGTCACTCTATGACGCATCTTTGAATTTAAAAGATTTAGAGCCTGTTGAACATTCATAATTTGAGCCAGATATAAGCACAAGCAAGAGCGACCGTATTTTCATAACTCTGCTTGAGCTTATCAAATCTGGTGGCAACCGCCCTATACTGTTTTAGCTTAGCGAAAGCATTTTCTACTAGATGCCTGGCTTTATACAAGTCCCAGTCCATATGGTCGTTAGAAGACTGAGTGTTTCGTTTTCGAGGGATGTTATTATGCGTCCCTGCTTGTTCAATATGGGCTCGTAGTGCATCAGAATCATAGCCTTTATCGGCACATAAAACCTCTGTATCGCTCAAATTAACCTTATCTATTAAATCAGGTGCGACTTTGACATCGTGGGTTGTGCCATCTGATAAAAGAAAGATAATCGGATTGCCATGAGCATCAACTGCTAAGTGAATCTTGGTCGCGCGGCCTGCCACACTTTTGCTAATGGATTGTAGGTTCTCGTTGCCTCCATTGCTGTGCTGATGCGCTTTAATATGAGTGCCATCGATAAAGACCCACTCAAGGTCTGCGTCTTTGATCAGTAACGTAAATAATGCAATCAGCTTATTACTGCGAAACCAGCGCTGGTAAGCTTTATAGATGGTATTAGGCTTGCCAAAATACTCGGGTAAGTCGCGCCAAGGACAGCCAACACGCATGCGATAAAGCACGCCTTCAACCGTTTGTCTAAGATTTCCTTTGTCATAGATATTAAGTTCTAGTAATATAGGTTTCAGTCTTGTCCAGTGTTCATCTTTGAGCATGGTGCGAGGCATAGCGAACGATATCTTTTTTGTGTGAGAACTTAAAGATTAACCGTTCGCTATTTTTTTTGCCATTAATTTATACCCAATGTTCAACACGCCCTATTTTATTTGTTTGATTTTTATCGAGTCTTTACAATCTTGATTATTGTTACAAAAATCAAGGAGTCGTAAAGTTATGAACAGTACTCATGGGGGTTTTCGAGCCGGGGCAGGTCGAAAAAAGTCTGAAGAGACTAAAGTTATTCGAGTGCCTGAATCTAAAATTCTTGATATTAAAGAATACCTAGAATCTCTTAAAAAAGAAAATGAAATTAGTGATATCCGTCAGTTTGATCCTGTCACAAAAATAGAAATACCCTTGGCAACCGAACGCGTTCAAGCTGGATTCCCCTCGCCCGCTCAAGATTATATTGATAAAAAAATCGATCTGAATGAGTACCTCATTAATAATGCGAATGCTACTTTTATTGTTCGTGCGGATTCTCTTTCTATGCTAAATGCAGGAATTGATATTAATGACGCCTTGGTTGTAGATCGCAGTATTCAGGCTAGGCATAGAGATATTGTGATTGCCAGTATCGATAATGAATTGACAGTGAAACGGCTAATTATTGATGTGAAAGGTTGCTGGTTGAAAGCTGAGAATGAGGGTTATCCAGATATTCATCCCCAAGAAGGTCAGCAATTTGAAATCTGGGGTGTAGTCACAAATGTAATCAAGAAATTCAGATGAGCTATAACAATGAAATATACGCGCTCATTGATGTAAATAATTGCTATGTAAGCTGTGAGCGCCTATTTAATCCTAAACTTAAAGATGTGCCGGTCATTGTTCTTTCAAATAACGACGGCTGTGCAGTTGCACGTTCCCAAGAAGCAAAAGATCTTGGTATTAAGATGGGTGTTCCCCTATTCCAGGTTAGGGATATTGTCGAAAAACATAATGTACAGGTACTTTCGAGTAACTATGCTTTGTATGCTGAAATGTCTCAACGTTTCCATTCGATTCTGGCTGATTACGTGGCGCCAGGTGAGCAGGAAGTTTATTCGATTGATGAGTGCTTTTTAAAGCTTACTGCCTATTCTGAAAATTATGACCTGGTTGAATATGCGCAAAATATGCGACAGCGGATCTTGCAGTGGATCGGATTACCGGTTTGTGTTGGTATTGGTCGATCAAAAACCGAAGCAAAGCTTGCCAATCATATGGCTAAAAAGGCTAAACGCTTTAATGGGGTTTGTGATCTGGTTTCTATGGATCCGAAGCACCGAGATTATTTTTCGAGTTTGATTGATGTTTCCGAAGTCTGGGGAGTTGGTCGTCAGCATAGTAAAAAACTAAAAGGCTTAGGTATTAATACTGTTCTTGATTTAGCCACCTCTAATCCACATCAAATGGGAAAACTGTTTTCAGTGGTCGTGCAGAGGACTGTCATGGAACTGCAAGGGATTTCATGTATCGAACTTGAGCAGGCTGCGCCAACCAAGAAGCAAATCATTTCATCACGCTCATTTGGCGCACGGGTAATAGATATCCAATCATTATCTGAGGCAATGAGTGGTTATCTGCAGAACGCTGTTAAGCGGTTAAGAGAAGATGAATCTCTTTGTGGTTGTGTGATTGCTTTTGCCCAGTCCAATCCTTTTGACAAGAACAGACCTTTCTATAACAAGTCGATCAATATCGGATTTGCTGAGCCGACTGATTGTGCTGCCGTCATGAACCGGGCTGTAATGAAGCGAATGAATGAGCTGTTTCAAGAAGGAATCGAGTTTAAGAAATGCGGTGTAATTTTGACTGCAATTGAGCCAAAATCGACATACATATATGACCTTCTATCTGATAGTACTCAAATAGAGAAGAATGAGAAACTTCAATCTGCCCTTGAACAGGTTAAGGTGAGATTTGGAGATAAGAAAATAGCAATTGGTCCATGCAAAATGCATGGTCGAACATGGGCAATGGCCAGACAAAATCTGACTCAGAACTATTTTAGTTGGGAGGGGATCCTGAGGATTAATTAACAACTAATTACTTATTTTAATGATAAACAATGCCCTCAAATGAAGGCATTTATCTATTTTATTGGAATATTGCTTTCTGGTGAATCATTCAGTTTTATCTAATGGTTTTCACAATTGCAGCATGACGCGCTTTGCAGTCGTTATATTTAGCCACTACATCAATAGACCAGACTAAAGCAACCTTACCCTGCCCTGATTCCAGCTTTTGCAAATCAGGACAGGGCTCAAGGAGGTTTGCTGGTATCACTGGTGATAAGTGAGTTGATGGCTGACACGCCATCATCATCAAAGCAATGGTTGAGATACACAGGACGATCAATGATCTTTTGCACTTCACGTGTAACCGTTTCGACCTGCACACGTTGCTCTGATCTTGTTGCTTCATAATCGGAACTCATCTGGTTAATTTGATTTTGTTTTTCAGCCAGAGCCTTGAGATGTTTTTGTTCTATCTCTTGAATTTTTACTGTGCATTGTTCACCAGCCTTGCGCAGCTTTCCGCTTAAGTGATTGGTGTAAGCAACTTGCCCTAGCCATAAAAAGAAAAAGACCGCAATTGCGATCCAGTGTTTGTATTTCCATAATAGATTTAGAGTCATTTTAAAAATAACTCCATTTCAATTTTCCTGCGATTCACCAGACCTTGCAGGCGTTTGCCACGAGCATTTACCCATAAGCCAAATTGATCAGCTGCCGCCTTATAATTTTTCTCATTCAGCCTTTTGACCAAAGTGGATTCTTCAAATGCGGTAGGTCCAATGTTATAGGCCAATGAAACCAAGGCATCAAACTGATTCTGATTGATCGGAACATTGACTGCGCTATTGACGGTTTGCTCGAATTTTTTCAAGTCATGTTGCATGTAGCTTTTGGCTTGTTCCAGTGTGCAGGTATCCCCTTTTTTGACACGAATACCATTTAGGTATTTTGTGGTGCCATAACCAATGGTCCATACCCCCACGCCATCATCATAGGCATTGAGCCGTAGGCTTTCAAAATTACGGATCAGATCAATACCACTTGGGCTGATGCTCATTTCATCCGTAGCGATACCCAGCATACTGGTGACATCATCGTAAGCAGTTGCAATCAGTTTGTCAGCAGCATCAACCTGTTTCTGGGTGAGTTTGCCGCCGCTAATCTTTCGCAAGAAATCAAAAATATGTTTCATGGGTTGTCACCATCTTTATCCGTATTAAAAAATTTAGGACGTGCACCACCCTTACCCCAAATATAGAGTTGTCGGGTAAATAGTGCGAATAAAATGCTTACCGTGGTGTAAAAAAGGGTTCCAGCTGGACTGGGCGAATACTCATCTTTAACAAAAAGTGCTGCCCCAAAAAGGATCGACAACACCAATAGAAAATCGATGTGTTTTGGGAGCTGGATTTTTGGATGAAATGCCATGATTGCAAACGAAAATATAAACAATACCAATGCCGTCTTACTTATGATTAGCAGCATCTTCATTCTCCTTTTTGACTAAACCAAGAACTCTTGATCGAGCCAAACTCAGCAATGCTTCAGCTGTACTTTTACCAGCAGCGCCCAGAATGAAACCAAATAGTTCTGGGTAGTTACCGCTAGCAAGAAATAAACTTGCCGGTTTAGCAAAGACCACACATAAAATGAAGCCGGCAAAGAATCCTATCCAGCGATCCCGGGTTGGCTCCTTGCTTAATAGAAAGCCAAAAGTTGCACCCAGCACACCTGTAAAAAGGATGTGTGAATGGTTCTTTATGCTTTCCAATACTTGACTAAGAAAGTCCATATACATCCCCTTTAGTCATACATACCCCTATTTTTTGGCAATAAAAAAGCACCTAAAAAGGTGCTGTTATTTGGTTGAGTTTAGACTTCTATTTCTGAGTGCTGGCCAGTGGGTGCTGGTCGCAGGATCACTTGATTGGAAACAAATACTCTGGCACCCAGGTTATAAGCTGTGCCGGATGTGCAAAGTACTGGACCGGATCCTCCATCAAGCTGTACCCGGTATTCTGGGTGCTTCACTGAAGTAATGGTGCCGATGTACTCAGCATGGGTAGGATTTAAAAGCTTCCGCAGTTCAAATAAAGGATTAGTCACGGCTGATACGCTCCACGCTAATGGTTTCATTGACCTTTTCGTGTGAAAAGCTACCTGATACCGAATCAATTACGCCCCACCACTGGCCATTAAAAGCGATGGTTTTTCCGGGTAACATCTCGCCAATTTCCTGACTGACCGGAATATCTGAGAAAGTGTGCAGCTCCTGAATATTGGCTTTGACCAGTTCATTTTTGCCGAAACTGGCACCTGACACTACATTAAATAGTGGACCCGTGACTGTCTCTAACGGCACATCACCCGAGGTTCCTCGCTGCTGTACTTTTAGACTCTCACCGCTGCGACTATTCACCACGGTAATGGCATTAAAATCCGCGACATATTCATCATTCTGCTTGATGTTCTGCTGCATGACCAGGCTTTCAGATAGCAGAATGTCGTAATCATCTACTGTCATCGTATCCCAATAACCTTTCTGGTAGCGGGGTAAAATGGTCAGTGTATTGCGCGCTTTCTGGCTATAGATAAAGCCACCACCTGCATCAACAACCTGCTTTATTGCATCAATTGGTGCCAGTTCTGCATAACTCAGGCTTTCAGTAGGTACGATCCAGCCCAACTCATCAATCAGTTTCCAATCCAGAGCTGTATCTGCATTGGCTCGATCCAGTTCAGCCTGCACCAACTGTACAGAGGTTCGTTCATTGTCCTGAATAAATGAGCGTGAAGGTGCGTACTTGTCAGAATTCAAAGCTGTCACACTTCGGCCTGGGTAAGTGTAAAGCACACTGGCAAAGCGTCGGGTCTCTTCTGGATCTTCCAATAAAATATGATGCTCAAATCCATTGATCATGACTTTAAGAATCACCGGCTGCCCATCTATCGGTTGCAGCTTTTCCTTTTCAGAGTGAGCAACTGTCACAGAATAGGTCCAGCACCACTGTGATCGGCTGGCACTGTATGTACCATCCATAACTTTGATCTTCTCGCCGGTATCTAATCGCTCGGCTATTAGTGTATTCACGAAATACCACCAGTTTCTTTTCGGCAGTGCTGGAATACAGTCATCTGCACCAAAATTTAAAACAACATCATGTGAATCAACGTCATGACAAAGACAGATAAAGTTTAGATCTGTGCTGCCTTCATATTTGGGTGTTTCAGGCTTTGGCCATGGCAAAACCGGATGCTTGCGGTAATGAATTGCTTTGGCTTTATCCCAAGGCAAATCTGACTGGGTAACAATCTCGAGGCTTTTATCCCAATCAAATGAAAAGCGGTGCTCAAACACCTGAGCCACTTCATGTGAATAAGTAAAAGTCTTGCGCCGGCGGATCATTTCCTGCCAGACCGTTTCCCGGTTATGCCGCAGCTTGAACGTTTCTTCATGCAAGTAACGCTGATGAATAAAGCGCTTATCGCCTTCTTCCCAGATTATGTATGCATCAGAACTTAAACCGGTGGCTTGCTCATGTAGCGATCTAATTGCTCGGGTTAAGAATCCTGCTTGCTCATGCCAAATATCCACTTGATTTGAAATCACCAAGCCTTGGTCATAAAAAAGAGCCTCTTTTGAGACTCTTAAGATTGGCTTGGCCCATGGTATTTCTGTAGTGCTTAAGGCTGTGATGGCCTTCTGGTATCGCATGTCAAAACCATAAGACACACCGACCAGATGATTGATATCGAATAACGCTTTAACTTCAAATTGAAATTCAGTATCTAAAACGGTATCAATCGTGCACAGGTTTTCACTAAATACCGCTTCGATTTCAAAGCTAAAACTGGTGTCTAAAACCGCATCGAGCTGACCAATGACATCAGTATTTTCACTGAATACAGCAATAACATCAAAGCTAAATTCAGTGTCGAGCACTGTATCTATGACCGCAGTATTTGCACCACTATCCGCATAGACTGCGGTGACCTCAAATGAAAACCCGGTATCAAGCACAGTATCGATTACAGCAGAAACATCTTCGCCAAAATTGAGATTGGTCGAGCCATCAGCTAGATGCTCAAAATTTAGAATGATGTTATGGCTATCAGCATTATCAGGCTTAAAGTTTAGGTTTAGGTTGTGAGCATCAACGGTGCCAAGCTTATTTTTAAAATCCACATGAGCACCCTTTAATTTAAGGTCTGAGTTTTATTGATGTGATGGCCAGTGTGCCACCAAGTGCTAAATTGGTGTTAGCCAACGCAATATCTGTACCTACTGTCAGATCCGTAGCGACCTCACCAGCACCGTTGTAGATCCGCGCCCATGTTGCAGTACCAGCCTTTATTACAGTGGCGGTATCCGTTGGATGAAATTCAACATAAGTTGGCGTGACTTCCTTAATACACGGTTCGGGAAATACTAAAGTGACTAATGCATTGTTTGAGTCTGCTGCAACCGCAGGGCTGACTGGCTTCACACCCTCATAAAAAATAACGGCAGCACTTTGGCCACCGTTATCCATAAAACTGGCAAAAGCTTGAATCATGGCAAGCCGAGCGTTGATTGATGTTTTACTCATTTTGCGATCACCTTGTCCTGAATGACTGCGTTATATTGATTGTTTGGGTCGAAAGCCACCACGAAACACTCAAGCCCTTTCGCAATATTTTTAAACTCATAACTACCATCGGATTTGGACTTAACCTCCCAAAGCAATTGACGGCTATCTCTGCGAAATACACATACAGGCACTGGTGAAAAGTTTGCACCTACTTTTTTAGTAGTGCCTTTAATCCTTCCATACCCCTGCCAACTGGCAGAAACTACAAGTATTTTTTTAGGATTAAAGCGAATCACTTTTGCTTTTTTTGCTTGTAGCTTCTCAGGATTAGCTATATATCCCCCAAAAAAATAACGTGCCAACTTAAACATATTTCACCTCATCAATAGGAGATGTACAAAACCACGCATTTTGTAAACTTGAGTATGAGGAGATACAATGTGTTGGACAAAGCACATCCTGCTCAACATCCCGCTGAATAGATGGGGTATTTTGTGCCAATGGGCTTAAGTAGCTAGTTGTCCCACACTTTACACACATCAAGCAATTCGGCTCGATATATCCTAAAAATTGCCCTGTTGAATAATCATAGATGGCTATTGGCTCAGTCGTTGTAGTATTGAATGCATCAATATTGACAGGTAAGTAAGTATTTGTCGCTTGCGGTGTAGCAACGGTTTTGTTGGAATTCGAGCTTTCAACTACCATTTTTACCGCGATATTTCCACACATTCCACGCAAATAGTTTGTATAGTTAATTGCACCACCACCAGTGGGTGCGCCAGATGCTAAGCCAAAGGTATAACCAAACACAACAGGGTACTTAAGTAAATCATAGCCAATATCAATTAACGGATAAAATCCGTTGACTATGGCATACGAAATATTATCTCCCGATGTGTAGCCGGTGTTTGTGAAGATTGATAAGTGATAAGCACTACCCACAACATTTGCTTTACGATATGTATTGCTTCCTTGAGCATAAGTCCAATTATTTTGATTGCTGTTTAGGCCGACAGTGAATTCCCATTTTGAGATATTTGCTGTATGTGTTGTGGCTTCACGTGTTTCTGTTTGAGCATTTACATCGGTAATCACACCAGTTGCTATATTGGCGGTTTTACCAATGCACACCAGTACAACATTGCGGTGTTCTGCATTCGCCTGAAAAACGAGACGTAAAAACAAGTCCGAGCCATCCAAAGCCTTAAACTTATAAAGATGAACATAAGGTTGTTCAAATAGCAGCTCATACCCAAGCGGTGCAACCTTAGTTGTGAAATTTCCAGCAATTGAAGTTGGTGCGCCATCAAGCGTGAATGTGACGGTATTTGTAGTGACCGAATCAATCCAGAATTCACCACCATTAATTAACGATAAAGCGCCTGAATCTATTTTTAAAACTCGATCCGATGCATAACCGTGTGTACCACCATAGGCAAAAGTAACCTGATTTCCTGCCACCGCAACACTTGTTACTGTCTGCTCGTTATAACCCAGTGCCAACATCTTTTTAAATCTGTCCGGAAATAGATTTTTAGAACCAGGGCTAAAATCCAAACCAGTGTCTGAAAAATCAAACAGTTTTGTTTTTGTCTGCTTCATTGCCATTTTTATTTACTCATAAAAAGACCGCATAGAGCGGCCATATGTGATTTAACTTTTTTAATTACCCGGTCTTTTAAACAACGCGGTCAATGTCGCCACGTAGCATGATCTGGAACTGATCTGACAATACTGCAGGTTCTGACTGTTTGACGGTACGAATCACCCAGACTGGAAAGTTTGCTGCAATCGTGTTGAAGCGCAAGACGTTACCATTGGCCCACCCTGCACCCCAGCCCTCTTTTTTAATGGTGAAATACGCTACGCCAGTCACTGGGTTTATCGGTGCATAGTCTGTACTGACTGACCCTGTAAGCGTTAAGCGACCTGTATACTCACCAACACAGTAGAAGCTTTCTGGACCTGTAAAAACAATCGCCCATCGCTCTTGAATTGCACCCTTATTCGTGATTTGAATCGGATAAAGTGAATCATTAAAATTCGCTGAAATTGCCGATCCTGTTGGCTCATCATTCCATACACTACTCCAAGCCTGTTGTACAAACTTTCGTGTATAGCGTGCCTGCATATCACCAACCACCAAAGCAGATCCGACAATGGTATCGACCGCATCATAGTTATGGGTTAAAGGTTTGGTAAAGGTTAGTTGGCCATTAATCTGCACATCACGGATCAAGCCCATGTCTTGATAGCGATACTTGATTGTTAGCGGCGCAACCAGATTACCCATCACAAAGTCACCCCCGAGCGTCACGCGACCATAGTCATAATCAACAGTGTATAGATCGAAAGCTACTTTTGTTCCGTTAGTATCCTCAAGTTCTGCCCATGAAATACGCTGATCATTCAGATCGTATGTGGTACCTGCAATTGCACTGGGCAGCTCTTGTGCTTTGCTTGAGCTGACAATCCCGATGCCACCCACCCTGAAAATCGGTACCCGACCATCAATTGGCAAACGTGTCGCAGACAACCCTAGAATTTCTGAATCTAGCGGAATGTAGGTATAAGCCACTGCGTTATAGCGCACGGATGAAGCATCCACCCAGACCGGAACATTGATATAAGTGTCCAGACCTTCCTGATATTCAAGTAAAGGGTCATACCAGTCTTTGGCCTCAATCTCTGCTCGATTGGCCTCAGTGATTTTGGTTTTGGTATAAAAGTAAATCGTTACAAAGCCATTATCCCAATTGACCTGACCATGCGCCCGACTGGTTTCAATCACCCCATTCTCATCAGCGGTTAGTGTAAGCTGGCCGAATTCAATGGTACCTACAACCACAGTTAATGATTGTGGCCGGATTGGCATGATCGGCGTTCTAAAGCTGATCTTATTGACTGGCAACAAGTCAGTTGTAGTGGTCAAGGATTCCAGAGTAATCGTGTTCTCTGCATTCGGTGTCCATGAGTCGATTTCAACAATACCGGTACCATACTGGATCACACCAGACTGAATCCCGCTGTTATTCGCCGGATTCACATTGCGATACAGCAAGCCAGTACGATCCAGAAAGGTATCAGCGCCCACCTTAAATCGGGCTGAGCCTGTCAGAATTTGCTCATCAAAACCGGAGGATAAATCCAGCTTGAGTTTGTTTGCCGTCACGGTATGAGTTGCCGAGTTTGAGCCGGATGTATCGCGGTATTTCACTTGAACATCAACAGCATTAAGGGCTTTTAATTCAACCTGCTGACCTTGAATGTCTGACGTTTGTGGAGAATAAAAAGACATATTTCCTCGCTAGGCAGCCGCATAGGTAGCCATAGGTGTAAAGGTTTGCACAAATCTGCTCGCTGTACTTTTTGGTGTGACTTCAACTGCGCCAGTGGCATAGATAATGGTGCCTTGCACTTGACCGCGGCTATTCACCAGATTGCCCATAGTTGCATTCACCGGCACATCTGTCAGGGTTACAGACCCTGTAATCCCCTCACTGCTTTGAAGTGGAATTTTTAACTCAACACTATTTGGCTGAATTGCTGGTCCGGTACCAATGGTGAAATTTAATTTGTGGTTTTCATCGGGAGTAATATTTGGTTTGGATTGATTAAGTGACGACCCGTAGTTATGGATCACCGAAAAGACTGTGCCTTTCTGCGGCAACTTATTGGGAATGATCTTGCCAATACCGGTAGCATAGTTAATTTCACCTGTCGCATCACCCGTGAATTTGCCTTGAGCGTTAGAAGTCGCTGTTTTGGCTACCCCTTCAAGAGTCCAGTTAATGGTGATACCTGGCAATACACCTGGTCGCTCTAAATCAAACTCAAAAGCAGCTTTTTCTACACTCAAGTTTGATCGAACAAAAGTGACAATTGGTGTGCCCCAGTTCAGCAGAATTGGTGTGTCTACATCGGGTAGTGCGCCAGTCGTTAATAACCATGAGCCAGTTTCATAGTTGATCATACCTGAACCAAAAGATGGACTGGCGGCCTTTAATTGGCCTGAACCATCATCTTTAAGCTCATAGAACTTGCCCTGCGACATGTATGAAATCGAAAGTGCACCAGGTGCAGGAATTGGAATTAAAACTCCGGTCCAGTTGGTGCTTTGGTTATTCTGAGTCACTGGAATCGCATGACTCTGATAATACTGGTTCGGTGCAGCGGCTGGCTTGAACCTAATATTCAAACTTGAGGTGCCAGCTGGCGCTGCTGCGGTCCATTGAATCAAACCACGCTGGTAATCAATCGTACCGACTTGCGTACCTTGAGTATTCTTTAATAATCCACCTTGGTCATTAATTTGCTGGCCTTGCAAGCTAAAAGACAGACTTGATGGAATTACCGCAGAGCCAATGTAAAGGTTCTGGCTGACACCAATCACCATATTCGGGTAATTGACTGTAATAGTGTCTTCATTACCCGCTACCAGTACCACACTTTCACCCGCTGCATTGACATCAATAATTGGAGTTCCGGTCTGGGTGGATGGAATTAGCTGAGCAAAGATACTTTTGGCATTTACCGTGAATTCACCCACATTGGCATTATCTGCCAATGCAGTCGATGAATAGTAAAGGCCGGTATCCGCAACAATCGTATCCCGAATGATGGTCTTGGATTTCTCACCGTTGTACCACTGACGTGCTGATAATCCGACAAAATCAATTTCCAGTGCATCATTGAGTGAGTAAGTGGCAACCTTGTATTCCACGTTTTTGCCATCCACCACCATGACTGCGGTACGAGTTTCAACCTTGGTGATTCGTACGTACTGCTCACGTTCTAATACCTTGCCTTCATCACTGATCAGGACAATCGTATCCCCAACGGATGATTCAGTTTCTTGCGGAAACATGGCCACCTGCAGCGATGACATACCTTTCCAGTGGGTATCCAGTGGTGTACCTGCGATCTGGCCGCCTTTTGCTAGGTAGTTTTCCACCCGGTTCTGTGCAGACTGACGCTCATCGGTCCAGTTTTTGGTGCTGAACAGCAATGCCGATACGTTCGGATCTTTCGGCAATTCAGATACAAATACTGTTGCACCCATGAGTAAATCAGTGTCTTCAGTCGTGACTGCTGGAAAGACCTTACGCATGGAGACATCACCCATGGTTCGATCCATTTCCGACACATCATTGAACAGGTTATTGCTGATACCATCTTGAACTACAACACCAGAATATTTACCACCGCCATCAGAGTTATCAGTCAAGCGTTCAGACTTGTAAATCACTAAATCCTTGGTTTCAATCGCCATCGTCTAACTCCGTAAAGCGTAAGGTCACATTAAAATAATCATCCAGTGATACAGCTGGAATTCCTTTCACCGGTGCAGCCTCTAAAGCCCCATCCTGGTGGTTAAATTTGACGGTGAATTGCCGGTTGTCATGCGGCTGCTCAAACTGCAGTCTGAAATTCTCACCTTGCAGCTTGGACCATTCCAAAACAGTTCGTAGTTCACGTAGCTTGATCCAGCCCATTTGCGGATCTGCTGGTTGTAAAGTAATTGGTCGACCCGACTTCTTCTTGCCCTCCTGAATGATCAGAGAGCCATCCATGGTATAGGTCTGATTCTGTTCAATGGCCTTCCATGAAAATTCATCAGGCCATAAAAAACCGTCCTCTAATGGGACGGTTTCTGATGTTGCTAAGCGGATAAGCTTCATGTTGAACCCTTAAGTGTTCCTAATTGTTTGAGGATCTGAGTTAATGGATTTACTTGATCAGCATTAACCTGAGCATCCACATATTGTCCATTACCCGCCTCGATCCGAATTGTGGTCTTTGGAGTAGAGTCAATATCTCTAGCCGATGGTACGGAAGGAATAGACGGCGCGTAGTCGTTCAGGCTACTGGAACCGGTAGAAGCCACATTGATACTGCGAAGCAATTCATTAATCTTGTTGGTACCATGTTGCGTAGTAATTCCCTTAGCCGCTGCATCGTCATACATCTGTCTCATGAGCGTATCTAGACCACCTACACCGCTATTACCATAACTTGCCATCTTGGCATCACGATCTGCTTCCATGGCTTGCGACCAGATATTACCCGCAAGTTTTTTGGCATCTTTATCGTCATAACCTTGAGATTTCAGCATAGAGATAACATCATTCTTGTTATAAGAATCATAGTTATCCAGACTGCCAAGCGATTTACTTTGCTGCTTCATGGCCTTATCAAATTCGCCTTTGGCCTTGTTAACTGCATCAGCCCATTCTTCGGTAGATGACTTAGCGCCGTCTATTGCCCGGGTAGCAGAGTGAACACTGCCCTCAATGCCTTTAACCCCGTCACGAACCCGATCCGTTGATTGGCGCATGCTGTGGAGTGAATCATTCGCTTTATCTCCGGCCTCTACAGAAGCCTTGCCGGTATCATCAATTTGAACCTTGAGCTTTTGTGTAGCATCCGCAGCATTAAATGCAGCTATGACTCCTGCATCACCAGACAGTGCTACTGCTTGGGCTGCTTTTTTGTGTGCTTGCTCAATCCCTTCGGCAGTGGCTTCACCACTATTTCGAATTGTGTTGTAGTCCATTAAAGCCTGTTGAGCAGACAGCTTTAATTGTTCCTTGGTTTTGATCCCGACACGCTCAAAGGCCTTCCCTGTTTCATCCAATTCATCTGGCAATTCAGCATTAGCCTTACGGATAGCCATAATGCCGAGTTCAACCTGCTTGGTTGAGAATACTCCTTGGGCCTCAAACTCACGCATCTTGGCATTTGCTGCATCAATCTCCGCCTGGCTTTTGGCCTTACTAAGCCAATCCTCCCATGCCTGGTAAAGAACATCACCGGCCTGTTTACCTGTATACCCTGCCTCATCCAACTTAATCTTAAGTCCATCCAGTTCATTTCCGGAACTAGAAAAAGACTTGGATACTTTATTCAGAGATACATCCAGATCCACGCCAAACAGCTTAGCAGCAGCAGATGCTCTTGAATACGCCGTTTCAGCCACTTGGCCAGACCCGGTATTAGCTTTATTTAATTCAGCTATACGTAAATCACGGTTATTGGCCAACTCTGCTTCTTTAGCGTTGATGGCATTAATTGAGGATTGGGCGGAGGCTAAGGCGTTCAAATCACCAGACTTTTTGGCTTGTTCAATCTGCTGTTCCAGAATTGCACGTTCAGCTGTTGCCTGTTTCTGATAAGCCAGATATTCCTCATCGGCTTTCTTAACATTCTCCTTGGTCAGTTTGAGAGCTTCTTCCTTTTTAGCGGCACTTTCGGCAGCCTGCTCTGCACTCTGACTTGCCTGAACACTAACCTTGCCAGCCTCATCAATGGTGACGATGTAGCCTTTGGTTAATAGATCGGCCTGCATCACGCCATCCATGACACCGCCATTGGCCTTGATGGCTGCCTCGGCATAATCCTGAACCGCATTTAACTTTTCGGACTCCGTAGCTTTTTTTCCATTAACTTCTGATTGCTGATCAGAAAGTAATTGCTCCAACTCCTGCTTGGATAAAGCTAATCTTTCTGCTGTTTTTTGTCCTTGAGTTTGAGCTGCCTCATTTAGGCGTTGTACACCCTTTGACTGAAACTCTTGGGCCTCACGATCAGCTTCAGCGTAATACTCCTTGGCTTTGTCTTTCATCAAGTCGGCATTGGCTGCGAACTGTTTACTTACATCCCCCCAAGTAAGTGCAGCCATAACACTGTTTGCAGCAGAGGCAAGCATAAAGAAGTTGCCTGTCGCAACTTTAAGGATAATACCGATTGCTGTAAGACCATCGCTTACAAAGCCAAATGTAATTCCCAGTCCTTGGAAAATTCGCTCCAAGAAGCTAACTTGTTCACCTGCAGATGAAACCCCTCCTGTGAACGAGGAAAAAATAGATAACGTGTTTGTTATTGATGTGCCAAGAGTATCGAGAACAACCACACCAAACTCATATACCTGGGCTACCAGATCCTTAACCGCATCATAAGCAGCAGATATGGCATTTTTGAAGGCATCAATAGTGCTTGCATCAATCCCGCCTTGCAAATCCCCAATTAACGAAGCAAGACCAAGACCAACATCATCCAGGAATACTTTTATAATTCCCAGATTATCAGCTACTACAACCAAGGCATCAGCAACAGCGGCACTCGAACCATTAGCCTGATCCATTTCACCAATTACAATCTGCCACGATGTAGCTATACGCTGTAGAGCGTTACTGATAGTAGTTGGAAACTGGTTGTAGGTTTCTTGGATCTGGGTAGCCTGGCTTTGAACGGCCTTGATAACTCGCTCTGACGAAAGCTCGCCATTTTCAGCCATCTTGCGAAGCTCACCAGTCGTGACTCCCAAGCCCTTTGCTAAGGCTTCAGCTAAGCCATAACCATTCTCCATAATGGAGTTGAATTCTTCACCACGCAGCACACCACCCTGCATAGCCTGAATAAACTGTTGAACAGCTGTTTCACTTGCTTGTGCAGAACCACCACCGATCTGAATTGCTTGGGTAACTGTTTTAGTAAGGTCTAGCGCTTGTTGCTGCGTCATCCCCATTTCTTTGCCGACTGTATTCAATCGGGTGAATAAGCTAGCTGTAGCATCTAGACTGGAATTAGTGGCTAATGCTACCTGATGAACTCCTGCCATTGCAGAAGAGAAATCCCCTCCTTCACGGGTAGCAATCTGAATGCGTACAGATAGGTTGGTATATGAGTCAGCTGCTTCTGCCAATTCACGAAGACCTAAACCAATACCAATACCGCCCATAACCCCAATAAGGGCGGTAAATCCGGTTTTTAGTACCCCTATTCCCTTCTGTGCCGTCTGAGCAGCTGTATCCGTTTCTTTTAGGCTTGTATTGGCTTTGCCCACTTCTGCCTGAAATCCGCTAAAAGCCTGATCTGCTTGCTGAACTTCTTTTTCAAGTTGATCAACCTGAACTTGTGCTTTTTCAATATCTGCAGGTGAAGCTTTAGTTTTTGAAAACGCCTCAAGGTTTTGCTTGGCTTGAGCTAAATCCCCTTTAAGTTGGCCTAATGCTTTTTCAGCCTTATTACCAAAATCTGTAAAATTGCCTGCTGTAGATTTTGCATTATCACCAGCATCTTTGATAATGCCTGTAGCAGTATTTAGAGACTGAGAGAGCTTGTCTGCTAATTCACTGGTGCCTTTAGGGATAATATTTCCCATTTCCTTTGAGGCATCGGTAGTCGCCTGTTTTAACCGCTCCGATTCTTGTTTTATTGCGTTAAATACTGACTTTGCTGCATCTTCTGATTGCTTGATGTTGCCAACGAAACCTTTAGTGTCGGCATCCATGATTAATTTGAATGTTAAATTTTTACCAGACATACTGACCTCTAAAATTCAGGCAATAAAAAACCCGCCGAAGCGGGTATAAATTAGAAATTAAAAAGCACCTTATAATGCTTTCTTAATCACGATGATCTGTAGATTAGCAGACCTGGTTCCAAGCTTTCTGGAATTCTTCTGGATTCATATTCTCACCTTCAACGGCAACTATTGTTGGGCTTGCAATAAAGCGCTTAAAGCCTGTGTATCCACCAAAACTATTTTTACTATTAACTTCACCACAGTTACCATTATGGTTTCTTATTTCAGCGCTATCAGAGTCTTTTAGAAAGCTCTTTAATGCAATACGTGAATCTGTTTGTACTTGAATTCTTTTTGACTGCTCAGATTGGCTGCTGGCTACAGTTTTTACTGAGGCTTGGACTGGCTCGGCTTGAGAATCGGAATCATCACTTGCTAAAAAAGGCAAAGCAATAAAAAGTAGTAATGCGAATACCCCCAATAAAATATAAGAACGTTTCATATTCATATCCATAAATTATTATTTTCCCATCATAACTTTAGGGTGCTACTTGATCAATCAGAAACCATTTCTTTCTTGAATGATTCAAAGCCTTTTTTGTCAGACTGAGCCACACGTGCTGCAACGGCGTTATTGAAGATTCCCTGCTTATACAGCTTATTTGCAGCCTTAACGTAGCCTTGGAATGCGCCGTAGGTCATTTCCATGATTTCGCTATGCTGATGGCCCATTGATACCAGAAACTGGAATGAATCAAACCAGGTGGAGTCATCTTTCTTTTTAACGCCGCGTTTAGGCTTTTCGTATTTGAAATAAGTCTGATTGACCAGAAGTACGGCCTTAAGTAGCTCTTTAAATCCCTGCTCCTCAGCAGCAAGCTTTACCAGTGATTCATGGTCCAGATCAGTAACACAGGCAATAGTCGAAATGACCTGTACCCCATGAGCTTTAAATAACTGTGTCAAAATTTCATCTGAATGATTTTGATCTTTGATGAAGTTTTTCAAAACTTCAGCATGCATTGCCCAGGTGTCAAAGTCTTTCATCTGGATCTGACGCACTTCAATGTCATTGATTTTGATGCTTCGATTTGTTGCTAGGAAAAAATCATTCATGATGATGTCTCGATTTAAATTTTAGGCATTAAAAAAGCACCCGAAGGTGCTTTTCTTTTAACTTTGATAAAGGCTGAATTCTATAAAGTCCAACTACCACCTTGCCCCATCTCATAAACAATGAAAATTAAGGCTAGTACCATTAGTATGACAACAATGATTTCTGTTTTTGTTAGCATCTTCGGCGCTCCACTTTTCATCACTCACATGATAAGCAAAGCAAACAATTAATAACATAAAGATTACAAAAAAATTATTGGATGTTACAAAGATTTAGAAGTTAGGGAAGTTTCTTTAGTCTTTAGAGTGTAGCTACCTACTGAAGCATTCAAACATTTCGTTAAGCAACTCAACAAAAAGTTTCAACCGAAAAGCATTCTTACGCAAACCTAGAAACCTATAACTTTAGACCTGAATATCTTACATATCCCGACATAGCTGCTACATCCACGATTTAAATCATTCTCTACACTGAAATTAAGTCTTAGAAACGTAGAGGAAATTCAAATGAAAAAGTATTCGAAAATTCTAATCTTAGCTTTAATGGGATTTACCGGTACCGTTGCTATCGCAGCTGACTCGATTCCAATAGAAGCCACTGCTGCAGCTGAAGCGCAACAGGTTGCTTTAGAGTATGGAAATGAAAAAGATCAAAAATCTGAATCATCTGGTGAATAAAAGAAAGCCCTTAATTAAAGGGCTTTTTAATTACTTCCAGCTTGGCGTACAAGCATTCTTCCATGACAACTCAAATTGCTTTTGATCCGTCTGATTTTCTACAAGCACTATATTTTTCTGAAGCACAATGAAACGTTGAAAACCAATATCTTTACCGTCTGCTTCTTTATAGCTTACCTCTCCACACTCTCCTATTTGATTGCGGAACTTAGCTGAATCAGGATTGGGAATGAATTCTTTTGTAGCTTCTTTTGCAAATTCAAGCTGTTCCTTTTTGCTTGTTTCTAAATCAAAATGCTGACCACTAGATTCCTTGTGTCCACACCCAGCTAAAATCACAATAAAAAAGAATAAGCTTAAATTTTTCATAATATCCCCATGTATTAAGGGCGACACTTTACATTAATTTTCAATCTTATTTAAAGCCTCGGGAGAGTGGATTTGTAAAGTTATGTTTTACTATTTTAAGTCTTTTTAAAATTGACCCTATATAGCCAGGTGAAACTTCCACTTATCAAAAAACCGCCCCAAAGGCGGTTCTTAGCTTACTAACTTACTGACATACAAGATAAATAAAAGTAGAAATAATTATTACGGCTAGGATGGAGACAAATATTTCTATTTTAGTCATAGCAGTTTTATTCTTAACATGAACTGAATATCTTTTATATCCCCATCAGATGAAAATTAGAATAACAAAAGATTACATAATCTTTATTTTTTACTATTTATTAAGTTTCATCTTAAATGTTTTAAGACTTATTACTATAAGGCAGGCACAAAAAAAGACGCATAGCGCCGTGGAGTTCTTTGTGCCTGTATGGTTTATGGGTTTATGCAGCTACGCTAAAACGCTCAATATGACCAAATACACTTAGCTCTTCATCATTAGCTTTAGAGATATCTGCCAGTGCTTCACCTTCAATTGAATAAGATCCGAAGTCCTCATGAATTAGATCAAACTCGGTATCTGGCGAAAATTCGACGCGCCATAAAGTTAAGATCACCTTATCGCCTGTAACAGTATCAATGCCTTTAAACAGCAAGCGATATTCATTGCCTAGGTTAGTTGCAATTGTAGTACGTGTCTTAGCACCGGCTTTGGCAGAAAACTTAACTGAACCAACAATAGCTTCATTAAAAATGACTGTGCCGTAAACAGCATCCAGTACATATTTATCTGAAGTGATGGCAACATCCGAGCTGTCTTTAAAATCCACTTCACTTAAATTACGATGTCCTAAGTCAATCATGGCGCCAGCTTCTACAGCACCCAGAGTAATATCAGTCAGCTGAGTTTCAGGGATTTCGATTGATTTGCCACTTAGGACCATTGCTAAGTTTTGCTTTGTTACTTCTTCAAGCGTACCAGAGATAGCCACTGCAGTTTGTTTGCGTAGTACCGCATCCTTAGCACGGAGGCCGGTTTTACTTTCATAGTGATCAGTGGATTCACTAGAGATTGCGATCTGCAATTCCGGTGTATTACCAACGGGCAATAAGGCAGATGGCACACTATTAACCATCTTCGCCAAATGAAGCTCGCCTTGAAGCGAGATTAAATCTGATTTAACCATTACTTTTCATCCCCTGTGGTTTTCTTGGCTGGAGCAGCTTTAGCTTCAGGCACTTCCTGAATCACACCATCTGCCACTAATTTTTTAATTTGAGCATCGTCCAGTCCGCCGACTACATCACCTTTTTTAAAGCGACCGACAGGCTGTAATGCCTTATATTGTTTTGCCATGACTGGCTCCTAAATGAATTTTTGTGATTCAAAAATAATCGTGATGTATGCAAAGCCCGGACTATAACCATCCCGAACCGATATGAAATCCAGTGTCGTGCGTGATGCTTGAGGCTGCCAACCGGAAAGCAGTTGAATCACCTTCTCAGTCAAAAGCCCCGCTTCATCACTTACAGCACGTCCATCGGTCATTTGAGATTGAGCATTGCGACACGCCACCGTAACCGCCCATTGCTGGCCGATCTGGTTGATGCTTCCACGACCTGCACTTGCCTTTTTATCTATACGGACAAAATTGACGTGTGCCGACGGCGTGACTTGCGACATCTCTGTTACGCTGACTGAATTCAACGGCGTATAGATCTTTAGAAATTCTGGAATCTCTTTCAGTTTTTCTGCAATCTCATCACGCACCGCGAAGAAGGTGCTCATCTATAAAACTCCCAACAATATCCAAAACCATAACCTCATCTTCAGCATCAAGGCCGAGTTGAGTTCGAGGCGGTAGAATCGACTGCTTAACTTTCCGATATTGGCCACCCACTGCAAAAGTGATGTATTGGCCATTCTTAGGTAGGATTGTTGCGCCGTAATGCAGATGTGGCGCGTACGCAACATCTGTACCCACTTCCACACCACTTGAAAGTACATTGTGTGTGTAGGAATTCATTAGGCGGCCAGTATCGCGCAGCGTCTCGCCACCCTGCATACGTGCACGCCATGAAATCTTCCACGGGTTACCATCAACATCAGTACCGGTTAAAAACCGATTGTGGACACTACTTTCAAGCCCAGCACCGATCTCATCAAATAACTGAGCCTTTAATGAGTCAAAGCTACCTAATTGCTTAAGCACTGCTTCAATAGGTGAACTATCAGCCTGAATGGTTATTGCGAAAGCCATAAACACCTCACTTCATGCTGGGCATCTGATCCAGGATAGAATCCCCAAATACACCACCGGTATACGAAGTGCCGACTGGCGCCGTTGAAGGTCGTCCTTTAGGTTGGTCATCCACGATCTGGTTTGTTTCAGGTAACTGAATCTGCAAATGTGCTTTGTTGTCAGCCACACGCTTTAGGAATGCAATTGCATCTTCATAGCGTTTTCGCACCTCATCGGTTGGCTGCTCAAAATGAAGGCGGTAACGTGCAATATCACACGCCATACGCTTTAAATTACTCGGCACATTGGGAAGCGGCAAAGGATAACGACCACCGATATGACCATTAATCTCCTCCATTGCATCCTGGATTGCATCATTAATTGCTTGAGAACCTTTTGCTGCATCTTCATACATCAATTTCAGGTTCTCAATTGAAGCCCCAAATCGTGCGACCAAATCTGCTTCAGTCGCATACATAAATCACCTACTTGGCATCGTCAGCAGGCTTTGGGTCTGCTTTAGGTTTTGCAGCAGGTTTCACCTTTTCCATTTCAGCCACTTTTGCTTTTAGCTCGGTAACTTCTTGATCTACCTTTGCCTTGTCAGCAGCTGCTGTCTGATTGGCTTCGGTTAAGGTTTTATTTGCTGCTGTTAGTTCAGCATTGGCCTTTTCAAGCTCAGCCAAGCGTGTAGCAGTACCATCTGCCTTAGGTTCTTCAGGCTCTTGATATTCTTCAATAGCCCCAGATGCTAAAAGGGCCTGAAGTTGTTTAGCTTCAAGCCCTTTGATTTCATCACCCGGCATAAAATGCCCGATGGATTGTTTTGCTGTGTACTTCGGCATGTCTTGCTCCTTATAGGGTGATAAAGCCAGTACCACCAACGACACCGTTCTTGTTAGACGGCACAACCAGTGGAGCAGATTCAGTCATCAGCATGATGCCGCTTGGATCTTCGCAGTACCACTGACGATCAAAGTATTGCTGAGCAACGCCGTTGGCCAGCATGTTTTTAATCTTACAGTGAGCAACTGAACCATTGGTATCAGAGATCAAAGAGAAGTAATCCTTAGGAATAAAACGATTCACCTTGCCCTTGTTGCGGTAAGTTGCGTCATATACCCAGAATTCGATTCCATCAAAAGTACCTTTGAATGTTGCAGATTCTTTGACACCAAAGCTTGGATTCACTGGAACAGAAATACCGGCATACGGCGTGATGAACTCTTTCTTAAACTCTTCATTGTTCCAGAGAGCTGCCCAAACCAAGCCAGACATAACAGACAGCTTGGCTTCACCACCATCAGCAGCCAATTGACGTTCAAGCATAGTGCGGATATCAGTTACTGGTTTAGCACCCGCTTCATTCCATTTGGTTAATGGCGTAAATGTCAAAGATGCATCACGACGGTAATCCACCAGGTTGTATTCATAATCATCTGATTGAAGCTCGTATTTACCATTTTTCAGTAAATCAATCGCCATCATCATGACAGAGTTATCAATTGCATCATGGTTGCGCTTCATTACCGAGATTTGAGCAATGATCATTTGCTCTTGCTCAGATAGTCGCTGGTTACCAGTTGAGATGATACCTGCAGTACGTAAGCGCTCAAGCAAGGCAATTTCAAAAGTTTCAGCCGGAGTGACTTGGTTTTTTGGCTTGTAGTAAGCCGGTTTAACATGGCGTACTTCACCAGATTGGGTGGTATCAAATGGCTTACCAGGCTGTTGCGGAGATACCAGTGGTGCCAGATCATGTTCGGCAGATACTTCAGCCAAAGGTACATCATCACGGGTGAATAACGGGCGATTTGGGAAAAGCTTGTCTAAAAGCCAGGTATCCATCGGACGGTAATTCGAGTGAATCAGTGCGAGTTCACCCACATCAAGAAGTTCGAGCGGAGTGCCCTCAAGATTAAAAGACTGTGGCATGTTAATTACACCTTAGAAAGTTCGATTTTGTTTTTAGTTGCCTGTGCACGCGCTGCATCGTATTGAGCAGTAGTCAGCAAGGTTCCATTTACAGATACAGCTTCAATACTGAACACTCCGCCGTAATACACTGGGATTTCGATCCCATCAGCGGCCTTGATCGTCGCCTCTGCAGCCGACACATCCTGACCACAAATTACATCCCATGTTTTTTCATCTACAGCATGAGCCAGCACATTGGTATCTGACAGCGTTAAAAGATCGCCATATTTAAATGCTGTGGCGGTTGGCACCTTGGCATTAGCACGACGTAATTTTTCATTGTCCAGGATCAGCCGTTTTGATGTGACTGAAATAGGCGGTACATAGTGAATAGCCATGAATTATTTCCCCTTTTGTTCTGCAAATGCTTGTGCACCTGAAGTGAATTTGTGAGTGTCGGTATTATTCGACTGGCCACCTTGCCCCGGATTAGCTTGGTGGCTAAACAGGTGAGCAAATGCTGGATTCACACTTGGTGTTTGTTGTGCCTGTGGTGTAGCTGGCGGCTGTTGGCTACCTGCCGAGAACTGACGAAGTTGCTTGGCCGTGAAGGCAAAAACTGAATCATCCATATCGGTATAAGCTGTTTTATCTTCAGCACTAAACTGTGTTTTCAGCTCAGTTTCTAAAGCTGCAATTTCATCAGCACGCTTTTGTGCTTTGAATTGCTTAAGTTCAGCTAGGGCATTATCACGTTCACGCTCTGCCTGCTCTTTGGCCTGTTGTGCTTTTTCTAATTCGGTCACGTTGGTGTCCTCTTTGGTTGGGTTTGGATTGGTTTTGCCCGAGAAGGCTTTAATTGATGTGTTGCGATCAGCACCAGTCGAGCAGATCGTAAATTCACGAATACGGTTTTGACGGAAGATGGTGATTGGGCCTTCAAACGACTGACCATTTACAGTGACCGTTTTGCCTTGAGACACTTCTTCAATCGATCCCGGATCAATCATCATCGACATCTGGAACGGGAAACCGTCATCAGAGTCCTGGACAATTTCCTGTGCTTTGGCGTTTGTAAGGAAATCACCTGATACATCAATCTTTCCGTTTGTATCCACGGTTTGAACGACACCAATTCGACTTGAGCCGAAGTGTTCTTCAAGTAAGGCTGTCGGCTTATCAATCTCAATTCCATCAAGATCAAAGACCACACCGGAGCGCCCCCAATACCAGTGACCATCTACACGACCACCGGCATAAGCAGTGCCTTTAAATTTCCGTTTCTGCCCTTCCACGGCTTTGGGTACCTCAATCGCAGAGGCATTAAATAAATACTTCAGCCGTTCTTCATTTGGATCTGGCATTTTTCATGCTCCAATAAAAAAGCACCCGAAGGTGCTCAAAGTTGAATATGTAAATTAGTTGACCAAGGCTTTGAGTGTATAAATCATCTGCCCTTCCACCGCTTCAATCGAAACCACTTCAAAAGATAATCCCATCGGCATGAGAACGCCGTTGCCAGCATTTAGCATGTCTAGGTCAATACCGAGCCCTTGAGCATTCTCAATCTTAATCACGATATCTGAAGCTGTATCAGCCATCAGCAACGGCGTATTCAATTGAACTGTTTGCCCTACCTGATAAGCCGCTACTTGATTAAGTGTCGCAGCACCCACCACGGTTGAAGCTGTATTGCTTGCCACGACTTGAATGGCTTTCATGTCATCAACTAACCATCGTTTCAAAACATCATCAGCTAGTGAGCCTGTAGCAGAGTTTAAATAGCCAGTCAGTGCGGCATCATTTCCTTGCACATAGTCTAGAAAGGTACGGATCGCACTTGGCCGAATACTTGGATCAAGTGGAATTACCGTATTGGCCACCGTATCGAATAGGTCCCGAGCCTTATCATCCATCGGCGCAAATAGACTGGTGAGCTTTTTACTCGCCGTCCATTCTGCCCTGATGACTTCCTTCTGCTCGAGGAGATACTCCTTATCCAGACTTGAAGCACTGATTTTCTTATCCACCAGTGATTCAAGTTCACCAAACTGCAATGGGTGAGAACTCCAATCCAAAGCCTCGGCAATTTCAGGCAACTGATCATCAGGTGTAATGCCGTATTTCAATGCCTGCTTCTCTGTTAAAGCTACGCACGTGCATCTACAGCGGAAACCCGTTGGAGGATAATGTGTCAACCAGAATGGATGATCAATCGGCAGTACGATACGATTCAAAGCTAAATGAGCAGGACGTACGCGACTATCATCGATAGCCGAGTACATTAGGTACGAGCGCTTAGCCTTATTTCGTTGCTGTTGTTGCCACCGCCCATGACCGTACGCACTCTGGATATTGGTACGAAATACATTGTCCAGGTAGTGCTTTGGCAGAATGATTTCAGATTCTTCAATGAGCTTCTGAAAATCTTTAAAAGTACCGCCGTCGGCAATCGATTTATTCACCGCCTTGATGACAGTCTCAATTTGCTCAAGACTCGATAGAAAACTAACCGTAGTTGCCATCTGCCGGGTCTTTAGATCCATTGAATAAAACTCATCAGGCAGCACGATTTTTTTACTGTGAGCAAACCGAAGTGCCTCAAGGAATGTGACTGGTTGCATGGTTTACTTCCCATTCTGAGCTGTCACATACCCCAACACATCTGCAGCATACAAAGCCTGATCTAGATTGGCTGTGAACTGTGTTTGAGTTGCACCAGGTATTAACTGCATCAGGTTATAAGCCAGACTTTCAGGACTATCAGACTTGAATACCAATTCCTTGACCTGATCCGGTTTCAGTAACTGCAATTCATCTTGACCATCAGTCAGCTCTTCAACTTCCTGCTGCTCTGGTGAGAGCTTGTTTGCAGATGCCTTAAAGTTGAATGCCTGGTGAGGTACTGCAGAGAATTGATTGAAGGCAGTTTGTGTTTGCTCAACCAGATCCCCATCCTGCAGTCCGTACTCACGAATAAAATAATCTTTAGAAAGGTTGGCCCCAGCATTCTTTAAATGAACATCACGCTCAGCCTGATCCTTATTCAGCGGTTTTGGCTTTTCACCAAGCATTACTTCATAATCACCCCAACCGTTTAAAGCGCATAGAGCATTGACCACAGCCTGTAAAGTCGGTGTGACAAGCCTAATATCAGATTTAAGCTTATCCATTCGTACATTTTCATGCACTTGACCAAGACTGTAGCTTCCCTTCCCATCAGTCCCGCTGGTAAGTGTCTGCCCTAGTACAACTTTCTGGATCTGGCGAATCAGCTGATTATTGAACGATTCGAATGCTGCACCTGCAGAACCGTTTGTTCCTGGTGCAGAAAGAATCTGAACATCATCATCTGCATCAATCGACAATACGCTTTGAGCATGAGCCTTTAACAAGGCTCTGCTCATATCATCAGTTTCAGTATCTTTGCATTTACCCAGTAAGATTGGTGTTCCAAAACGTTCGAGAAATTTCGCCCAGAATTTGAAGCCATTCTGCTTAAAGAAGAATAACCAATACAGCGTGGCTAATAGTGCTTTACCGTATGGCTGTTCGTATGTAGCTTTACGACGTGTTAAGAAGAATTTGAATGCTTGATCTACCTCATGCTCTGCATTGTTTCCATCCTGACGATAGATTAGCCGACCATCATTCTTAGGCTCAAACCACTGCATCGGTTTTTCACCAATCCACTGGATACCCACATAACCTTCCGGCTTTAACTCATATACAGCTTCCTGAACCGAGTACCCGAAGAACAGTGCACTCATGGCAGCAGTCGCAATTTCATGGAACCATTCTTTCAGGATGAGATTCAGCTTTTCCGCTTCATCCGTATCATTTGGTTCAATTCGCAACGGTGTTGCTAAAAGTGCATCAATCCGTGTTTCAACTACTTGTGCAATCTCATCATCATCTAGCAATACACGTAATCTATGACGAGTAATACCCGCTTTGCGCAACACTTCATCCGTATCTGGTTGCTTGCCAAAATTCACCAAAAACTGAGTGACTGCCTCTTGAGTGTATAAATTGCCGTAAGACAAAGCCTTTTTTGACGCTTTGTCCTTTTTAGACTTTGCCATATGTTTTCCTTTTAATAGGTTCGACTACCTGCACCTGCAGGTTTTTTCCGTTTTCGCTCTCGGATATCACTAAAGCAAATCATGACGCCGTCTGCTCGGTTTGGAGACAAGGCCCCGTCCGGTTGCTTATTGACTAGGATTTTGCCTGCACCATTTTTTGTATAAGTGGGTTGCGATAACTCTCGCTTGAGCTGTTCAAGCTCCTGCTTGTTTATGTCTTTGGTAGAGAGCGAAATAAGATTGTCTGGGTCATATTGCATACCTTGTAAAGCTCGATAAGTATTCTGGAATCTGATGCGCAGTGACCACCACATCTGAGCTTTAAGATTGGCAAAGAAGTCTACGTTTTTACGCGCCTCAACCATTTCCTGCTCCGGGTTGTGCACCGCACCTGAGCCTCGGAATGGATTTGCTTCGATCTCCGGAATACCTTTGGATCTATTTTGCTCATTAATGACTCGGGCATCACCACGTACACCAGCACCAAGACCATCGGCATCGTAATAAAACGAGTTCAAACGTAGATCAAGACAAGCATCAATAGCTTTCTGAGTTGTGCCAAAGATGTCATCACCAACGCCTGACCAAGTGTCCAAATACTGCAGTACGATGCCATGACGTGCAGCAAAGGAGTTCTTATCCTTACCCTCATCTGCCACATCAAGAGCACCCATACGTTCACCTGACGGCTGAATATCTAATTCAAGATGAGCATCAACGGCAGCTTGTACCCATGCTGATGGAATCAACACACCTTCTACCGAGGCGGCATAATCAATATCAACCTCTTGAGCTAAAACAATGTCATCAAGAGTGGCTAATTGTTTTTCATACCAGGGGTAAATTAATTTGCCATTAAATTCGACCTGCCAATTCTTATCTGGGTTATCACGCCATGCCATCGTAAAAACGGCGTAACGACCACTAAAACGATCTTGGTGAAACTTGTCCCCAATACCGTTTGGTGTAGATCCCTTGATATGTACGTTTGTGTTTTGAGAAATGGCAGCATCAACAGCTTCTTGCCGCTCTACGAATGCCCATTCATCCAGAAAGTACATTGTGGTACGACCACCACGGCCAATATTGTCACCAGCCTCACCCGTAACCGTTGCGCCGTTGTCCGGGTTGATGATTCGCATGTAGTTGTCATGCACTTTCTCGACAAAGCCCTTAGGCTTCATCCAGTCTGGTAGCTTGGAAAACATATCCCTGAATTTGTGCAGTAACGTTTTCGGATCGCCTTTCTTATCCACCAGATCTTCTTTACGACTACCGACGCCACCCGCAAAGCCTTCAACAAATAACCACCGGTGCAGATAGAAGCCCAACACCACATAGGACATCCCTTCATCACGGCTCTTTTCAATCAAGCCATGGGTCTGGGTACTTTCTCGTTCAATTAACCAATCAACGAGTTCAACCTGACCAGGACGTAAAACAAAAGGAATATTGGCCGGCAACCCAAAGGGCATACCACGTGGGTCATAAGTCCATACCCAGTGATTAAACCAGTGAGCCGGATCATTCTTGCATTTGTAGATTTCAGCCTCTCGACTTAGTTCATTCTGCTCTATCAGCATCCGGTAGTAATAGCGCCGTTTCATCTCTTCAATGATTTCAGGCAGACGTGTATTGATCGTCCACTCTTTAATTAGTGGCGCTATATCTTCGATTGCATAAGTCATAACTTGCCATTAATTGCTAAACGCGAAAGCTCTTGCGCGGATAGTCCGTTAAGCTCATCTGGTGTGAATTGATGCGTTGATTTGGTTTCTTGCTGAATAGGTCCGCCGTCTGGACCAGTGATTTCCTGCTTTGTCACACGGCCATCTGTTTCTTGGAATGCCTGTTTCAGCAGATTTTGTTTTGCCCGTTTATTTTTTCCAGAATCCTCATACATCTTCTGAAGCTCACGTAAACGAAACGCCTTGTTAGCAATCGCAATATCATCAATATTTTCACGAAACTCTTTGCGAGTTTGCTCAAATAAATCCTTTAATTTTTTACTGAAATTACGACCTGCATATTTTGTCGGGTCATAACTGTGACATTGTTTTCGATCAATCTTGATCTTATATATTTCTTCTACCGCGTCTGCTACTTGTTGAGGGGTTTCAAAGCAAGCAAGAGACTGAACTATAAACATTTTTACAGGCTCTTTTAATGCTGCCATAAACACCTCTTTGTCGTTCTACGTCGTACAAGATAGGCAAAAAAATTTAACCAATCACACAGTTCCCACAACACGCAGCAATACTTGTTTCAGATACAAACGGCGCTTGTTTTGAAAGCTCAACCAATCGCTTCACAGTTTCGTCTGCACCCCAACGCTTAACTTCACCAAAGAACACTTCAACATCATGGCCAGCCAGGTAATGCTTAGGCAGTCCGGTCATATCGCTATAAATGATTTCGCCATCTTCATCACGCTCTACACCAATGTGATACAACTCATGTTCAATCAAGCGGCAGAACTCACGATCCGAAGCCTGTTC
This sequence comes from Acinetobacter lwoffii, assembly GCF_024129355.1. Classification (GTDB taxonomy): domain Bacteria; phylum Pseudomonadota; class Gammaproteobacteria; order Pseudomonadales; family Moraxellaceae; genus Acinetobacter; species Acinetobacter lwoffii_I. The sequence continues at coordinate 192,519 of NZ_JAMXXP010000001.1, read as the reverse complement.
ACAGAATGCTGCATCAACAGTAATTAAATATTGAGGTACAAAGCCAAACCAGTCCCGCATCTGTTGTTCCTGGCGTGCTTTCTTCCACCCACCTACGTTAAACATGACCTTTTCACATTGGCCCAACACCATACGTTTTTTCGCTACGGCGGCAGATGAAGCCCAGGCGAATGCAAGGAACTCTTCATTGTCATGCAGTAATTCAGCAATATGATCATGATCCGGGTTATGTAACTCACCACCGAGAGTAAGCCAGTTATTCACGACCCATTCTTTAAGCTCTGGTGCCGGTGCCAAACGAATGGCTTCTTCTTCCTCAGCCTGATCAATCAGCTCCGTCGGCGAGAATGGTCTGAACTGTTCCATCTTCTAATCTCTCTAACTGACTTCGAATCCAGTTAATTGCATAACCCGATTCAATCTGATGAGGTTCAAGGCGCACAAATGTATAACCTTGATCTTCAGCAAGATCATACTTATTAAATGAATTCGCTATCTTTTTCCCACCACGACCAACCGCCCATGGACTGCCCACAATTTCTATAAGAAGGTTCAGCTTCACAATATAAAAATCAAACCGCCAATTTTTGGTTGATTCAAATTGAAACTTTCGACGATAACCAATGGCATGTTCTTCTAATTCTTGAAATAGGGTTTCTTCTGCTTCTAAGTATTTTTCTTTGGCTTTCGGTAGTGGCTTATTGCGGGGTTTGGTTTTGATTGGACGCTTCTTGGTTTTCCAGAAATATTCTTTTTCGTCCATATACACCCCTTGTATCAGCAATGTATCGAGAAGATATAAATTAAATACCTTGACTATTTAAATAGTGATACAGATCAATCTGGCGACCGGTTTATTATAAAAACCTTTGAAATATAAATAAGAGATAAACATTTAAATCCTACATATATCTACACTTACCCCTCCAAATCATCCCATTGTAAGTGCTACTAGTATGTCACTCTGAATAGGTCGAATCTTCGGCAACAAAAATTGAGAAAACTATGTTAGTTAATACAAATACCGCTCAAAAAGCTTCTTTCAATCAATTTTCAAATAATGCTACTGAAAACAAGCCTAAATCAGAAAACCATACACAGAAGCCTACACAAGATAAACCCAATCAAAATGATACAACCTCCACTAAAGAGCAAGATGATCAAAAAGAAAATACAGATAAAAAGTAAATCATCGCTCAATCTTTTGATTAGTAAGAAAAGCCTATCTACCTGATGGGCTTTTTGAAATTTGAAATATCTATTCTACACAACACCACTTCAAATCATCCGGCACAGTTAAATGCACACCCAACTTCACCACAGCAAAGTCATGCACATAATTCAAATACTCGGTCATCTGCTTAACGCTTAATTTTGTAGTGCTGCAAAGTCTGATCACTTGCTCTGCAATCACCCGGTATTCTTCACACTCGTTCTGCTTGAGCATGGCAATCGCATTGCATGTCTCAGCAAAATCCTGATCATCACGACGGTAGATATAAATCAGAAAGCGCTTCTTAAACTCGTAATGGAGTGAGTCTTTATCCTGACCAGTCTTCCTTTCGATCTGACCTAACCACATCCAGTACAAACGATTCTGCGCAGTTGATCTATCATCCTGTTTCTGATCAATCACCACCCTTAAAGGCTTACCCTCATTAATCGCTTGAGTGTAATTGGCGTGCATGTAGTTAATGGCTTTAGTGATGTCTGCATGCGACTGGATAGGAAACACGGCTTTTTGCATTTCCTGCTCCTAAAACTTCGTACGATAATATTTTCAATTACTTAGCTTAGGCATCACACTAATATCCAAAGCAGCACCACTACCAATTATAATTAACCAAGCCAATCGACCATGCGGCTTAATTTCTGGAGCCTTCTGATAAATCCCTGTGCCGAACTCTTGATCAGTTAGCAAATTACAGCGATCAGCTATTAACTCGATTAAATCTTCCGGCTCAATTGCCTGATCTGTCCAAGGTATGGCAACTAAATCAAAATCAAGATTCATGGTGCCGTGGACTGTTAGTGCATAGCCGTTATTTCTGGCAATGTCACATAGGCCGCAATACATTGATGCAAATACCGGTGAAAACGTAGCTTGCTTCATCAAAACACCTCTCTATCTTCCATCACCAACATCCGATCCACTCTCACCAGCCACTGATCAAACATTGCTTCACTCTCTGCCCGATTACCCAATTGGAAGGTATCGAACAGATGGTGGCATGACTGGCATAGGCAAACGGTTTTGCTATCATCAGCCTTGATTCCGCGCCCTTTACCGTCACGGCTTGAATTTGAATGAGCAGCTTGACTATTGGGATTACCGCATCGAATGCATGGCAGCTTTCTGATTGCAGCTAATCGCTTTGCATCACGCATACAGCGTGAACCGTAAATTATTAATGCGTTCTTTCAGCTTAATTATAATTTCATCGATTACTATCATTTGATGACGCGTCAATCCAGATCTGCTGAGATTCTGATACTTAGACAGCTCAGTACTGCAAAATTCTAAGTCTTGTTTAGCTTGTACTTTATCTGTCATGGGTACCACCAATAAGAAAAGAAAAACCCCTCAACATCTAGAATGCGAGGGGTTTTATTTACCGTAATATATTCGAAAAAATAATACTTTGTTAATGTAATGTTAACAATATCACTTTAAAGTTAATTCAATTATTACTTTAATGCGATGCAAGTCATGAAATACATTTTTTTACTGGTACTCTCTGTATTATTACTTGCTGCAGGTGTTATTGCTTTTGGATTTGGGTTTTATACCGGGGATGCATTTTTCATAGTAATTGGAGTATTGCTACTTGTAGCCTCGACTTTAGCTTACCTTGAAGCAAAGAAAACAAAACACGATCCATTCTCATGAGTGATCCTGCTTCACTTCTTTCAAACAATCCCGACACACCTTGATTTCTTCATCATCAACTGTGTAGTCGATCTCAGTCGCACCATGTAGGCCGAATAAGCACATCAGTAATCTAAGCATGATTTTACTCCTGGACAATCAAGCAATCATGTCGCAAGAAATGTCAGTTATTTTCACTTATAAAACATAAATTTATAATATTCATTACTGAAATAATGTCATTAACTTTGTCGAACTAAGCAAGATTCCTTCCTGGTTAATCAAGCATTTTAACTTGGTGTGATTACACTAGTATTTCTCAGGGCAATAAAAAAGCCCTTTTCGCAGGGCCAGACGCTACTCACAATCACACACACCTAACATGCACGGTCTGCTTTACTTGCTTTCAATCCTCTTTAGGTCGGGACGCTACTCCCTAGTCTAGATTCCCGAAGGAAGTTTACTCAAAGGCATGTTCCACTGGTCAGCACTCCAGCAGGAATGGGTTGCCTTTTTACAGACAACAAAAAAGCCCACCATTTGGTGAGCTTTCCTTGATGCTTAAACCTATTCTTTTGAACACTTCACTTCAAACTGGTATTCGTCTTGAGTGACTTTAATTTTAATATTTTTATATTTTCGTTTGTTTGGATCCATTGCCGAGCCAGCCACTTCCTCAAAAAAGCTACGATCATTCATTAGCTCGCCATACGCTTTATAGCCTAATAAAATCTTTTCAGGCTTTTTGCCTTCAGCCACTAATTTACCGAGAGTATCTTCTAGTTTTTTAACAGTTAAAATCGCCATTTCAATTAGAGCTCAAAAACAAAAAGGCATTATCACTTAATTTTATGAATAAATAATGTCAAAAAAGCCCACCATTTGGCGAGCTTTAATGACTTGGTCTCGGTTGAACCGTAATACGACCAGTATAGAAAAAGAATACCTGAATCAGAAAAATATTACTAGCTTTATGCTTCAAATTCTTTGTAGGTATTTTTCTTGTACTTTCTAATAGCTTTAGCTGCCTCATCTATTGCAGAGTCAATCGCTAGTGCCATCAGTTTTTCGTACTGCTTCCATGTGCAATCATAAGCCTTCAAGCTCATCTCAGACTCTCTAACACCAGCTGCAAGATGCAACCGCCCTTTGGCAGTAAAGTTATCTTCGAAGGTCGGCTCTAAGGCGAACTGAATTACCATAAAAGCAACACGTTTGGCTAAATCTTTAATCTTGATTCCTTCCGGTTCACGACGTTTATCTTGGACTGCATTCAAAATCATAATATTTGCCAAATGTTCCTGCACATGATCAAAGTCAGCTTTTGCCGCTGGGCCAAATACGATAACTGAAGCAATTGCCTTCGCCAGAGCGGTATCCATTGAAGCAATAGCCCCCAATTTATCCTGATACGTTAAAGGCTTCTCATTAGTCCCATGTACCACAGGCTCAAAGTTAGGTGACTTTGCTGTAGTACCCCGAATCAACCATTCAAACTGTTCAAATTTTTCAACCATCGCATTCATCCCTATTCCCTCTTAAATCTTGCTTAAATCTAAAATTGTCATTGTTCCCCAATGCACTGCACCGGTATCAATCCAGTAGCAGTTATCGCGCTTGCATGGCTTCTGGGTTACCGTATGCCCCATGATTACCGCATCAATCCCTGATACATGGGTATATTGCGGATTCTCGTCATTCAGGCGCTCACGACCCCACATGGCTAATTCTGTTGGGAAGCGCTTGTGATCAATAATGTGTTGAGCTTTATCAAAATTATTAAGCTCATCCTTAAACTCATCCCAGTCATTCTGCTCAATATGACCATGGACAAAACCGAACTTTTTACCCTTGTGGCTAATCTCTAATGCAATCGGAAGTGTTTTTAATTTTTTAATGATTTCGCGCTGAACCTGGTAATCCAGGTCATAAAACCATTCACCACCATTTTGAATATGGCAATTGAAGTAAGAGCGATTAACATCACCCATGATGACCAAATCCTCATGGTTTCCCTTTACGGATGTAAACCATGGCTCATCAATCAGGCTTACACATTCTTCATTCTGAATGCCACGATCCACCAGATCGCCAACCGCAACCAACAAATCATTTTCAAAGTCGAAGCCAATTTCTTTAAGTCGAGTCATAAGCAGGTTGTAGCAGCCGTGAATATCCCCAACACCCCACAATTTCCCTTTAATTTCTTTATCCCAAATTTTTACTAAAGCCATCCCATCCACCCTTAAACCCTAATTACTTCTAATGCCTGTTCCACACTCTCAACCACATAAACACGGCCTTGCCATGTCTGATGCCATACCACTTGGTCTGGTGTGAGTTTTCTATCTGATTTAGGTTTTGCCCCATCCTTCACTTCAATCAAGAAATTTAATCCCCGAATGCCTACCAGTAGATCTGGACAACCTTTGCCAGTTGAAGCAAGTGATTGAACACTTGCCCCAACCTGACGTAACGCTTTAACAATTTCAGTCTGATTTGCATCAACCTTTGCGGCTCTACGCATTGGCACCTCGCAAAGTTTTCTTGATCTCACCAATGCAATATCGAATTGCAAAAACTCGCTCTGATTTTCCAGACTTCTTGTTCTGCTCTAATGCAAATTCAAGCTGCTTGATTAAGCTCGCAGAAGAAGTTCTTAAATTGTCATTTTCCTGCTTAGCCTGATGAAGCTCCTGAGCCAAACGATCTACCTCTAAAATAGCCTGCTCTCTTGTGAGTTCCTGATCCGCAAAACACTTCCCGTCTGCGTGACAGAATCCATCTGCGCCACAGTAAGGATTTCCGCCTTTGCACCTCATTACAGCATCTGCCCAGACATTGTGGTTCTTGCTTAGCAAGTCATGTTCACACGGTATTTTTATTGCTTTCATGACTCACCTCGCAGGGCTTTCTCCAAAACAAAGACCAATAAGGCTGCATCATCCTCATCACAGTAATTCCCTGTCACTGATAGCGCTTTATTGGCTCTAGCCTGCAGCTCCTCAACCTCCTTCTTCTTCTCGATATAACAAGCCTCCATGTTGTTGAGCTGGGCTTTTAAGTCATCAACCTCACCCTGACGAGCATTCCATCCTTTGGTGTGCCATTCCTGAGTGAGTGCGACAAATTCATCCTTAGAACGCTGACGTTGTGAACTCCACCCCTGATAAGTCATCTGAACCGGCAGCACTCGATATACATCGCCATCCTTATCAAACAGCTTGTCACCATGGATGAATCGCATGTTTGTGTAGAAGTCTTGATCCTCAAACCACTTTTCAAATTCACTCATCTCTCAATCACCACTGTAGTTGGGCTAATGTGATTACGGATGTCGGTCACGTAGTCGGCCCCATCATCATCAAACACAGATTGAATTCGCTCTCGAACCTTACTGAAATCCCCGATCAGCATTGCGCCACCTTCAATTTTTTCCTGGCTCAGCTCTGCATAGGCAGCCAATTCTTCTGCTTCACTTCGGCCGTAATAGTGCTGGTCAATTTCAGATTTAATATCGGTCAGTTTGATTGCCACATCCATCGGATCGCACTTACCCCAATATTCAAGCCACTTTTGATAGCCGTCACTGTATCGAAACCACTTACCATCCTCTCTTTGAGCGAAATACATTTCACCATCTGCACAAGGAACTACTGCGTATGAATGCTCAGGCGCCCCATCCACAATCTGCTTACACTTCTCTAACCCTAACTTTTCGATTAAGTTCATGCTGCTGCTCCTTGCGCCATATCTTTAATAAATTCTTCTGCATTAAGTGTGAGAGAGAATCCCTTTGGATGCGCCCCATCACATTTGACCAATCCCCAAAACTCCAACCGATTCATGTATCGCTGAACACTTCGAATCGAGATATCCATTTTTGGCTCAATGGAGTCATAAATTTGCTGGATCGAGACGCGACCTCTGGTGGTTGCCAAGGTGCGCATAATCATTAAGTTGATGTATGTGCGGTCTGCTTCTTTTCTCACGCTGCACCCCCGAATAAATCTGGTTGACGATCTCTTTCGGTACCAGCTAAAGCAATTCGCTCTTGAGCCACCAGAAAGTATTTTTCTTCTTTCTCAACCCCGATGAAATGACGACCTGTATTTACACAAGCAACACCAGTGGTACCGCTGCCCATTGTGTTATCCAGTACTGTTTCACCTTCATTGGTATATGTGCGAATTAAGTGTTCACAAAGCTCAACTGGTTTTTGAGTTGGGTGAAAAGCTTGTTTTTGCTTATCAGAACTAAATACCTGAACTGATCTCGGGTACCGTTCAGTTGAGTCGTAATCTTTAATATTTAGCTGTTTCCCATAGTGCTCAGAACCTGCCAGTTTCTTTTTGGCAGTTTTGCGCTCATGGCCATAAGTTTTTTGAGGGTTGTAGGTCGGCTGTGACTTATAGAAAACCAGAATATTTTCATGAGCACGTAACGGCTGCTTTCTAGCATTCAAGAAACCGGTTGCATTAGGCTTTTCCCAGATCCACTCATAGCGGAACAATTTCAGGTTTGAGCATGCGAGTACTGCGGTAAATGGCTGTGCACCAAACAAAACAATTGCGCCATTTTCTTTGATGACTCGCTCATACTCAGGCCATAATTTTTCAAACGGAATGACAGCATCCCAGCTGCAGCAAGTGGTACCGTAAGGCAAATCACAAAGAATCATGTCCACGGTACCGCTTTCGATTTCCTTCATGCGTTCAAGACAATCACCGAGCATTAAGTTGAATTCCTTCACACCACACCCCCTGCGCTTTGCCCTGCAACCTGCAACTGCGTGTAATATTCAGGACTCAAATCACAGAAAGTCGCTCGACCTAAATCAGTCGCTAGGCGAACTGTTCCAGTTGATCCGTTACGCGCCTTACCAATGATGATTTCCGCAGTACCCGCATCTTTTGAATCCTTGTTGTAAACTTCATCGCGGTAGATAAACATGATGATGTCTGCATCTTGCTCAATAGCGCCTGACTCACGAATGTCTGACATCACTGGGCGCTTGTTCGGTCGCTGCTCCAATGAGCGGTTGAGCTGAGACAGCGCAATCACTGGGCAACCAAAGTCCTTGGCAATCTTTTTAAGGCCCCATGAAATATCACCAATCTCCTGCACCTTGTTTCCTGTTTTCTCAGGTGGGGTCATGATCTGAAGATAATCAACAACGATGGCATTCAATCGACCACCAGTCTTTTGCTGAACCTTACGAGCTTCACGGCGAATATCAGCCAGACTTGGAGATGCCTTGTCATTGATGAAGATCGGGCATTTTTTCAAAGTGTCGACAGCGCGATAAATACAACCTGCACCTTCCTCATCAAACACAGCCGAACGGACTTGCTTCAATGGAATCTGACCAAGGCCCGAAATCATTCGCTCCATGATCTGCTCTTTCGACATCTCCCCAGACATGAACAACACCACTTCACCCTGATTTACAGCAAGGTCGAGCATGATGTTTTGGGCCAATGTGGTTTTACCCATCGAAGGACGTGCACCGATAATCACCAGATCGGTACGATCAATGCGGTCCAGTTTGTTATCCAGTTCAAGAAAACCAGTCTTTACCCCCGCTTTGACTTCAATGCCGGCATGAATCTTTTGATGACGATCAATGATGTCAGTCAGTACATCCACAGCAATTGCTTCGACGCTCAAAGTGGCCTGCTGGGTCGATGTGTTATCAAGACCAGAAACCAGTGACTGCACCTTTTCAATTGCGGTTTCACCGGTGTAAGTCAGCGTATCGTTGGCAATGGTGCTGATATGCTTGCTCAGGTCTGCAATCTTTCTGCGAGTAGATAAATCTTTTAAGGTTTTGATGTGCGTAGGAATGAGTCTAGGAAGCGATATGGCACTCGATAGCTCCATGATGTAGGTTTCATCAATCTGGGTGCTTTCTACTGGATTTGAGCGAATCTGTTCCCAAACAACAACTGCATCATGCCCTTCGCCTTTTAAGTGCTGGCGTTTGATGTAATTGAAGATGACTTGGTGACGGCTGGCATAGAAATCACTTTCTTCCAGTTGCTCGATGTAGTCACCAGATCCGGCGAAATCCATGAACGAACATAAAACGGCTTGTTCGGTAGGAATCGAAAATAACTCAGTCATTGCTCATCCCCTTAAATTTCTTCGCCACACCCTTGAAAACTGGTGCTGCTGGTTGGTCAGGGGTTGGAGTTGACTGTGGATTCTCTAGCTGCTCGATCTCAGCATTGGTTTCAGCCCAATTCCATGCAGCCTTGAATGACTCCCAGCCACGTAGAACGATAATCTGGAATACACGCTCATTTGAGAGCTTTGCTTCAATCGCTTGGTTGAAGATGATTTTCAGGGAACGGTCAGTGATGGTTTTACGTTTCTTGTTTTTCAGATCAATAAACTCTTGAGCTGTTTTTTCAGATACACCGTTTTCGATTAAGAATTTTTTAGCAGAGAATTTTTTAGGTTGTTCGGGTGCGGATGCGCCTAAATTAATATCTGTTGTATTCTCTGTTGTATTCTCTGTATTAGATTGCCCGATTTGAGCGTACAGCATGTCCGAATTGAGCGTACAGTCTGCACGATCTGCGCTTTCAGCATGTACGATTTGCGCATTCAGTATGTCCGAATTGCGCATATCAGGAATAGCAAGGGTTTCAGAGTATTCAACCAGTGCTTGGTATAAATTTTCACGCTCTACACGGAAAAATACACGACGAGGAACACCCATTTTCTTCTCAAAAATAAAACCAAGATTTTTTAAGGTCTTGCGAGCTGTTTCCTGTTCTTTGCGTGTGAGTCCAGTTTCCATGGTCCACTCGCTTTGTGTTTTATAAATCCACCCGTCTGAATCCTTGGTGCGTGATGTCCAGTACACTAACTGGGAAAGCATGAGTGCACCATTGATACCGCACCCTAGAAAAACGTAATGCTTGTTGAAGGCAATCGGTTGTTCATTCATGGCTTCTATCAATTTGATAATTGGAATTGCCTTGTTCATGCCTTACCTCGTGCAAATACAAATAATTCATGACGGGCCTTGGCAACCAAACAAGCATTATCCAAGCTTGGGTTTTTAAGGTTTGCTTTAAGTGCTTTTTCCAAAAGTTGAATTTTTTGAATAAGCATTTTTTCTCTAAAATTTCGTGTTAAACTACTCATGTTCAACTCCTGCTCGGTTTTGAATAAAAAGCCTGATCTCATCCATCAGGCTTTTTCTTTGCCTAAATCCCAGTGATTCCCTTCCAATCCCTCTCCAAAGCTAACGTCTGTAGACAGATCCCTTACTAAAGCTCCTAATCCCAAGCGCTCGAATGATTTTGCTTGTAAATTAAGTACATGCCACTCACCGACGATTTCCTTCTCTAGGAGATACGCCAGGTATTGAGCAAGGTCTTTACCCTTAATTTCGGCAAGTAGTTTTGCCCGCTCATGGATCTCAGGAGATAAGCGAACATGTGTAGATTTCTTTTCAAGACTCATAAATTCACCTATGCGATTTGTTGGGGTGCGCAGTGCGCCAGCCATAATTTTTCAAGATTCTTGCCTTTCTCGTATCCAAGGCGTTTGCCACATAAGCCGTTTTCAAGATTACTTACATAGTTTTGAGAACAATTAATCTCAATAGCGATTTGGGTTTGGGTTAATCCCTGTTCCTTCAAATCAATGATCATTTTTTGCCATTGGTTCATGGGAGACCTCCTATATTTCTTACAAATATATAGGTTTTCCGATATTTATACAATAGCCAAACCGATTGGAATTTGTATCAGAATTCCGATAGCGGTATTTAAGGAAAAGTTCATGACAACTTTGGGTGAAAATTTAAAAAAAATTCGTAAAGCGAAAAAAATGACCCAGAAAGAATTGGCTCAAAAATCTGGAGTTAAGCAATCTGTTATTTCCGACTTGGAAACGGGTAATGCGAAATCCACTGGATCGATTTTAGAGCTGGCTAATGCGCTTGGCGTGACCGCTGAAGAATTAAAGAAAGGCGTTTTTGATGAGGTTTCATTGACAAACGTTGTGCCAGCAGTTCCGCGCATGGCTCCTGTTCTTTCATGGGTGCAGGCTGGAACTATGACTAATGTCGAAGCTGTCGATATGTCACAAGTAGAAGAGTGGCTACCCATTCCAGATGGTGATTGTGAAAAATGCTTTTACCTGAAAGTTCAAGGCTTGAGTAACTACCCAGAATTCCATGAAGGTGATTACATTCTTGTAGATCCGACCCTGCCATTTTGTGACATGAACTCAGGCGATATCGTTGTTGTTAGAAAATTTGATGACGCGACTTTTAAGCGCCTGGTGATTGAGCCAGATGGCACTAAATATCTTCAGGCAATTAACCCGGAATTTAAACCAAATATTATTCCGCTTGATGAAAATTGTGAATTTGTTGGTGAGGTGGTGGATTGTATTCGCTACGTTTATCGAGCCAAGAAAAAACCGCGTAAGAATTAAGAATAAAAGCCGCTATATGCGGCTTAGGTTTTATCAAGATGTTGAATATAGTAGCCCCAAAAAAGAAGGAAACCACAATGATCGCAATACTTAATAAATCCAAAACTGCGCTAACAATTAATCGTCAAGAATTTAAATTGGCATTAGGTAAAATTGGTGAAGGGGTTGATAAGCAAATAGCTTCGCTTAAGAAGGCCAAGCAAAGCTATGACGCTGCTGAAATAGCACGCGAGGTCATTAGTGAGGCAAATATCTTTGAAGCTATTATTGAAGGCTTTAACGAAGCAGAAGAAACGAATCTAAAGCTGAATGACATAACCAATCTTGAAGTGGCACAAGGATGGATAGATGAATTTTTAGAAAAGTATTCTGCGCTATAAATCCCTCAATCAATTTTTGTTGGCTGAAGAAGGAAAATTGGCCAAAAGATGGTTGATAAGAAAGAATTAACAAAAGCCAATATATTCAGCTTTGTCTAAATTGATAGAATCGCCGTTTTCTACAGAAAACTTAAGATCAATAAGGATTGAAGTGAATACGCAATATGGCTTACCCAAACTAAGTAAATACAGTGAACTAAGTAGTGATGAACAAGCGGCAATCCATCAAATGCTTATCTCTTACGTACGTTCAGATCAACTTTACAATATTATTCTGACCCATAATGCTGAACCTTATGATTTAGTGAAAATTGTAAGTATTGGTTTTGAGAATAGAGAAGCTGCTATCTGGGTTCATTTCGAAACTATTACTGCTGAGAGATTGACTATGCCTCTCGATTTTATTTCAAGCATAGAAGTCTGTAATTACGAAGGATTTTAAATACAGAAACCTGAGGCGGCCTGAGTTTAGTTAGGTTGTCTCAGAGTGCTTAAAGATTAAGTACTAGTGACTAAGGATAACTACAAAGAGAAAGATGCTATTCAGTGCTCAAGCTTTCTTACTTCTGAAATATTAAATCTTTATATTAGACTTAAGACCTCTCATGACCGGGTCTGTAATAACTAAGTAAAGCATCACTAACCCGCTATCCGCGGGTTTTCTTTATGTAAGGTAAGTGTAACCTTATCTTTAAATGTTACATTATAACAATTAATATAAAGATACCTATGATTCATAAATAGAAAGGTAAGTATCAATGAAATATTTGTTAGGTGCAGCATTGTTAGGATTAGCAATTACTGGCTGTACTTCAAATCCAAAAAACGAAGTGGTACAAGAAAAAGTTGTGAGCAATACTCCGGCTGAAACTCAGGTAATTAACTTTACTGGTCCAATGGATCTTACAGTTGAATTGAAATCTTCGGATAATTTTGAAACTGCAGAAATGACAGATAATTCTGGCAAGGTTTATCACCTTAAGCGAGCTATTTCAGGAAGTGGTATGCGTTTAGCCAATAATGATGGTGTTTCAATTCACTTCAAAGCTGGTGAAGGTATTGTAGAGTTTATGAAAGACAAACCTATCAGTATTACTGAATACAAAAAATAAGATTATTGCTCTAGGGCAACCCACCCCAGTGGTGGGTTGTCTTTTTATTATATGAAGTAATATTCCTATCAGTTTAAAATTATAATATATGACGCTGTAGTCTAAAAATTGTTTTTCCATATCTCTCTTAGTACAAATACGGACTAACTTAATGAATAATATTAACTTTAAGAATTTCGAAGAGGCTGGCCAAGCTATTTTAAAATTCTTATCTCAACGATTTGGATTTAAGTTATGGATGATTACCCGTACCGAAGGTGATGACTGGATTGTGTTACTAAGTGAAGATAATGGCTATAACGTTAAGCCAGGACAAGTATTTCAATGGGCAGATTCGTTCTGCTCACACATGGTACAAAATAATGCGCCCCGCATTGCCCCTTACTCGCCCGATGTTCAAGTTTATACAGATGCACCAATAAATAAACTTGTCACTATTAAAGCCTATATCGGTCAACCTCTTTTAAAAGAAGATGGTTCCTTGTTTGGCACTCTTTGTGCAATTGATCCCGAACCTCAGTCTAAAGTCCTTGTTGAGGATGCTCCATTGTTTGATCTTATAGGAAAGGTGCTTAGTTACACGATTCAAGCTGAATTAAGAGCAACCGAACACATACGTAAAGCTGAACGCTTTGAAATGGAAGCATTGTCTGATCCAATGACTGGACTTTATAACCGTCGTGCTTGGGATCGATTAGTTGAGTTAGAAGAAGAACGGTGTAAGCGATATGGTCACCCTACTGCTGTGCTTATGATTGACCTAAATGATCTAAAGATTACTAATGACAATCTAGGACATGCTGCTGGTGATGAGCTGATCAAAAGAATGGCTGTAGCTTTAAAAGGCATAGTACGTAGCAATGATATTATTGCTCGCCTAGGTGGTGATGAATTTGCCGTACTCAGTATCGAAACTAATCTGCAGAATGCTGAGAAGCTTGTAACAAGAATTCAAAATGCTTTTGCGAAAGCTGAAGTTAGTGCGGCAATTGGTCTTGCAATGCGAAATCCAACATATGGGTTATCCACCGCCATCATAGAAGCTGATAGAAAGATGTATCAAGATAAAATCTTAATTAAATCTATTAATAATGATTGATAAAAAGCCGCATACCCGGGCGACTCTTGGATCGGGTGGAGAACTTATGCTTGAATTAATTGTTATTGATATATCTGAAACTAAACCAAAATCACTCTATGCTAGACAATTCAAAACCCATCCTCGCGTAGGTGAATGGATTGAAATAGATGAAAATGACGAAGGGGTTTTATATGAAGTTGTTAAGGTTGCTCACTCGACAAATGGTGGTGATTCAGATTTATACGTAAAGCCTCTAGGACTAACTTATGAAGTTGTTGGGAATCTTTGTGGTAAAAGTGATTAGCGATATTTAAATGGTTTTTGCTTAAATCATTAGGATTAGTAATTAAAACACCGATAAGTTTCACCCCAGTTAGTGGAGATGAATCCATTACCTCTATTAACTGACCTTCTTTTGTAATACCAATCATTCTAATGACTCCATCCAACCCATCCCTGTGATGGGTTTTCTTTTGTCTATTAAAGCATAGTAAAAAATAAAAATATCGGTTTTTCTATATTTTTATCGGATTTCCTATTGACTGACAATATCGGAAATGCGATATTTATCTCACAAACAAAGAAAAGCCCCAGCGTTGCAGCAACAACCTGGAGCGTGACCCATATACTACCTATGAGTGAGACTATTATGACAACTAAATCCAATATTCTCAAGTCTGCATTCATTGCAGCATCAATCAGCGCGGGGATAGCAGTAGCTTACGCTTTCCAGCCTGCCAAAGTTGCTGATGATAATCCTCAAGTGGTTATCACCGCTCAAAAATATGAAGTGCTTAAACGTACTTGCCATGAAACCTGTTTTGCTACCGTCAAAGCTGACGATTACAGCATCTATGTTGAATACGCCCTGGACGATGCCTCGGTTGAGTTTCTGGACATTCTGAACGTGGTGCATTTTGACAAGACCATCAATGCATACGTTGATCGTTATGAAATTGAAAAGATTAATGCTGCGATTGCTGGGGGTGTGCGATGAATACTCAAGTAAATTTACAAAGCATCGAAGATGCTCGTCAAGAATGGTTGCAATCACGCCGTCTTGGTATTGGTGGTTCTGATGTAGCGGCAATCTTAGGCTTGAGCAAATACAGCTCTCCCTATCAATTGTGGCTGGATAAGACAGGTCGCTCTGAACTGGAAGACAGTACCAGTGAGCCTGCGTACTGGGGCAACATGCTAGAGGACATCGTAGCCAAAGAGTATGCCAAACGTAATGGCGTTAAGGTGCAACGTGTTAATGCAACGATTGCTCACCCTGAACATGACTGGATGCGTGCCAATATTGACCGTGCCATTATCAATCCAGAAATTGCAGGTAATGTCCGTATCAAAGATGGAAAGCTGACCACCGACCGTATTCTGGAATGCAAGACTGCTAACCAGTACCTGGCTAAATTGTGGGGTGATGAGCAGTCTGAACAGGTGCCAGATTACTACCTGACGCAAGTGCAGTGGTACATGGGTATTACAGGCGCTTCGATGTGTGGCTTGGGTGTGCTGATCGGTGGTCAGAAGTTCCGTAGCTATCAGGTCGCATTCGATCCTGAGCTGTTTGAAATGCTCACAGATGAATGCTCAAAGTTCTGGAATGAGCATGTTCAGGCTGACGTCCCACCAGCTCCAACCACGTTTGATGATGTTCTGCATCGCTGGTCTACTCATAATCCTGATCAGGCACTACAGGCAGATGACGACCTTGCTCAGCTGGTCGCTGAATATAAGGACCTAAACGCCACGATCAAAGAAGCCAGTGGTGAGTTAGATACCCTCAAGCTACAAATCTGCACCCGCATGGAAGATGCGGAGATGATTATTGCTGAGGAAAAGCGTCTAGCAACATTCAAATACCAAGAACGCAACACCCTAGATAGCAAAGCACTGAAAGCCGCTCACCCGGATATTTACGAACAATTTGTGAAGACTTCAAGCACTCGCGTGCTGCGCATTAATTAAGATTTAAGGTAGAAGAATATGAACTCAATTGTTAAAACAGGCCAAAACGCTGCCGTTAATTTCTTAACTCCGAACAACCTGCAAGAAGCAATGCAGATTGCCGGCATCCTTGCCGAGTCTGACATTGTGCCGAAGGACTACCAGCGCAAGCCTGGGAACATTCTTGTTGCTATGCAATGGGGTGCTGAAATTGGCTTGCAGCCATTACAAGCTATGCAAAACATTGCCGTGATTAATGGTCGCCCTTCTATCTGGGGTGATGCAATGCTTGCCCTTGTTCGTGGATCCGGTCTGCTCGATTTCATCCGCGAGGAAATTTCCGAAGATGGTCAAAAAGCCACTGTAACTGTGAAGCGGAAAAATGAAGAACCAGTTGCTTCAGTATTCACAATGGAGGATGCGAAAAAGGCAGGTTTATCAGGTAAACAGGGGCCTTGGACGCAGTATCCAAAACGCATGTTAAAGCTACGTGCGCGTTCCTATGCCCTGCGTGACGTGTTCCCGGATGTGCTCAAGGGCATGGCAATTGCTGAGGAGGAAAAAGATAAGGAAATTGATATTACTCCCACTGCACCAGAAACCAGTACAACGAAGGCAAATAGCGGATCGTCATCGCTGAAAGCGCGCATGGCCAAAAAGAAAGATGCTGTCGAGTCGGTGGCTACAGAAATTGACCTAACCCCGTATTACCAACGTATTGATAACGCCACTTCTCTTGAGGAACTCGATCAGATTGGTGCTGACATTGCTGAGTTGAATTTAGGTGAGCCAGCTAAGTCTGAAATCGGTGAAGTATTTAAAGCTAAGCGTAAAGAGCTAAAGGCCGCTCAGGCTTTTCCTGCTGAATCAATTCAGTCAGTAATTAACGAGATCAGCAACACGACCGATCTGGAGGAGCTTAACGCAATTATGGCTTCACGCTTTGAACCCTTCACGGCTCAGATGACTGAAGAACATATCTCACAAATCAATTCTGCGTATGAAGCACAAGAAGCGGCGCTAACGCCATGAGTTATTCCTACTCTTCTATGACCCGCGTGCTGCTTGTGCAGCACAAAGGTCGGGTTAGAACTTACCGCAACATCAACCTATTCGGTATTGACGATTGCCTTCGAAATTTTGCGAACACTTGGGGGTACAGATGATCTTCAGAATTAAAAAGAAGCATGAAGTTGGTTTCAAGCTGTGGCTAGAAAAATTGGGTTATACCAAAAATGAACTTGCGGATGGCAGCTCGACATTTAGCGGCAAAGGCACACGCAAGACACTGAGTTACGTGCTCTTAAAGAAAGATTTAACAGGTAATGCGGCATGTCAGGTGCTATTCGATGAATATGAAGAACACCTGGATAACCCTGATTATTTAGATGTGAAGGTGGCGTGATGGATATTAAAGAAGTCGTAAAAACCGCAATTTTGCGCAACTCCCATGAATGGGGTGATGAGCAAGCAGAAGCAGTTTTGAAGGCAATTAATGAAGCTGGTTTTCTTGTTGTTCCAGCCAAAGCCCAAGCGGTGCCGGAGTGGAAAGATTACACAGTTGAATCGCCTCGCATTGATGGCCCGTACCAGATCTTTATTATGAACCAACAATTGGTCGCAAAATGGGAGTCACCTTGGGGCTTCTCATCTATAGAAGATGGTGACGCACTCAACCAGGAATTAATCACACATTGGTCTGTGTTGGGCAATGATCCAGCAATCGAACCACAGGAGCCAGCCAATGACTGAAATTCAATTAACCAACGTGCAGTTCGCCCAGCTTCAGATCGACAACCTTGTGGCCAAAGATAAGCCATACAACGAAACATGGTCTGCCGGTGATGTTGACTCATTCAATGCGATTTTAAACGCGGTGGATTTTGACAATGAGTTCACGTATCACATGCGCGGCTGGTCACGTCAGCGTGTTAAGTCTGGCACTGGTGGGGTTATCACGGTGGATGAAAGTAATGCGGATAAGCTGTATCACCTGTTTACCTGCTACTTGAGTGAATTGCCGAGTGGTGTGGTGAAGTCTTTGGGAGAAGTGTCGTGAATGATGCAGTGAAATACTTTCAGAAGAATGGACTTCAAAGATCAAAAGAACTGGTTGAGATGGGATTTGGTTTTTGCAGTCTAGAGGATGGTCTTTCGTTTCATACCGACCAATTGAAGCAGCTGGTAAAGAGTCATGAGCTGGTGGCAAGTTGGGGTGGTTTAGCTGATGCCAAGGTGGCGGTAAAGGTTAGTCGCCACAAGAAATACCTGAAAAGAGCCATTGCAGATGTAGAGAGTTGTATGGAGGTGAAAAGTGATAGTTGAATCTGAGCATAATCTACTCCAAGCCATTTTTGATGAAATGCAGGAGCTTAAAAGAGCAATGGCAAATCAAGATGAGCGCCGAGTGAGTATCAAGGAATTTGCGAAGCGGATGAATATGAGTGAGCCGACTTTGTATGACCGGATTAAAAAGGGAGAAATTGACCAGCCAAGCAAAGATGGTCCACGAAGTTACTATCTAAATAGTTATGTGAACGAAGTTGTCACAAGGCATTCAAAAACTGGTAAAGTAGCCGCTTGATTGAGCGGCTTTTTAATGCCTGCAAAATCAGTCACTGTTTTAAAAGTGAGTAACATAGTGAGTAACGATTAGAAATAAAGATACTCATTTTCATAATTTTCAAGAGGTTACGTGCGATATGCTTCTCATGATCGACAACTATGACTCCTTTACTTATAACATCGTCCAATATTTTGGTGAGCTGAATCAAAAAGTAAAAGTAGTCCGTAATGATGCCGTGACATTAGAAGATATAGAGCGATGGCAACCCAAGTATTTAGTGATTGGCCCCGGCCCGTGCTCGCCAAGTGAGGCAGGGATTTCTATTCCTGCGATTCAGCATTTTGCTGGCAAAATTCCCTTACTGGGCGTTTGTCTTGGTCACCAGAGTATTGGTCAGGCATTTGGCGGTAATATCGTGCGTGCCAAACATGTGATGCATGGCCGTCTATCTGATATGTACCACAGTGATACCGGGATTTTCAGCAATCTTCCTTCTCCATTTCCTGCAACGCGTTATCATTCACTGGTGATTGATCAAGCCACCTTGCCCGAATGTCTGGAAGTGACCTGCTGGACCAATGAAGCGGATGGCTCTATGGAAGAAATTATGGGTGTGAAACATAAGACATTGCCGGTCGAAGGCGTGCAGTTCCATCCTGAATCGATTCTGAGCCAGCATGGTCATCAAATCTTTAAAAACTTTCTCGAAATTTATGCCTAAGAACACCTTATGAATATTCAACAAGCTTTAAGTAATATTACTAAAAACATTCACCTGACTCAGGATCAAATGCAAGACGTGATGCGTGCCATCATGTCAGGTGAAGCGACCGATGCCCAGATTGGCGCCCTGCTGATGGGCTTACGCCTGAAAGGCGAAAGTATTGACGAAATTACCGCAGCTGCACGTGTCATGCGTGAACTTGCCACCAAAATTGATGTCAGTGACATTCCATATCTGGTCGATATTGTGGGTACAGGCGGTGATGGCCAGAACCTGTTTAATGTTTCTACTGCTTCTGCATTTGTAATTGCAGCAGCGGGCGCAACCATTGCCAAACATGGTAACCGCGGCGTTTCGACCAAATCAGGTTCGTCGGATTTACTGGAACAGGCCGGGATTAACCTGGACCTGAACATGCAGCAGACTGAACGCTGTATCCGTGACGTTGGTGTCGGTTTCCTGTTTGCGCCGAATCATCATCAAGCCATGAAATATGCAATCGGCCCACGTAAAGAATTAGGAATTCGTAGTATTTTCAATTTACTTGGCCCGCTTACGAATCCGGCCGGAGTAAATCGTTTAGTCATTGGCGTATTTTCCAATGAACTCTGCCGTCCGATTGCGGAAGTCATGAAACAGCTCGGTGCTGAACATGTGATGGTGGTACATTCACGTGATGGTCTGGATGAAATCAGTATTGCCTCTTCAACTCATGTTGCTGAACTGAAAAATGGTGAAGTCACTGAATGGGAAATTATTCCTGAATCGGTCGATATTGAGTCGCAAACCCTGACCGGACTGATTGTGGAAGATTCTGCGCAAAGTCTGGCTTTGATCAAAGATGCGCTGGGCAAGAAGAAATCAGACATCGGTGATAAAGCAGCGAACATGATCGCGCTGAATGCTGGTGCAGGTATTTATGTCTCTGGTTTGACCAGCAGCTATAAGCAAGGTGTTGCGCTGGCACATGACATTATTTATGGCGGTCAGGCACTTGAAAAAATGAGTGTGCTGTCTGAATTTACCAAAACCATTAAACATTACGAAGCTTAATTCGGTCAGGGATTTTGATCATGGTGAATATCGCAAACACAATTTTAGGCAAGATTGTTGACCGTAAAAAAGAAGAATTTGCCCTACGTTTAAAGCAGAAAAGCTATAAAGATCTGGAGGAGCTGGCTCAGGGTGCATCACCTGTACGTAGTTTTGCCCGGTCTTTAGTGTCGAAACGTCCTGGTGTGATTGCTGAAATAAAAAAAGCTTCGCCATCCAAGGGCATTATTCGCGAGAATTTTAACCCTGCGGAAATTGCGGCACAGTATCAGGATGCAGGTGCAGCCTGTTTATCGGTGCTGACCGATGTAGACTTTTTCCAGGGTCATGATGACAATATTCAGATTGCCCGTTCACATTGCGACCTGCCTGCGCTGCGTAAAGACTTTCTGATTGACCCTTATGGGGTCATTGAAGCACGTGCTCTGCATGCAGACTGTATCTTGCTAATTGTGGCTTGCCTGTCTGATCAGCAGTTAGAAGAAATGTCTAAAACTGCATTTGAACATCATCTGGATGTACTGGTTGAAGTTCACGATGAAGAAGAACTATCCCGTGCTTTAAAACTTTCTGATCGTTGTCTGCTCGGTGTAAATAACCGTAATTTAAAAACCTTTGATGTGGATTTAAACACATCATTACGTTTGAAAAAATTACTGGACCCTTCACGCCTGCTGGTGACTGAAAGTGGTATTGCCACACCTGCGGATGTTGCGATGATGCAGAAAAATGATATTCACGCCTTTCTGGTCGGCGAAAGCTTCATGAAACAACCACGTCCGGATCATGCTTTCCGCGATCTGTTTGGTGAGCCTGAAGCGGTTTAAAATGTAAATGCTCACCTAAGCATTAAAAAAGCCCAATCTCAGGATTGGGCTTTTTTATTTTCAATATTGAAAAGTAGATCATAGATTCTCGAGCGTATTTAAAATCCTCAGCAATGTCATGAACGCAATTCAGTTCTCCTTTGTCTATTTTCAGACTATAATTCTTGTAAATTCCGCATCTCCCTTGTTTTTACATTATGAGTAAACACGATTCTTCATTATCTAAAGATCAGTACAACCTGCTGAAATCTTTTAAGAAGCAAATTACACAGCCGCAAACGCCTGCGGTCGTTGCTGCACCTGTTGAAAAGACTGTCGAGCAAGAAGCGTTAGAAGAACTGGAATTATTCCGCAAGCAAATGCAGGGCGTACAAAAAATTGAATCGGGAAATACGGTTCAACTGGACAAACCACGCAAGAAAAAGCCGGATGCACAAATCTTGGCAAAGCGTGCAGCGGCTACTGGCCCGCTGGAAACAGAGGCAATGGCTTTATCAGATACTCAGGCCATGCTCAATCCTGTCGGCAGTCAGGCCAACTTGAGCTATCGCATCGCCACCTTGCAGCATAAAGTGTTTGAAGACTTGAAAGCCGGTAACTTGCGCTGGTTTGAAGCTGTGGATCTGCATGGCTGTACCGTGGAAGAAGCGCGTCAAGCCGTGCTGCAGATTATCCAGATCGCCAAAGATGAAAACCAGAACGTGATTAAAATCGTACATGGTAAAGGTCCAGAAGCGATTTTAAAAACCTATGTCAACGGCTGGCTGCGTCAGCATCGCGATGTTTTGGCATTTGTCAGTGCACCTGAAAAGCAAGGCGGTACCGGTGCGGTATTGGTTCTGCTCAAACGTGCAGAAAAGAATCCAAAGTTCAAACAGTAAACGGTTTTAGCCTCAAAACAAGGCATTGTAAAAGTTTTCTGCTACAATGCCGTCCTTGTTCATTCTCAGTTTAAGTGAATACGTCATATGACTATGCAGCAATCCTACGCAAACATTCTTACTGCCGTTGGCGAAGATCTAAATCGCCCTGGTCTCAAAGATACGCCTGTGCGCGCTGCGAAAGCATTTTCATATTTAACCTCGGGTTATAGCCAGACACTTGAAGAAGTGACCAACAAGGCGGTCTTCCCTTCCGATAACCGTGAAATGGTACTGGTTAAAAACATCGAATTTTATTCGCTATGTGAGCATCACTTATTGCCATTTTATGGCCGCGTACATATCGCCTATTTGCCAGAAGGTCATGTTTTAGGCCTGTCTAAATTTGCCCGTATTACTGAAATGTTTGCACGCCGTTTACAGATTCAGGAAAATCTGACTCAGCAAATTGCAGAAGCAGTGGCTGAAGTCACCAAAGCACGCGGTGTTGCAGTAATGATTGATTCTGCGCACATGTGCATGATGATGCGCGGTGTAGGCAAGCAGGAATCAACCACACGTACGGTATCATTTATTGGTGATTTTAAAACCGACAAAGAAACACGTCATGAATTTTTAAGTGCGGTTCCAGAAAGCTATTAATTATTAAAGCTTAAAAATAAGTTACTCAAAGCCTCGATCATTCGGGGTTTTTTGCTTTTAAAGGAAGAGGATATCAATACTTAATTCAAAAGCTCACTTGCTATAAATAACACCTGGTAACAGGGTTTAAAGACCTGTCCCAAAACTTGCTATGTTTCAGTCTAGAACTCAAACAATTCCTGCTTGTGTTTGCAACAAGCCTACACTTGGATACACGATAAAGTTTTAATCCTGCCGCTCTCCCATTAAAGTAATTTGAAGTTGATATACAGCAAAGCGCTTTATATCTTTCTGATTGATTTTTAATGATAAGGAAAGTAACCATGGCGAATAGTAAAAATAACCAGGCGAAAGACAGCAAAAAATCAGCAAAAACTGCTAAAAAGACCCAAGATGAGAAACTGAAAAAATCGAATAAGAGTAGTGACAAAGACAGTGATCGCAAAGTCACTAAAAAAGCGGCGAGCAGTAAATCTAAAGCGGCATCTTCTAAGAAAGACAATGCCAGCAAAGATGAAAAAGTGAAGGCGAAGAAAAATTCGAGCTCAAAAGCCAGTGATAAAGCGAAAGACCAAAAGACCTCTTCCGCGAAAAAACCGGCTAAAGTGAAAAGCAGCAACAAGAGTAAAGACGACACTAAAGTGAAAAAGTCTTCTTCAAAAAAATCGGCGCCTGCTAAAAAGCAGTCGAGTAGCTCCTCTAAGAGCAAGTCAACCAAGGCTAAAACCTCGAAGACCAGTTCAAAAAAATCGAAGTAAAATGAAAGCCCCTAGCTCTAAATGACAGGGGCTTTTCTGTATCCTGCCCCTTTATTTTTATAATTTGTATTAGCTGAAATATTGAGCAATTTTAAATTTCAGAAAAGGCCGAATATGAAGCCATCTGCCAAAGTAGCGCCACCAAAACGCCCGTCACGTGTAGTTTCGAATAGTTTTGATTATTCTCTGGACTTTGCAAAGGTTAATTTCCGCAAACGACCGGAGCTCTACCGGATTGGCCGTGGTGAACAAGGTGTATTACTGGTTGAGCCTTATAAATCAGAAATCCTGCCGCACTGGCGCTTTGCAGATGAAGAAAAAGCACAAGCCAGTAGCGAGAAAATCTATCAGCTTTTTCTAGACTATTTAAAGCAAGAAGATTTTATCGGTGCGGACATGGCACGCAAGTTTTTACAGATGGGTTTCACCCGTGCCCGACGTTATGCCAATCATAAAGGTGGCAAAAAATACGATGGCCCGGTTCCGGAGGATAAAAAAGGCTTGAGTGGTGCGCATGGCCGTTCCGAGCTGCCACGTAATCATGAAGATCCGGTTAAAGCCGCTGCTGCCAAAATCTTTAAACAGAAATGGGATGAAGCTAAAAATCATCCCGAATATCTCCAGCAAAAACAGAAATTTCAGGAATTTATAGAGCAGCAGTCTGCAACTGGCTAAAAACCTTTCATTTAAACTGAGAGTGGCTGTGCGACAGGGTTCAAGGACTGATGAGCCATATAAACTCTGTTACGCCCGTTGTTCTTCGCCATATACAAGGCAGAATCTGCCGCATTCAGGAAGCGCTGATAATCCGGATGTCCATCATAAAGCACACAACCAATACTGACCGTAAATTTAAACTGCTGGCCTTGTGCCGAATTAATCATGCCATTTTCAATATATTTACGAATACTTTCGGCAATATTCAGGGCACGTTTCTCATCAGTATCCACCAGTAATAGCAAAAACTCTTCACCGCCGACCCGGAAAGCATAATCACTGCCCTGACTGTATTTTTGCAATGCTTCGGCCAGAAATTTCAAGGCCAGATCACCTGCTGCATGTCCGAATTTGTCATTAATACTTTTGAAATAATCAGCATCAATGGCAAGTAAAGACAAAGGCGTATGATTCTTACGGGAAAAAGTGATTTCACGTGAAATAATGGTATTCAAATAACGACGATTCAATAACTGGGTCAATGAATCATTACCTGATTCAATATATTCGGCCACCTGAAATAACTGATCTACTAACAACTGAATCTCACGGTTCAAGTCACGGATCTGCTGGATCAGTCCCAGCATATTGTTTTTGTCCGTACAGTCCATGATCTCTTGATTAAGTTCATCGACTTGATAAATTCGTTCAATGATTAAATCGACCTGGTCAGAACCGGTAAAAGCATAAGAGGCTTTATGGATAAACCATAAACCAAACTCCGACTTGGACAGCATCGAATGATTCAATTTCTCATGCTCAGAAAAGACCTTGAACATGAGCTCATTTTCCCAGTCCAGCAATGAGCTACGCTGTTTATCTTTTTGTACGGCTACATCCTGCATCGCTGAAAAAACACGATAACTGTGTTTAATTTCCTGATTCATGGCTGTTTTAGCTTCATAAGATCGGCACATGACTTCTGTGGCAAATCCCATGATCTGGACAATATAACTGCAGGTGGTCAACATACTGTGGTGAGGATTCTCATCCAGCAGTTCAAACATTTTACGCTCAATTTCACGCACACCGCGCATGATCAGCCAAGACGGAATTCCGACACGCGCATGCACATGCCCCACCATCGCCTGTTTCTGCACGGCATCGGCATAGCGTTTATTAATTCCCACACTAAAGCTTTCAAGTAGCCAAGCATTTAAAGTGTCGCGCAAGCGCTGTTGAATCAAGTCATCAGAAAAGAATTCTGCAGATTCCTTTTCAAGGAGCATGTTTTTATAGAATTCTTCCACCAGAATCAGGGAGTGATCTTGAATAAAGTGAAAGGCATGCAATAAGTCATCAGATGAATAATTTTGACAGATCTGTTCCCATTGCTCGGCCAGTCTTGCCATGCATTCATTATTCATACTGTGTGTTCCCCAAAACCTTGCAATTCGCACTCACATTATGTGACAAATATAACAAATATCAGGTATTTTTCCTAAAATATCGACCAGATTATTTGTACCCAACCTAGCCAATTTTTTTATACAAGGGAAAACCGAACAGCAACCTCATGGATACACAGCACTTTATGAATAGTGTTAATCAGTTTTAACTCAATCTTAAAAATACCGGATCAAACCAAGACTCCATTGATCCCAGTCTTTGGACTGCTGTTGCTGATATTCCCAAGACAGCCGAAGTGCATGTTGTGGATTGAATGCATATTGGAGTTCAGTATTCAGTTTCAGCTGCCAGCGATGCGAATCTTCCCAATAAGGCAGTTCCACCTGCACCAGACTGTTGATCTGATCGCTCCAGATATTCTGGCACCCCACAGTAGGGCCAGCACCTACGCGCCAGCCTTGATCCAGTGCCTTGCCTGCCTGTAGCTGAGTTTGCATTTGCGCATAACATAGATGTTCACGGCTGACATTTGCCCAGCTATAACCACCCTGAGTTTTTAAGCTGGCGACGCCATGCTGTTCATCTTCACTAAACTGGCCATGCGCATCCAGTGCCTCCTGTTTCCAGCGCAGATTAAAACCCCAGGATAATGGCGTATTAAACGGATTGACCGGGTTATAGGAATTGACAGTAAATAGATCCAGATGTTCCAGCTTGAGCTCACTGTCACGATATTGCAAAGCCCCATCTAGAAACAACAATTGTGTTCCGGTTCGAAAACCACCTTGCGGGTCGATGAGATCATGATAGGCCTGCCGATGGCCAAGCTGGACAAAGGATTCACCCTGAACCTGTCCGGCCTGAAGACTGATATTTCGTGCATGATGGCTTTGTACTGGATCTGTTTTTGGACGTTCCGGCGCTTTACGCTGTTTCTCGATATCCAGCTGGCTTCTTAAACCCAGTAACTTGCGGAAACGTGGCTGGGAAAATGATTTATCGACTGTTTGTCGGAGAAAGTCCAGATATAAATGATCATAGGCCATTTCCAGAATTTTGGCCTGATCTTCTGCCGGATAGGGCTGCAAGATTGAAGGCATTGCACCTGTTTCTGCATAAGCCAGCTGATGCGCAGTTTTTGCCAGCGCTTTGCCATGCTGTCTGGACTGTGCCAGCAATTGAGTTTCAAGCGCCGGACGGTAAACTTTCTGTTTGATCAAGCCCTGCTGTTCTACTACTTTTAGTGTTTCAATCGGAATCGCAGTCGAATTAAACTGTTTCTGTAGATTTAGCTCGGGACGTACCAGATCAAACAGTCCCAGTAGGCGATAAGCGCAATTATCACTGATAAAATAATAAGGGAAACTTACATTTTGCATTTCCCAGAGATGCTGTACCAGAAACCTGGTTTCCTGCGGGTCTAAGTTTAATTCATATTCCCATAAATCCCGGCTTTCAAAGTCACCATACTCTTTGACCTTGCGGTAATACGGCATCAGGGAATACTCACCCGGATATTGTCCGGTCAGCCCTTTCCAGGCAAAAGACCAGTTGTCATTGCCATCGACCGTTGCGGCATAGTTGACGGCATAAGAAATTAGATTGAGTTGTTGCTGATCTTTAGGGTCCAGCCGCAATAAGGTATGCCCGAACATAGAGCTGGGATTACCCATAAAATCCGTGGCATAGATGAGGGTCGCCTGATAAGGCTTGACCTCACCAATCCATTTATCCAGATCCGGACAACTAATCGCAGGCAATTGTTGCTCGGAAATATTCAATTGCTGCATTAACCAGCTGCTGCGTGCCGGAAACTTGCAGCGAACAGACTGATTCGGCTCTGCGTTCACAAATAAAGCCTGAATGTTATGCTGCATTTCCTTTTTTAGATCAGTTCTTCCCTGCTCTGCCAGGAAATAGCCCGAATAGTTAACCTCGCTATGACTTTGGGGATTGGCATACATGAGACGTTGCCAGGTGGTGCTCTGATCCAGACGCTGGATTTCGGCCTGAGCTAGATAATGCTGGATGTCTGGATTAATCTCGCTAGAAAAACTTAAAGGGCTGAATGTCAGGCCCAACATGAAGAACGCATATTTCATTCAGTTAACTTATTCTCATCAATTTCTTTTAGTCATAAGAAAACCCTGCCAGAACAGCAGGGTTTTTGAGGTGCGGATCAGATGTAGGATTTCAATACTTCATCTTTGGCCATCACAGTTTGTAAGGTGCTTAAAACTTGTAATGTATTCTGGTTTTCTTCGGAATAAATTTCAGAGAAATTCTGCTTGGAAACACTAAAGAAACGAGCTTTATCTTCAGATTTAATATTCAGAAGTTCAGCCAGAACATTCAGGCTTTCACCCTCACCAACTGCCATATCACGTGCCAGTGCTTCAGCGTTTTCATTGGTAAAGGTCACCACTTGAGCGGTTACGGTACCGCCCTGGCTACAACCCAAAGTACCAAAAGTGATCCCGAGCCACTGATTCGTGAACAGAACGTTGGTCGTACCTGCAAAGAGTTTAGGAATAATACCAGACTGACCCGCCCACACCTGACTTCCGATACCACAACCGACATCTCGGTCAGCCATCGCCATGCTTGAACCTGTCGCCAATACCGCCGCCAGCATAATTTTTTTCAACATAGTTATTCTCCAATTATTCTCATGCAATCTTTGTTATTACTCTAATAATGTAATTTAAATTACATACTCAGCAGAGTAGCGACAAGTCAAGTTTGGCGCAATTGAAAAAATGTATGCTTTACATAAACATAACCTGATTGATTTTACTGTTCCTTGAGCGCCCAATCGCCTTGTGAATTACGCTGTCCCAAGATTTTCAGTACTAACACCAGACTCAGCAATAACAACAAATACCAGGAGCCCAGTTTGCCCCATCCCACCATATGCCATTGCTCAATCTGGCTTGGATAGAGCCAGATCTGGTAAAAGGTACTGATGTTCTCGGCAATCCAGATAATAAACGCCAGAATCAGCAGTACGGGTAACATCGGCAACTGAAAAGTATGCCGATTCAGCTGAAAGCGAATTCTGGTTTTCCAGAACATCAGCACGCTCCAGACAAATAAAATCACCCGATAATCGGGAATAAAAAACTTGCTCATAAAGTTGAGATAAGACAAGACAGCCAATGTCAGCATATGGCTAAAACGCGGCAATTTTTCAAATGAAACCTGATATAGACGTAAAGAGCGCGCAAAAAAACTGCCGACAGCAGAATACATAAAACCGGCAAATAAAGGCACGGTCAGGATTTTAAATATTGCGGGTTGAGGGTAATGCCAGGAAGCAATTGCCGGATGGGTCAGGAAGATTTCCATCACCATGGCCATGAGATGAAATAACGCAATCACTTTGGCTTCAGCCCAGGATTCCAGTTTGGTATAGAGCAATATCACCTGAATCAGCAAAGCAAAAAAAAGCAGATAGTCATACCGGTAAAAACCAAAGAAGAGATCGCTGCCCATAGAAGCAGTCAGCGCAAAAGCGAGCAGGAGTAAAATCCCAAATAAGGCAGCCGAAGCTGCCTTATAAGTAAATTCAAACCCTGATTTGAATAGATCGATCAAGGTTTACATCCTAAAGATATTTGGCACTATACTCATGTACGGTATCAATAAATGCTTTTGGATTCGCCGGATCAACCCACTGGGTAATACCATGACCTAAATTGGCAATATAACCGGTTTTCTCGCCATTGGCATAGGCATCATCCAGCATGGCTTTTGTCGCTTTAATGATGGTGTCTGATGAACCATATAAAGTTGCAGGATCCAGGTTACCCTGAAGTGCTGCACGACCAGCAACCGTTTGACGAGCGACATTCAATGGCGTGGTCCAGTCCAGACCAAATGCATCTGCGCCTGTCGTAATCATCGGTTCCAACCATTGACCGCCACCTTTGGTAAACAGAATTACCGGAATCTTGCGGCTGTCTTTCTCACGTTGCAAACCAGCGACAATCTTCTGCATATAGTTCAGCGAGAACTCGATATATTCACGATGTGCTAATGCCCCACCCCAACTATCAAAGATCTGTACCGCTTGTGCACCCGCATCGATCTGCGCATTCAAATATTCAGTCACTGCATCAGCCAGACGATCCAGTAAAGCATGCAAAACTTCAGGCTGCGCATACATCATCTGTTTGGTAAAACGGAAATCCTTGCTTGAACCGCCTTCGACCATATACGTTGCCAGAGTCCATGGACTGCCCGAGAAACCAATCAGAGGAACCTGACCGCCCAAGGCTGAACGAATGGTCGAAACGGCATTCATCACATAATCCAGATCCGACTTGGCATTAAATGCAGGCAGATTGGCGACATCCTGTTCGGTACGGATGGTCTTGTGAAATTTCGGGCCTTCACCGGCTTCAAAATACAGCCCCAGTCCCAAAGCATCCGGAACCGTCAAGATATCCGAGAATAAAATCGCGGCATCAAGATCATAACGGCGTAAAGGCTGCAAAGTTACTTCACAGGCCAGTTCAGTATTCTTGCAAAGCGAAAGGAAATCTCCTGCCTTGGTACGCGTTTCGCGGTACTCAGGCAAATAACGGCCAGCCTGACGCATCATCCATACTGGCGTAGCATCTACAGGCTCACGCAACAATGCGCGCAGAAAACGATCATTTTTTAAGGTCGTCATTCACATTCCCATCTTTCTTTGACATTGCCAATATCATAGCAAAAAGGCCGCAGTTTTAATAACTTCTGGCAACTTTAAAAACCGATCGGATTGAACGGCAACCTAGTGATTTACACAAAACAACTACTGCATCTCCACATTTTTTCTGTAATACTTATAGCGTTTTTTCACATAGTTAAAGAAATAATTCTTAAGGTTGAGTTACATGTTCGTTCGCACAATGCTCGCTGTGAGTCTAGGTTGCATTTTCGCAGGTCAAGTTTTTGCCGCGTCTACTGCTGAACAACCATTAAAACCCCAAGTGGTGACTGATGTTGCAGTGCAAGATCCGATTGATCCATTAGCAACTGAAGCTTCAGCGGCCCAAGCAGCACCTGCAGAAGCGCAAATTACCGCACAAGAACAACAAGACTTAAAACAGGCATCTGAAGCGCTGAATGAGCTACAGGATACCGAAGATCAGACTGCTTCTATTGGCGCAGCACCAAATACCAAAGCACCGACTAACTCTGCAGCGACCAAAGCTTCGTGGACTTTAGACGGCTTAAATAATGCCCAGTGGTATGAAAATATCGGTGCAGGTCAATTCCCAGTTTACGCACGTGCACATGTCATGCTGAATAATGCCCATGCATCACCGGGGGCGATTGACGGAACCAGCGGTAAAAATACACTAAAAGCCATTGCATCTTTCCAGCAAATGAATGGCATTAAACCGACAGGTGTTTTGACTCAGGAAACCTGGGATAAACTAGTTGCACGTCAGGGTTCTAAGCCAGCCTTTGTTGAATACACCATTACTGAAAAAGATCTGGCAGGCCCATTTGCCAAGTCTATTCCTTCAGATTATGCGTTACAGGCGAAAATGAAAGGCTTGTACTACACACGTGTCAGTGAAATGTTGAGCGAAAAATTCCATATGGATGAGAATTTCTTAAAGAAACTCAATCCAAATGCTAACTTTAATAAAGTTGGGGAAAAATTACTGGTCAGTAATGTACGTAATGACTTGCCTGAAGGTATTCACTTGATTGTTGCACATAAAGGTGCGAAACAACTATACTTATTTAACAGTAAAAATCAAATGATCGCGTCATTCCCTGCCACCATTGGTAGTGCGGATACACCATCTCCGACCGGAACCTATAAAGTAACAGGTGTTGCACCAAACCCTTGGTACAGCTATTCACCGTCTAACTTTGTACAAGGTAAAAACTTAAAACCACTATCTTTACCACCGGGTCCTAACGGTCCTGTCGGGAATATCTGGATTGGTTTAAGCAAGAAATCATTTGGTATTCACGGAACACCAAACCCGTCTACCATTTCGAAAACAGCGTCACATGGTTGTATTCGTTTGACTAACTGGGATGCCAATGATCTTGGCCGTAAAGTCAAATCTGGGGTAACGGTTCGTTTCTTAGAATGATGATCGGTCTGCCGATTTGAATAAAAATAGCCTGCTTTTGAGCGGGCTTTTTTATTCCTTATGTTTACTTTCAGCTCTTTCGTTGCAAAAATGCAATGATCTGTCGCCTATTTGAGATTTTTTCAGTTATAAAACGACAGTATGATGATCTCAAGTTAAAAATAATGTCGAGATAAAATCATGAATGCTTTTCTACATCCTAGCGAAAATCGTGGTCATGTAAAAATGGGCTGGCTGGAGTCTAAACACAGTTTCTCATTTGGTAACTGGTATAACCCAAAGTATATGGGTGTCAGCGCTTTACGTGTCATTAATGATGACCTGATTGATGGACATCAGGGTTTTGGAACGCATCCACATGACAATATGGAAATCCTGACCTGTGTGCTGAAAGGAACCATTACCCATCAGGACAGCATGGGCAATCATGGCGGAATCGCTGCGGGTGAATGGCAACTGATGAGTGCAGGAACAGGTGTGCGGCACAGTGAAATGAACCAAGGCGACGAACAGGTCCATTTACTGCAAATCTGGATTATTCCAAATGAACGTGATGCCAAGCCGAACTATCAGCAAATCCGTCTTGACCCGCATGAGCAACCGAACCAGTGGCATTTGATTTGTGGTCCGAATGACAATGCACCGATGCATATTCGTCAGAATGCCGAAGTCAAAACTGCGGTGATTCAGCAAGGCCAAAGTCTGGAAGTGAAAGCGACCCAGCATATTAATTATGTACATGTTGTTTCTGGCACTGTCCAGATCGCTGAACATACAGTTGAAGCTGGCGGCGCAATTGCTTTTCTAGATGATACAGAAATTAAAGCAAGCGAAGATGCGCAAGTGATCTGGTTTGATTTGCCGGAAGTACCCAACTAAGCTTTTAAAGCTCTCAGCTCTAATGGCTATTGATCCCAGTGATTAATAGCCATTTTTTATACGTATAATCATGAATAAAAAATAATAGTTCGCAAAATCATAATAAGGCTGCTTAACCAATAAAATTATGCCTACGACCTATACAAATCCAACCAATTCTCATCACATTTTTACCTAAGCAATGCATTATTTAGGTGAATATAAACTGATCCCTTTCCATGGAATCCAGTGCTGTATAGCTTTGATCATTCACGACTGGTTTGATATTGTCTTTTGCAGGCATAAAGTGAATTAATCTTTTCATGTAGGTTAAATAAATAGAAGAGCATATTCGTATGAACCAGATTTTAGAGATGCAAAGCATCCAGCAGCAAGCTTTGTTTTATTTATTAGCCTTTTTAAAACAACAAGATTATCAGTTCACGACCATTACACCACTTTCCCACCAGCGAATTCTGAATCGGAAAAAGAATGAAATTTATAAGCACAGAACCCTTCAGGATATCTTTGGCTGGAATCTAAACTTTAAAAAAACTGATCTTGATCCCGTTCTGTTTGAATTATTGCAAGAACATCAACTTCTACAGGTTCAGGAAGATCAATACTTGAGTCAGATTCGAGTTTCTTCACTCGATGGCGAACTCTTTATTCATTCAGCTTTTCCGACTACTCAGCAAGATGCGGTATTTTTTGGCCCGGATACGTATCGCTTTATCTATCATCTCAAGCAATATCTAGCCACTCAGCCTCGTCCTTTCAAACGGGCCGTGGAAATGTGTTGTGGCACTTCAGCAGCCGCGATCAGCATTGCCAGACATTTTCCAGATGTTAATGAAATTATGGTTGCAGACCTGAATCCCAAAGCCTTGCTCTATAGCCAGATTAATATCAGTTTTGCCGGCTTAAACCATATTCATCCGGTTCAAAGTAATTTATTTTCCAATCTTGATGGAAAATTTGATCTGATTTTTGCTAATCCACCGTATTTAATTGATCCCGAACAACGTCAATATCGTCATGGCGGTAATGCGCTGGATGGCTGTGATTTATCATTCAGGATTATAAAAGAAGGTCTACAGCGCCTGAATTCTGGCGGACATTTATTTCTATATACCGGTGTGACCGTGACTGAACATGGCAATCTGTTTTTGCAGCATCTTAAAGATTTGATGAAACAGCATCAAAATATAATCTGGTCCTATGAAGAAATTGACCCGGATATTTTTGGTGAAGAACTGGAACAACCGGCTTACCAACATGTGGAAAGAATTGCGTTGGCATTAATCAAAATTGAAGTAGGCAATTAAAGAATATTTATTAATTATGGAATTTTAAAATTTTGACTTTGTTCGCTATCAGCTTATTTTAAATCGTTTTATTAAAATCATAGAAATAAAAAACCCCAATCTTTCGACTGGGGTTTTTAAAATTTGGCGGAAGCGGTGAGATTCGAACTCACGGAGGACTCACACCCTCGTCGGTTTTCAAGACCGGTGCATTAAACCGCTCTGCCACGCTTCCATGGGCGCAATAATACGGAGCTTTTGTCCGGCTGACAAGTGAAAATTACAGTGAATGCAATCAACTGCATATAGTTTCATCAAATCCTTACAGTTTTGCTGCTAATTCCGCTCCCTCACGAATGGCGCGCTTGGCATCGAGTTCAGCAGCCAGTTTTGCACCGCCAATAATATGATACTGCGCCAAGGTATTTTCCCCAGCACTCGGCATCAGGTCTTTTACCGATTCCTGACCTGCACATACCACAATGCTATCCACACGCAATAATTGAGCATGGCCATCTACCTCAATCCATAAGCCTTCATCCGTGACAGATTTATATTGCACACCGCGCAACATCCGCACGGCATGTTTTTTTAATTGGGCACGATGTACCCAGCCTGAAGTCTTGCCTAGTCCTGCGCCAAGCGGTGTCTTTTTACGTTGTAATAGATAAATTTCCCGTACTGGAGGTTCTACTTCAGCACGCTGTAACCCGCCTTCAGTCACATAATCTGGATGAGAATCTACACCCCATTCACGCTTCCACTCATCCACAGGTTGCGGCTGTATTTGATGCGGTGGCTTTAATAAAAACTCGGACACATCAAAACCGATCCCGCCTGCGCCAATAACCGCAACACGATCACCGACAGGTGCGCCACGTAGCACTTCTGCATAAGATAATACTTGTGGTGCCTGACTGCCTTCGATATTCAAGGCACGCGGCACAACCCCTGTAGCCACAATCACCTCATCAAAACCCTCACGCTCCAACTGCTCGCGGTTGACTCGGGTATTGAGACGCAGATCAACTCCGGTTTTTTCTAGCTGCACTTTAAAATAACGAATCGTTTCGTGAAATTCTTCTTTCCCCGGAATCACTTTAGCCAGATTGAACTGCCCGCCTACTTCATGACTGGCCTCAAACAAAGTGACATCATGCCCGCGACTGGCTGCGACAGTAGCCGCTGACAGACCTGCAACACCACCACCAATCACTGCAATACTTTTCGGTTTTTTAGTTTTGACATAGACCAGTTCGGTCTCATAAGCGGCACGCGGATTGACCAGACAGGTTGCGCGCTGGTTTTTAAAGGTATGATCCAGACAAGCCTGATTACAGGCAATACAGGTATTGATTTCATCAACACGATTGGTTGCAGTTTTATTGACCCAGAACGCAT
Source organism: Acinetobacter lwoffii (assembly GCF_024129355.1). GTDB lineage: Bacteria > Pseudomonadota > Gammaproteobacteria > Pseudomonadales > Moraxellaceae > Acinetobacter > Acinetobacter lwoffii_I. The sequence continues at coordinate 157,473 of NZ_JAMXXP010000001.1, read as the reverse complement.
CTGCCAAAAGTGGACGTGCCATCTGCACCATATCTGCCTGACCAGAAGCCAGAATTGCTTCGGCAGTGTCTGGCATATTGATCCGGTTGGATGCAATCACCGGCACCGAAACATGTTTCTTAACTTCAGCCGTGTAATCGACAAAAGCAGCACGCGGTACAGAAGTCACAATAGTGGGAATACGCGCTTCATGCCAGCCAATACCGGTATTAAGTAAAGTTATCCCGGCCTTTTCTAATGCTTTAGCAACGGTAATCACTTCTTGCATGGTATTGCCATCATGTACCAAGTCCAGAAGCGACAAACGAAAACAGATAATAAATTTTTTGCCAATTTCTTCACGAATGGCTTTGACGATTTCTACAGCGAAACGCATCCGGTTTTCGATCGGACCTCCCCAACGGTCGGTACGCTGATTGACATGACGGCTTAAAAACTGATTTAGCAAATAACCTTCAGAACCCATGATTTCCACGCCATCATAGCCGGCCTTTTTAGCAATGCTAGCAGTTTTTACATAATCCTGAATCGTATTCAAAATCTGCTTATCTGACATTTCACGCGGTTTAAAAGGAGAAATCGGCGATTTGATTGGACTGGCCGAGACCACAAAAGGCTGATAGCCATAACGTCCGGCATGCAGAATCTGCAAAAGGATTTTGGCACCATGTTTATGAACTGCATGGGTGACTAATCGATGTGGTGCAATATCGCCCAAGGTATTCATGGTGCCGCCTGCCGGCAATAACCAGCCTTGACGGTTTGGCGATATACCACCCGTAATCAGCAGACCTACGCCACCCTTTGCTCGTTCACCAAAATACGCAGCTAGTTTAGGATAATTATAGAAGCGGTCTTCCAGACCAGTATGCATCGACCCCATCACCACCCGATTTTTAATGGTGGTAAAACCCAAATGCAGTGGCTTTAAAATGTTGGCATAGCGCGTCGTGGTCATAACAAATCCCTGATTATATTTGGCTGAGCAAGTCATTCCCTTACTTTAACTGATTTTCAGAGGCTTTTTATGACCCGGAGTTCAGCATTTTCAGGCACAAACATCAATCTTCGAAAACAGCTCGTTCTATACATCACGAATTAGCTCTGCCATTGCCGTGCAGTGGATTTCCATAATGCAATCGCGCCCAATACTGTACCAATTGGAAAACTCAGCAACATCAGGATGGCCATTATTCTGGATAAAGTTTGTCCTGAACCATTGTCCTGCTTCACCTTGATACTGGCCTGTATATTAAAAAACATCAGCAAGCCTAAAAGCAGCAGCACCACAGCTAAACTCAGCATGGAAATACTAGATTGCTGATATTCAAGATATAAAAACAGCACTGTACTAAAACCAATCAGGCCGGCATAAATCCCATGTAACAGTGCCAGCGTTTCATTCTTAGCTTTAAGATTTAAATTAGGTAAAGGTGGGATGCGAGTCGCCATGCTTTTATTCCTGTTTTATCTGATTTTTAACTTTATTCGGCTGAATATAACCAATTTCTTCCGTTTTCAGCAGGATTCTGGTGAAAATCGTGCGATTTATGATTATTTAAGCCTATTGAATAGAGATTTTAAAACGAGTTTTTCTTTTCTAAAGCAAACCTAAATAAATTAATGATACAATTGATGCAATATGTATTTTTTCAGGCCACCAATTCTGGCGTGCCTATTTCATATCATTAGGATGAACAATGTCTGATAATGCAACTATCTTGCAGAATGTCCCAGTAGGTAAAAAAGTTGGTATTGCCTTCTCTGGTGGTCTAGATACTTCTGCTGCTCTTTTGTGGATGAAACAAAAAGGCGCTGAACCTTATGCTTACACAGCTAACTTGGGTCAGCCAGACGAAGACGATTACGATGCGATTCCAAAAAAAGCTGAAGCTTATGGCGCAGTAAAAGCACGTTTAATCGACTGCCGTTTACAGCTTGCATTAGAAGGTATTGCTGCAATTCAATGTGGCGCGTTCCATATTTCTACAGGTGGTATGCCTTATTTCAACACGACGCCATTGGGTCGTGCAGTAACTGGCACCATGCTAGTAACTGCCATGAAAGAAGATGATGTTAACATCTGGGGTGACGGTTCGACTTATAAAGGCAACGACATTGAACGTTTCTACCGTTATGGCTTGTTGACCAATCCTGCGCTTAAAATTTACAAGCCTTGGTTAGACCAAACTTTCATTGACGAGCTGGGCGGCCGTGCGGAAATGTCACAGTTCCTGATCGACAATGGTTTTGACTATAAAATGTCAAAAGAAAAAGCTTATTCAACTGACTCAAACATGCTGGGTGCGACGCATGAAGCTAAAGATCTTGAATACCTGAATGCAGGCATCAAAATCGTTGAGCCAATCATGGGCGTTGCGTTCTGGAAAGATGACGTAGAAGTAAAAGCTGAAGAAGTATCGATTACTTTTGAAGAAGGCTTCCCGGTTGCGATTAACGGTCAACGCATTGAAGATCCAGTTGAATTTATTCTTGAAGCGAACCGCATCGGTGGCCGTCACGGTCTAGGTATGTCGGATCAAATCGAAAACCGTATCATCGAAGCGAAATCTCGCGGTATCTATGAAGCTCCGGGTATGGCGCTGCTTCACATCGCTTATGAGCGTCTGGTAACGGGTATTCATAACGAAGATACGATTGAACAATACCGTATTAACGGTCTACGTTTAGGTCGTTTGCTTTACCAAGGTCGCTGGTTCGATTCTCAAGCGCTTATGCTGCGTGAAACTGCACAGCGTTGGGTTGCTAAAGCAGTTACCGGTACTGTAACGATCGAATTGCGTCGTGGTAATGACTACACCATTATGAATACTGAATCTCCGAACCTCACTTATGAAGCTGAGCGTTTGACTATGGAGAAAGGTGATTCTATGTTCTCGCCGATGGATCGTATTGGTCAGTTGACCATGCGTAACCTGGATATCACGGATACTCGTGCTAAACTGGGCATCTATACAGAGACTGGTTTATTGGCAGTTGGTTCAGCATCTGCAGTGCCACAACTAAAAGACAAAAACTAAGTTTTAGTCCTTTTTAGTTTCATAAAAAACCGCTCCTGATGAGCGGTTTTTTATTGAGGGTTCGTTTATTGATTGTAATAATCTCTAACCATTTGCGATATCTGAATTGACTGAACGAATGGACTGATAATAAATCTGGTTGCGTCCAAGCTGTTTGGCACGATATAGCGCCTGATCCGCGATTCCCAATAAGGCGTCTTTATCAATATCATCTTCACCACGATAGACGGTAATGCCTAAACTGATGGTGATATGTTTCGCAACCGAGGATTTTTCATGTGGAATTTCCAGACGATCAATCGCCTTAAAAATATTTGAAGCCACTGCATAAGCACCATGTGCATCCGTTTCTGGCAAGAGCACCACAAACTCTTCCCCGCCATAACGCGCGACAAAGTCCATATGACGGATCGCATTTTTGATGGTTTTGGCAATAGTCGAAATGACATCATCACCTTTCTGATGCCCATAAAAATCGTTGTAATTTTTAAAGAAATCTACATCGATAAACAGAATTGCCAATGCCGTTTCTTCACGATGTGCACGTTCGAAATGGACTTGCAGCGTCTCATCAAAAGTCCGTCGATTGGAAATCTTGGTCAGCTCATCGTACTGACTCAAATGTAATAATTCGTTGGTATGGATACGCTGGATCTGCTCACTGATTCTGGCGCGAATGCTATAGAGAAATATCACACGCTCACGGGCAAAAATCATATGGCTAATCACATAACCCAGCAAGCAACTTCCAATTAAAATCCGGCCAAAAACCATAGGATTAAATTCAACTGAAAGGCTAAACAATACAAGAATAGTAGTTGCCGCAGCGAGTAATCCGGTGACCAGCATCTGAATCGGCTTAATACCGGTCAGAACATAACCCAGGATATATACGATCGTGACTATCGCCATGGATTGATGCTGCAAGGCATCAGTTTTAATCGACATGGTGATACATGAAATTGACACCTGTACCCAGAATACCAACAGCATCGAAGCCTGAGGAAAAAAGCGCTTGATCTTGGGTAAACAGGAGAACATATAAAAAATAATTAATGACACGCCGCCGTTGAGCAAGCCCAACATACACAGGACAAAATCATGCACGAAATATTCTTTGCTGATGCTCCAGTAATCTGTAGGAATCATTACCACTAAAAAAAGGAAATAGGCCAATACCCCAGCCCACACATATTTTTCGACATGTTTGCGGGCGCGTTCCAGATTTTTGGTCCAGAATTCTTGTTCCAGATGTTGAGGGAAGACCGGGCCTACACGCTGACTTTGCCGTGTAATCAGTTGTTCTATGTCTTCTTTATCATCTTGCAATTTCACTAGATTGTACTTGTATTCCATTGCCAAGTATTTATGTAATTTTTTTATTAATTTTAAAATAACATACTTTTTAAAATTAATTTATACATATCCCTTATTTTGTAGCGCTTTCTCGTTACCATTTTTACTATAGATGGATTATCATTTGTTTTATTTGTTCGACTGAATTTGCCTTGAATACGATTACGATTCTCCAGCCAGATGATTGGCACGTTCACCTGCGTGATGGTTTAGCACTTCAACGTACCGTTCCCGATTTAGCCAAGCAGTTTTCTCGTGCCATTTGCATGCCAAATCTGGTGCCACCCGTAAAAACCGTCGAAGAGGCCAATGCTTACCGTGAACGTATCATGGCACATGTGCCTGAAGGGGTAAATTTCGACCCGCGTATGGTGCTGTATTTCACTGACAACACCCCGGCAAGTGAAGTTAAAAAGATCAAAGAATCTGCGCATGTCAATGCCATCAAGCTCTATCCTGCGGGTGCGACCACCAACTCCGATAGTGGTGTGAGCGATATGAGCAAAGTCTACGGCGTAATTGAACAGCTTGAAGAACACCAAGTGCCTTTATTGCTACATGGTGAAGTGACGCATAATCATGTCGATATTTTTGACCGTGAAAAGCGTTTCCTGGATGAAGTGCTGGCTCCCTTACTCAGACAATTTCCCAAGCTGAAACTGGTGCTCGAACACATCACCACCAGCGAAGCAGCAAACTTTGTACTTGAGCAAGACCGTAATGTCGCTGCAACCATTACGCCGCAACATTTATTGTTTAACCGCAATGACATGCTGGTTGGTGGGATCAAGCCGCATTTCTACTGCTTGCCGATTTTAAAACGTCAAACGCATCAGCAAACTTTGCTGGAAGTCGCAACCAGCGGTAATCCTAAATTTTTCCTGGGAACAGATAGCGCGCCGCATTCAAAAAATGCAAAAGAAAATGCGTGTGGCTGTGCAGGATGTTATAGTGCGCCGACTGCCATTGAGCTGTATGCTCAGGCATTTGATCAGGTGGGTAAAATTGAACGCCTGGAAGGTTTTGCCAGCCATTTTGGTGCAGACTTCTATGGCCTGCCACGTAATACCAATACCATTACCCTGGTTAAAGAAGATCAAGTAATCCCTGAAAGTTTAGACTATCTGGATGGTGAACAGATTATCCCACTGTATGCTGGTAAAACCATTCAATGGAGAAAAGTGTGACAAATGAAACGCTCCCAATCATTGGTCAACGTTTTCGTGGATTCTTACCTGTAGTTGTCGATGTCGAGACTGCAGGTTTTAATGCGCAGACTGATGCATTGCTGGAAATTGCGGCCATTCCGATTGTTTATAATGAGGAGGGTCAATTTGTGCCGGGTCAAGCTTACCATGCACATATCAATCCTTTCGAAGGGGCAAATCTCGACCGACGTTCGCTGGAGTTTATTGGGATCGATCCTTCGAATCCGATGCGAATCGCCATGGCCGAAGATGAAAAAACTGCGCTTAAGCGTATTTTTAAATCTGTGAATGAAGTGCGTCGCCAGCAAAACTGTACCCATGCAGTTTTAGTTGGACACAATGCACATTTCGATTTGGGTTTTCTTCAGGCCGCGATTGCGCGTACCGGAACCAAAAACCAGAACCCATTTCATAGTTTTTCTGTCTTCGATACAGTGACTTTAAGTGCGGTGATGTTTGGTCAGACCGTACTGGCAAAATCCTGTATTCAGGCTGGGATTGAGTTTGATGGCAAAGAAGCCCATTCTGCATTATATGATACGCAGAAGACCGCTGAACTGTTTTGCTATATTTTAAACAAACTCGCACCTCACCTGCTTGACACTCTGGTGGCGGATCAATAAGATACCGCCATCTTCTAAACGTCCCTATCGTCTAGAGGCCTAGGACATCGCCCTTTCACGGCGGTAACCGGGGTTCGAATCCCCGTAGGGACGCCATCTATTTTTTCTCTTCTTTATATTTCTTTGATCAGCATCTTAAGCTGCTCAAGTCTTACGCTTTTACTAATTAATGAAAATAATTCTCATTACTATTGATCGCCTTCTTAAATTTAATGATAATCACTTCCATTATCTTTCGCATATTCAACCCTTCTCATGCGTTTTGCTTATTCCCCACTTTCTATTGCAGTTTTAACAGCTTTATCAACATCTAGTTTTGCAAAAGAATCGAATTATCAAGAGCCTGTTCTCAATGAAACAACGATTAAGTTCAACACAATTATTATCGAAGCTCAGCAAGAAAATGAGGTGGGGAAAACGGTTTACAATAAAGAGGACATACAGCAAATACCAAATGGCTCTAAGACCATTACTGAATTATTAAAAGTTAATCCGAATGTACAATTTGATTCAAACGCACGTAGTGGATTGCAACAAGGCGAACTCAACGCGACGGATATCAGTATTAATGGCAGCCTACCATACGATAATAAGTTTTTGATCAATGGCCTCAGCATTAATAACAACATTAATCCAGGTAGTGACGCAAAAAGTAATACCCTGAATGAAATGATGGGAAGCTCCCAAGCAGTGACAATTAATGCCGATCTGCTGTGTAAAATCACCTTACTTGATAGCAATGTGGGTGCCGAATTTGGTGAGTTCACAGGTGGCGTAGTCAGTGCAGAAACCTGTGCTCCCCAAACCGAAATTGGTAAAATTCATGGCAGCCTGAGCTATGACTATACTTCTGATCATTGGTCAGACATCAACTCCCCTAGTAAAGAAGCAGCTGAAGAATTTGAAAATTCAACCAGTGAAAGCAAACAACCTTTCTTTACACGTCAAGGGATCAGTGCAACGTCATATGGCAAACTTGCTGAAAGTTGGGGTTTCAAGGCATTTGGTTCATATCGCCGTGCAGATATTCCTTTAAAAACAAGTATTGCTAAACCAGATTCTTATGAACAAAAACGAGGTTCAAACAATGCAGGTATAGAGTTTTTCTATACTCCCAGTGACAATACGGTTTTAAAGATTGGCACACAATTCATGGAATCGAGTGGTGACTATTTTCTTTCATCGACTCATAACTCCCAAAGCTCACATACATCAGACAGCCAAAGTTTCTATATCAACTTAAAAAATAAATTGAATTCAGTTGAACTTGAGCAACAAGTCAATTATCAAACGCAGAGTGCAAACCGTAAAAGTGCGACAGATAATATTTCCTGGTTGAAATCATCAACCAAAAACTGGAAGTCCTCGGGTATGCAAATTGAAGGCAGCTTCGGAAGCACTCAGCAGCAGGAAGAAAAACTGGAATATAGTCTTAAGGCATTATTTGAACCCATTCAAACCCAGCACACGACCCACACGTTCAAAATGGGCGGAGGATATGGACACTATAATGCTTATTGGGAACGTCCTGTCACAACAAGCATTTATTCTAGTGCGACTGGAAATATTGCCAATCTCAGCTGTTATTTAAATACTGGTAATAAATATGATGCATGTGATGAAGGAAATGGCCAAGACGGACAGTTTCTAAAAAATCGCACCTCTTATTTGGCAGGTAAAACTGAGGTACAGCAAGACCGTTGGCATGTATTTTTACAGGATCAGATTCAATGGGACAAATACTTCACTGCAACACTTGGCTTACGTGCAGACTATGACAGCTTAACTAAAAATAATAATGTTGCACCACGTAGCTCATTTGTTTTTAAACCTTTTGCTAATGAACAATTATCCTTTACCACTGGCTGGAACCGCTACTATGGTTTAAATGCCTTTTATAATGAATTACAAGATCAAAAAGGTTTATTGATCATTCGCCAAACACGTGACAACCTATCAGCCGACTGGAAAGAAAAAGCATATGCCGGTTCTTTTACTTATCGTTCGCAGCTTGATAGCCCTTATGCAGATGAAACCATGTTCGGAATCAATGCTGAATATGCAAATAGCCGTATTGGTCTAAAATGGGTTAATCGTAAAAATAAGAACCAGATCCGCCGCACAGAATCAGTTAAAGATCCAGCCGTTTCAACCAATCGCTTTAGCTATACTTATGATAATGAAGGTAAATCTGAATCAAATATTTATACCTTAAGCCTGATTAACATTAGCCCATTGAAGTTATTTGGCACACAGCATTTGTTCAGCCTAAATGCAGATTATACTGAAACCCAGCGTAACTTCGACTCATACAGCACAGCGTATTATACCGGCACTCCCATCATCTACTACGATGGTAAATTGATCAATGCTGAAGATAAGCCATCTGAAATCTTTAATACTCCCTGGACAACACGTTTAGGTTGGAATATTAAATTTGACCGGATTCCTTTAAGCATTAATAACTTCATCAGTTACCAAGGCAAAGTGGATGCCATGAAGAAAATATCAAAAGGTTATTCTGATAAAAATAATGAACAATATGATATGTATATCCCATACACCACCCAAAATACCTTCTACTGGGATGTACGGACGACCTATGATATTCCTTTAAATAAGGACCTTAAAGCCATTTTAGGTTTAACGATTAACAATGTGACGAATCGTGATAATTTCTATCTGGATTCGGGTATTGTCTATCCACAAATCGGCCGCCAATTTATCGCAGATGTTACTTTTAAATTCTAGAGCCTGAATAGGTACGTGCTGCTGCTCTTTTAGATTTGCTTAGGCTATAATCAGACTAATTTTAAGATTTGAAATTTTTCCATGCTCAAGAAATTCCTGCTTGTTTTACTTATTTTGGCACCTTCGGCACTGTATCTCTATATCGTCAACCGTGATGACAATAAAACTGCGCAGACTGAGGCAGTGACAACGCCTGCTGAAAATCCCCAGCCTAAACAATATCAAACTCCAGATCACTAAGTTTTAGTGATCTTTTCAAATAATTATTTTTTATAGTCTTGAAATTTGTTCAGAAAATAACATCTTAATAAAATAAAGTTTTTGTTTTGCCTAATGTTTAAACTGTTAAATGAATTTTAGCAAAAACCCTTTTGACAAAACCCGGCTTAATCCTTAATATACGCATCACCTCGCAACGTCCCTATCGTCTAGAGGCCTAGGACATCGCCCTTTCACGGCGGTAACCGGGGTTCGAATCCCCGTAGGGACGCCATCTATTGATCTCATACGATCAGACCTTATTCGAAATTACCATTATTCGATTGCAGATTTGTAGTTTTTCACTACAATAGCTCGCTTCATTCCTTTGAAGTATTTCTTATTTCCTATGCACTCATCTCCGAATGATGCTACGCATCAGGGCAATTCTGCGCCTTTAAAACGCGCTATGAGTACTCGACATCTGGTCATGATTTCGCTTGGTGGCGCAATCGGAACAGGCCTATTCTTAGGATCGGGTGAAGTCATTGCACAAACGGGGCCTGTAGGTGCCATTCTCGCTTATCTCCTGGGCGGTATTATCGCGTACATGGTGATGCTATGTTTGGGCGAACTTGCCGTTCATATGCCAGAATCTGGTTCATTTGGTGCTTATGCCAAACGTTATATTGGACCAGGCACAGGCTATACCATCACCTGGTTATACTGGCTGACGTGGTCAGTCACTCTCGGAACTGAATTTACTGCAGCGGCCTTGCTGATGCAGGAATGGTTCCCGGACATTTCCATGTGGTTATGGACCATCATCTTTGGTGTCTTCGTGTTTAGTTTAAATATGATTTCTACCCGCTGGTTTGCAGAATCCGAATTCTGGCTGGCACTGGTGAAAGTGGTCACGGTTGTTGCTTTTATTCTTTTAGGTCTATTGGCCATCTTTGGTGTTCTGGGCTATCAAGGCTATGAAGCTGCCCCTTTATTTACCAATCTGACGGCACAGGGCTGGTTCCCTGAAGGTCTGTTCCCGATTTTTGCGACGATGCTGATCGTGAACTTTGCCTTCTCTGGTACCGAGCTGATTGGTGTGGCTGCCGGTGAAACTGAAGATCCTGCGAAAAATGTCCCGAAAGCGATTAATACTGCGATTTTCCGCTTATTAATTTTCTTTGTGGGTACGATTATCGTGGTGACGGCATTACTTCCGCATCAGGAAGCAGGCTTAGCCGCGGAAGGCGTGAGCAGCAGTCCATTCGTAACCGTATTCCAGCACATTGGTATCCCATATGCTGAAGACATCATCCGCTTTGTCATTATCACTGCGTTGTTGTCTGCTGCCAACTCAGGCTTATTTGCTGCTTCTCGTATGATGTGGTCATTGTCATACAGCAAACAGTTACCTGCCGTATTCTCAAGACTGAATGCTCGCGGTGTACCGTATATTGCAGTCATGGTGACCATGCTGGGTGCATTGCCAGGTTTATTGTCTGAACAGTTTGCGCCAGAAACGATCTTTACCAACTTGCTGGGCGTTGCGGCGTTTACCATGGTGGTGGTCTGGATGAGTATTTGCTTAAGCCAGTTCAACTTCCGTCGTCAGTGGTATAAACAGGGTCATACGGCCAAAGAACTAGGCTTTGCTGCACCATTGTTCCCGATTGTGCCAATCCTGGGCTTTGTGTTCTGTTTTATTACCTGTGTCAGTATGGTCTTTGATCCATCAATGCGCATCAGCTTCGTAGGATGTCTGCTGTTTATTGCAGCGTGTTATGCAAGTTATTATGCCTTTTATCACAACAAGTCTTAAGCATCAGTTTTAAAAGAGCGGCTCCGGCCGCTCTTTTTTTTATCTATACTATAACCATAGTGGGCAGCCTTAAGGGTGCGTCGATGAAAATTGTGTTTATTCACGGCATGAACAAGCAACAGCATACGGCTACTTCATTACGTCAACATTGGCTGCATCTCCTCAAAACAGGCCTCCGGAGAAACCCACAACAGCAAGCCCGTTTTACTTATTTAAAACGGCATATCCGTATCCCTTTTTATGGTGATTTACTTTCCCGGCATCATTTTCATAACGTATTGAATGCCAGCACCCTGATGCCGCAACAGTGGCCGCATTTCCCTTTTTTACATCCCGCACAGCTGCAACCGGCACCGCCACCAGATCAGTGCACCTATCAAATTTGTGACGTCCCGCAGTTAAATCTTGATGATGCCCTGAATTTCAATCAGAAACTGAAGTTCATCACAGCATTAAGCAAAGATATTGCCTTGCGGGATTTTGCGGTACTCATCAATTATTTTCCCAGCTTACACGCCAGCTTTTTGCATAAGTTTTTGCTGGAAACTTATCTTTATTTGGCCAACCCGCATTTTATGCAGGAAGTTCACCACCGCATTCATGATCAACTCTATAGCAGCAGGCCACAGATCCTAGTGGCACATTCGCTTGGCAGCGTGATTGCCTATAATTATTTGATTCAGCATCCGAAGCTGAATATCAAGCGTTTTATTACTCTTGGATCACCGTTGGCATTTAGGGTCATCCAAGCTCATCTGCCGCAACCAATTGTACGACCTACTGCAATTTCAGGCGATTGGATAAATTTCTATTGTAGCGATGACTTTCTGACCGCCTTTCCATTATCAGAACCACCCTTTCAACTTCAGCCGGCGGTTATTAATCAAGAGATTCATACTTCCATCTATCATCCGCATGATATTGATGGTTATATTCAGCATCCGGACATCATTAAAGCGCTACTGGAATTACTATAAAACTCACGCCAACCTCTAAATTCAACTTTTACCGTTCCATTCATATTCTTTCTCTATTCAGTAAAATCTTTCATTCGGACCTACCAATTTACTGCTTTTTCTGCCTTTTTTATAAATATACAGATGTCTGTTAATGATTGTTTTATCAAAGATAATTTACACATTAACGCCACAAAAAGTGCAGCTTGGCTTGCCGCAATTTTCTCTATACTGTGAATATATAGATCGACCTCCGTGAGGTATCGATGAAAGTTATTTTTATTCATGGAATGAACCAGCAACATCATAGTGCTGCATCGATTCGCCAGCGCTGGCTGCATATACTTCAAAAAGGCATTCGCAAACACCGTCATGATGCCAGATTCAGTTATTTACGACGTCACATTCACATTCCATTTTATGGAGACTTACTTTCACACTATAACGTTCGCAACATCCTGAATGCTGGCACCTTAATGCCCCAGCAATGGCCCAGCTTTCGTTTCCGTCAACCTGTCCATCCTCAGCTTCCTGCACCCGTTCCACGTCCTGGCTGGCGCAAGCCCGTGATTTCCGATCTTCCCCAGATTCATTTGAATGACACGATGGATTTTAAACAGAAATTCAAATTTATTACCACGCTAAGCAAAAGTGTTGCACTGCGAGACTTTGTATTATTGCTGAATTATTTTCCCAGTCTGCATCGGAGCCTGCTTCAGAAATTTCTGATTGAAACCTATCTGTATCTCGACAATCCTGCTTTCATGAAGGAAGTTCATGAGCGGATTGCCCGGCAATTGAATGGTCGCAAACCTTGTATTGTGATTGCTCATTCTCTGGGCAGTGTGATTGCCTATAATTATCTTATTCAGCATCCTGAACTGAACGTACAGCGTTTTATTACTTTAGGATCGCCATTAGCCTTTCAGGTGATCCAGTCACATTTACCGCAACCCATTGTACGACCTGCAGCAATTACAGGCGACTGGATAAATTTTTATTCAACTGATGATTTTCTTACCGCCTTTCCTCTTACACAACCGCCATTTCAGTTTCAACCCGCAATTATTAACCACGGCATTCGTACCCATATTCACCGCCCGCATGATATTACCGGCTATTTACTCCATCCGCAGGTAGTAGAAGCAATTCTGGAATTGCTTAAAAATCCAGCTTAAACCATGTAATTTTCCAGTATTTTCTCTAGATTGTTTTAAATTTATGCACTCAACCCAGAAAATCATTTTTTTTATGGAAATGCGTTTGACACCCCCCTGTTTTCACCCTATTATACGCCCACCTCTGAAACGTCCCTATCGTCTAGAGGCCTAGGACATCGCCCTTTCACGGCGGTAACCGGGGTTCGAATCCCCGTAGGGACGCCAATTTTCAGAAGTACATTTTATTAAGTCCCTATCGTCTAGAGGCCTAGGACATCGCCCTTTCACGGCGGTAACCGGGGTTCGAATCCCCGTAGGGACGCCATTACTTCAAGCTAAAAGTAGCGGTTTTAAAATTTATCTTCTGTACTGTCCCTATCGTCTAGAGGCCTAGGACATCGCCCTTTCACGGCGGTAACCGGGGTTCGAATCCCCGTAGGGACGCCATATTCGAGATGGCAACATCTCAACAAAAAGCCCGAGCATTGCGACTCGGGCTTTTTTTTATCTTGCAAATTTTATTTCTGAAAACTTTAAACCTTGTTTTTATCATTCGTTCAAATCTAGCTCTCTTTCTGGGGGCTGCCATCCCATTCTTAATTTTACAAATTGTATTGTTTTAACATTTCTATGCATAGAAATATCCGTTCATTTTCATTTAAAGCAATACACCAATAAATTAGAACAAAAATTCAACACCCTGCTTTTAGAGGGCACGTTAAGGTAAATCAAGAGAAATCTGCAAGGATCAGATTATGTTCGTCAGCACAGAGCTAAGTTTACCTTTATCGCCAAATAAAAATCATAATTATCAAATTAAAAGCTTTAAGGATTGGGTCGACTTTTTTCAAGATACTGAAATTTCGACATATACCAAAACTGAAAAAGCTGAATCTTATTTGAGCGATCTGATTAAAAATTTAAATATTGATACTCTCGGATGGTTAGATCAGCCCCCACAGGTTGAACAGCATCTTTTAGAACAACATCATCAAATCTGTGCCACTTTCCAGGCCTATGTCAATCGCCGTAAACAGCGCCAAGCCCGGGAATATTTTCCTACGGTTTCCCATGCTTTCGAATTCCTGGCGAAAGTTGCACCGGTTAAACTGGTCGATGGTGCCTGGTTATATTCGACCGTGCAAAATTGCAATCAGCCCGAGCTAAAAGATTTGATTTACATCTATCTCGAAGAGCTTGGCTTAGGGCATCCGCGTGCCAATCATGTCACCATGTATCAGGACCTGTTGAGTCATTATGAGCTGAATAGTTATGCCGAGCATTTGAATGACAGTTATTATGAACAGGCTGCCGTACAGTTGGCACTGGCTTATGCCCCGGCCAAATATTTACCTCTGGTCATTGGCTTTAATCTCGGTTATGAACAGTTACCGCTGCATCTGTTAATCACCAATTATGAACTGGCTGAACTGGGTATCGATCCGCATTATTTCAATGTGCACATTACTATTGATAATGCTCACAATGGTCATGCGCAGAAATCCCTGCAAGCATTTATCCAGCATTTTAATCATGCAGAAAACCCGGAAACTTATCTGGATCTGATTAAAAAGGGCTATGTTCTAAATGACATCGGTAAAAGTTCTTCCCAAATCATCAAGGAACTGGACATTGAACAGATGGCTTTAAAAGTTTTCCAGAACAAGGCTCTGATTGGCCAGTATATTCACAATCAGAAATGCCAGTTTAGTGGTAAGACCATCAATGACTGGTTATCCGATCCTGCCCAGATTGCCGAGTTTTTGCAGGTCATGATTGAAAAAGGCTGGATCGTAAAAGGTGCAGCAGTGGAACAAAGCCGCTTTTGGAAAATGATAGATCAACCGGAAGGTAAAATGTTTGGGGTCTTTAATGCGACTGAAAAACAGATTATTAAAGACTGGATTCAGGGGGCAGGCTTGGCAACTCGCCTGTCCTCACGTAGTGCAACCCCATCACAGGTAAAAATTGAACCTGCAATGAGCCGTATGGACCAGCAGCGCTTGAATCAGTTAAAAAGTCGCTTCATGCGCTGTGAAGGTGCGGAACAGAAAATTGATTTACTGATTCCTTATACTGCACCGCATATGCATCATACTGAAATTGGTTTATGGGCGACTCGTCAGTTAAGCCAGTTATTATTTCCTTTTCAGACCCAGGCGATGCATTATTCCTAAAGCACCCCTAAGTGCCAGAAATTAAAAAACCGGACATTTGCAGTGTCCGGTTTTTTAATAAAGATTAAGCCGATTTTCGCGAGTTTAATTGTCCCTTGATCACCGCTTTGACATTGCCTTTCAGATACTGCAAAAAGACTTTTAGCGGTGACAGCTTTGGATTAGGCTGCTTGCCTTTGGCAATTTCTTTAAACTGCGCGGCATACCAGATGATTTCCATAATCGCCATTTTGTCGACCATTGGAATACCGGTTTTAATTTTCTCAACCGCATAACGTACATCATGCCCTGCAACCAGACGATTGCCCAAGTCAGGTTCTACCGCAAAGGGACGTGCAATCCCGACAAAATCACAGGCACCACTGTCGAGCGCGGCATTCATGCCTTCAACTGTTCGGAATCCACCAGTGACCATGATATGGCACTTCACTTCCTGACGGATTTTTTCGGCAAAATCGAGGAAATAGGCTTCACGGGCAATGGTCGAGGCCTTGCGCTTGTCTGCTTTCACGCCGGCCATCGCAGGTGCTTCATAGCTACCACCTGACACTTCAATGATATCAATGCCTGCAGTGTCCATCGCCTTAAAGACATAAATGACATCTTCTTCGCTAATACCACCGCGCTGGAAATCAGCTGAATTCAGCTTGACTGAAATAATAAAATTTTCCGAAGTCGCAGCACGAACAGCCTGATAGGTTTGCAGCAAGAAACGGGTGCGATTCTCAATACTACCACCCCATTGATCCTGACGCTTATTGGTCAGCGGTGACAGAAACTGGCTAATCAGATAACCATGTGCCCCATGCAACTGCACCCCCTCAAATCCTGCTTGTTCACAGATAGCAGCCGAAGTGGCAAAGCGCTGGATAATATCCAGGATTTCATCTTCACGCAGTTCCCGCGGGGTTCCAAAGCTCATTGCCAAAGCCGGACTAAATGGGACTGCGGACGGTGCAACCGTTTCTTGATTCAGGCCCTTGGGACACTGGCGGCCCGGATGCGACAACTGGACCAGTTGTACCATGCCATGCTGTTTGCCTACGTCGGCCCAGACTTTGAGCTGCGCCAGATCGCGTTCTGTTTCTACCACTACGACCCCCGGTTCATTCTTGGCACGATAATCCACCATGACATTACCCGTAATAGCACAACCCAAGCCACCTTCGGCCCATGCTTCATACAACTTGAAATGCGCCTGATTGGGCTGGCCGGCATCATTGGCCAGTGCTTCACTCATGGCACCTTTAATGATGCGATTTTTAAAAGTGGTATTACGAATTTGAATGGAATCGGCCAATTGAGTCATGATCTGTCCTGATACGTTACTATTATTTTGTATTCGTTTATAACGTAAGCCAGAACAATTGACAATCAGTCTTGTCAAATTTACACAATTTTTATCTGCTTATTTTTTTATGGTTAAAGATTTTTGTGATTTAGTTTCTTGGATCAAAAGCATCCCGTACTGCTTCTCCCATATAGATTAGCAAACTCAGTACAATTGCCAAACTAAAGAATCCCGACAATGCTAGCCACGGCGCATTTAAGTTGTTTTTGGCCTGAAGCAAGAGTTCCCCTAGGGATGCCGACTCGGGTGGCAAACCATACCCTAAAAAATCCAGCGCTGTCAGTGCAGTAATATTGGCGGTTAGCATAAAAGGTAACTGTGACAGGCTAGAACCTATCACATTGGGGAGAATATGTTTGAACATGATCCGTCCATCCCCGGCCCCAATACTTCTTGCTGCCCAGACGTATTCCAGATTTCTGGCGCGCAAAAACTCAGCGCGCACCATACTCACCAGTGTGGTCCAGCCAAATAACAGCATGATCAGAAATAGCCAGTAAATACTCGGGGTAAACAGACTGACCAGTACCATCACCATAAACAGCATCGGCAAACCGCTCCAGACTTCGAGTATGCGTTGCCCGATCAGGTCAATCCATCCACCATAATAACCCTGAATTGCCCCTGCTAAAATTCCCAGCACCGCAGACAATAAAGTCAGAGCAAAACCAAACAGTAATGAAATCCTTAAACCATATAGAATCCGTGCCAGAACATCACGGCCCTGATCATCTGTTCCCAGCCAGTTTTGCGCACTCGGGGGCGATGGCACCGGTTCAGCCAGTTCAAAATTTGGCGTTTGAGAGGAAAACGGAATGATGGGCCAGATCGCCCAGCCCTTTTCTGCAATCAGTTGCTGTACAGCGGGATCTTTATATTCTGCTTCTGTCTCAAATACCCCACCAAACGTGGTTTCTGGATAGGATTTCAGGATAGGCAGATAAAAAGCATGATCATATTTCACCAACAAGGGCTTATCGTTAGCAATCAGTTCTGCACCCAAGGAAATGATGAAAATAGCACTGAAAATAATGAAGCAGCCAAAGCCCAGCTTATGCTGCTTAAAACGTTGCCAGCGTGCTTGCATCAAGGAAGACATTATTGTGATCCTCGACGTGAACTGAAATGAATCCTTGGATCAATCAGTTGATAGAGCAAATCGCTCAGCAAGCGCAGCAGCAGGCCGAGCAAGGTAAAGATAAACAAAGTACCGAAAATCACCGGATAGTCACGCTGGATAATTGCCTCAAACCCTAAAACACCTAACCCATCCAGATTAAAGATAATCTCGATAAACAGGTTTCCCACAAAAAACACCCCGATCAGAACTTCAGGCAAACCTGCGATAAGCACTAAAATGGCATTCCGGAATACATGCCGATACAGCACTGCATGTTCAGTTAAACCTTTGGCCCGGGCAGCCAAGACATATTGCTTAGTCAGCTCTTCTACAAAGGAAAATTTGACCAGATAGGTCAAACTGGCAAATCCGCCAAGCACCATGGCCAACAGCGGCAAGGCCATATGCCAGAAATAATCCTGAATTTTCGCAAAGAATGAGAGTTCAGCAAAATTTTCAGAGCGAATTCCCTGCAATGGAAACCAGTGCAGATAAGACCCACCAGCAAAAAATACGATGAGTAAAATGGCAAAAATAAAGGCTGGAATGGCATAGCCTACTGCCAACACTAGAGAGGTAGTCTGATCAAACAGACTGCCATGTTTTCGGGCTTTTCTAATCCCTAAAGGAATGGAGACCAGATAAATCAGCAAGGTACTCCACAGGCCTAAAGAAAGCGATACTGGCAATTTTTCCCAGATGAGTTCAGTCACAGGTTTGTCTTTGAAAAAACTCTGCCCCAGATCAAACTGCGCATAACGCGTTAGCATTTCCCAAAATCGAATATGCAGCGGCTGGTCAAAGCCGTACTGGATATTAATCTGCTCAAGCATCTCCGGTGTGAGGCCTTGCTTTCCCTGATACTGCAATCCGGTATGCGCCAAACCATTGACCTGTTGCGCCTGATAAATCGCCTGCTCCACCGGACCACCGGGTGCCAGCTGGATCACCATGAAATTGATCAGCAAAATGATCAGCAAGGTTGGAATCATCAGCAACAGACGTTTGAGAATATAAGTGCTCATGGCACTCCCTGATAGGCTTGGAGCTTAATGCTGTTTGAAATAATCAGCCACATGTCTGGCCTTTTCTGCATCGACCCACCAGTAATCAATTCCGGCGGAGAGTTTAGGTTTTCGTTGCGGCTGCTGATACATATTCCAGTAAGCATACCAGTATTCGCCCGTACCATAAGTCAGAATATGATAATAGCCTGCACGCAGTAAACGGTCTAATGCTCGGGTACTATTCACCAGCTGTTCACGGTTTTGAGCCTGTGTCACCTGCTGAATGACGGCATCAATGGCCGGATTTCGAATGCCGGCATAATTATAATTACCTGGCTGCGTGGCGGCCTGACTGCCCCAGAACTGTTTCTGCTCCTGCCCCGGTGTCAGGGATTGCGGCATGGTATCGACAATCATATCAAACTGATAATTCCGCAGCCGTTCATAATATTGCGCGGTTTCTACCATACGAATGCTGGCCTGAATGCCCAAGCGTTTTAAATGACGTAGATATGGCATCAGATCACGCTGCTGTTCCGCCTGATGTAACAGGAACTCAATCTGTACCGGTTGACCCGCAGCATTGACCAACTTCCCCTGTTGATAACGATAGCCTGCCTTTAATAGCAATTGACGGGCCTTTAACAGATTGTTCCGGTTAAAACCGGAGGCATCTGACTGAGGATATTTCCAGTCCTCAAGTACCGCCTGACGTTGAACCGGATCAAGCTGCTTTAAATGGGGTTTCAAAATGTGCAGTTCTTGAACACTTGGCCGTCTATGAGATGCAAGCTCGCTATTGGAAAAAAAGCTGTTCAGGCGCTGATATTCACCATAGAACATGGCTTTATTCAGCCATTCAAAGTCATAGGCAAAACTCAAGGCTTGGCGGAAACGGATATCGGCAAAAGGCTGACGGCGGGTATTGAATATCAGACTCTGGGTCGGAATCGGGTTGTGATGCTGAAAGCGGTAACGCTGCACCTGTCCTTGCCGAACGGCGGGAAACTGGTAGTCTTTCACCCAGCGGTTGACCTGTTTTTCCTCATGCAAGGTAAATTGGCCCGACTTGAAAGCTTCAAACTTGATTTCAGGACTACGATAATAACGATACTTGATCCGGTCAAAATTATAACGCCCGCGGTTGACCATCAAGTCTTTGCCCCAGTATCGGGGATTGCGTTTGTAGCTAATACTACGTCCAGCATCTATGTGTTCAATGACATAAGGCCCTGAACCCAGCATCGGTTTCAGCGTCAATTCTTTAAAATTACGTTTTTGCCATTCCTGTTTAGAATAAATGGGCATCTGCGCGACAATCATCGCCATTTCCGGATTATGTCCAGATTTAAAATGCATTTTGATCTGTAAAGGTGACAGGACTTCCAGCCGGTTTAAATCAGCCAGATACATCTGCAGGCCAAAATTGGACTGGGTCTGAAACAACTCAAAACTGTATTTGACATCTTGCGCAGTCACCGGCTGGCCATTGCTAAACCGTGCTTTGGGATTTAAATGAAAAATAATAAAGGCAGTTTTTTGGGGGGCAAAACTGACTTTTTCCGCCAGCAAGGGATAGTACACACCAGGCTCATCCAGTGACTTGGACAGCAAACTGTCAAAAATATAGTTGCCCCCCTCAGTGACATTGCCCTTGCCATTCATGCTGTTCAAATTATCGAAACTGCCATCAGCTGCCAGAATCAGCGTACCGCCTTTCGGTGCTTGCGGATTGGCATAAGGCAGGGATTTGGCCTGGGCATATTTCGGCTGGCTATGTAGTGCAATATATGGGGTGGTGATCAGGGCTGCCCAACTGCTACTTACGAGCAGCGGGGCTAGCCAGATCAACCTGAAAGTTTTAAATAAATGCGCGAATCTCATGATCCATTCATTAATTCGGCACTTTAATCACATCACCAATACGCAATTGTGTATTTGGTTTGAGATCATTCATTTCCGCCAGTTCATTGCTGTTCAGACCATAACGTGAAGCCAGACCGATTAAGGTATCACCGCGTTTGACTTTATAATCCGTCATCAGTTTTGGAATCTGGATCGTTTGACTGACACGCAATCCTGCGCGTGGACTCAGATTATTTAACTGAGCCAGGTCGGTCACGCTTATACCTAAACGGCTGGCAATTACATTCAGGGATTCACCGGATTTTATCGTATAGGATTCAGTTGCCTTAGAAGCTACAGGCTTAGCTGCCACTTTCACGCCTTCAACTTTTTTATCTGCCGGAAAGTCACCCTCAATTTTTAAACGCTGACCAATACGCACCGTACTATTGGTATTCAGGCCATTTAAATCTGCCAGATATTTCAGTTGTAAATGATACTGACGTGCAATAGAACTTAAGGTTTCACCTGACTTCACCACATGCGAATCCGATTTTGTATTCTTCGTCGCAGTTTCAGCAACCACTTCACGTACCGGTTCAGCAACTTCACCACTGAGTTTCAGGCGCTGTCCCACACGCAAGCCGGCATTACGTGACATGCCATTCAGGCTCGCCACCTGGTCCATTGACAGATTGTATTTTGCGGCAATGCCGGTCAGCGTATCACCCGCTTGAACCGTATAGGTTTCAGGGATCTGACTGCCGGCTGGAATCTTGATGGTCTGACCTATACGTAAACCACTATTGGCAGACAACCCATTCAATGCAGCCAGTTCAGAAACACTCAGCTTGCTTTGACTGGCAATGCTATACAGGGTTTCACCGCGTTTGACCTGATAGTTTTCAGTCGCAGTCTGATCGACTTTGACATTTTCAAACTTCTGCTCAGTTTTCTGGCTAGATGCCGTTAGCCCTTCAACTTCCTGAAGTGGTACATTGATTTTCTGTCCCACCATCAGACTGCTACCGGCAGTCAGACCTGAAGTCAAGGATGCCAGTTCAGCATTTGAAAGCCCATAACGATCGGCAATCAGTTTCAGATACTCACCACGTTTCACTGTATAGGATTTGGTCTGAACCTTGACAGTTTCAGCTTTTTTAGCATCTTCTACTTTGGCTTTAGATGCAGCCGTTTCTTTCAGCGACAGCTTCTGACCGACAAATAAACCACTGTTGGTACTTAAACCATTAAAATCAGCCAGCTGTTTGAGACTTAAACCAAACTGGCTTGCCACACTGGTTAGAGAATCATTGGCCTGAACCACATAAGATTCCGGCTTTTCTTTGGCTTTGGTTTGTTCCTGCACCGGCTTGGCATCATACAAATAAATCGTGGTGCCTACATATAGCGTAGAGTTTGGATCGATCTGGTTCCATTTCGCTACATCACGCCAGTTCACCCCATTTTTTGCTGCAATCAGTGCCAGATTATCCCCCGGTAAAACCTTATAGGTACTACGCTTGCCCTTAGGCGCGACCACCACCACTTCAGAATCAGTCTTGACGTAATTTTTACCCTGGTTCAACTGGGCTTCGACCGAAGTCGCTGTGGTATTGTCAGCAACTTCTTTCGGATAAGAGAAGCCTTTGGTAAGTTCCTTGCCTTGCTGCTCAGCCACAGACAGGCTGGTTTGAATAGCCGTCAGCTTGATTTTACCATCATAAGGATCGACAATTTCTGTGCCTGCCGGCGCCAATGCTTTTAGTTCTTCAACCACCTGGGCCTGTTCTGCCGGTGTGGCGACAGGCTGCAGAATTTCATCCACTGTTTTCTGAATATCTTGTGCGATGACCGCCTGCTGAACTTGCTGACGCTCAGCTGCAGAAATCGGTGGTTCGACCTGAATCTGTTTCGCTGGTGCCGCAGGCGTCACAGCTACCGGAATACGCGGCGCACTTGGAATTGGCAAATCACTTTGTGCCGCAAAACTGGCCAAAGCAGATGAGCCTTGAGGCGTCGAAATCTTTTTCGTAGTCTTCGTTACAGTATTGGCCGTTGTCGCGGTACTTACCGCCGCTGTGACGACAGGTGGCGTACTTGCAGCTTTAGCCGGAGTCGTCGTTTTGGCAACGGTCGTTGCAGGCTGATTACTAACAACCGCTGGCGGAGTCTGTTTAGAAGGCGTAATCGTTTTCGTATTTAATTCTGGCGGTGTAGCTCTGGTGGGCACCACTGTCGTCGTATTTCGCGGCAAGCTGTTCGTGTTACTCGCCCATAAACCACCTGAACCGGATAATTTTTTCAGCTTCTCATCCACTGAAGGACTTAAGTCAGCTGGAATCAGAATACGGCGCGGACTTGCAGGATCAATATGATCACCACGATGACCCGGGTTTAATTGATACAGTTCTGCACGGCTTAGACCAGTGATGGCTGCAATTTCATTTAAACTGGCAACGCCCACTGGCACTTCACGGAAATGCGGACGGTTGGCAATCGGTGGCAAGCTCACCCCATAGCTGCCGGGATTTTTAATAATTTGTGCAACCGCCAAGAAACGTGGCACGTAACTCATGGTTTCTTGTGGCAGTTTCAAGGACCAATAATCGGTGGGCAGACCTGCGGCTTTGTTACGGTTAATTGCCTGCTGGATACGGCCTGGGCCGGCATTATAAGAAGCGAGCGCCAATTCCCAGGAACCAAACTGGTTATACAGACTGCCTAAAAATTCATAGGCTGCACGGGTCGATTCCACTACATCACGGCGACCATCGTATAATGAGGTCTGCTTTAAACCATAAATACGGCCGGTACTTGGAATAAATTGCCATAAACCTGCCGCCGCCGCACTACTGGTCGCAGCCGGATCATAAGAACTTTCGATAATCGGTAACAGCGCCAACTCGGTCGGCATACCACGGCGTTCTGCTTCTTTTACCGTGTAATATAAATAACGTGATGCACGCGCACTTAAGCGATCCAGATAAGGCTGACGTGAAATAAACCAGCCACGCTGAGCATCAATCCGCGGATTCCAGACACTTAAGTCCATCTTGAAACCCACGGTCATGCGTTTCCAGACATCACCATGTTTCAGAATCTGTAAACGGTCACCTTCGACTGCACGCATATCCGTTGCAGAAAGTAAATCTTCGAGTCCATCCAGACTGCTGGCATCCAGATATTGTGATCCAACCTGCTTGCTTGATGCTGTTTGGGTCGCACTTTGTGTAGATGAACAGCCCGTCAGTCCTAGAGAAGCAAGCGCAGTTCCCAGTACAGAATATTTTAAAAATGTAGGTAATGTCGGCTGCCACAAAATTGCGGTTGGTTTATACATAAAGAAATCCAAACAACTCGTATATAAATTTATTTTTTAGATATGCCATTGTAGTGAAGCATGTCGAAGACTCAAGCCAATAATTTACCGCGATTTCACGTTAAATGTTACAAGAAATTAAAAAATCCCGGACATATAGATTGATCGACTGCATTTGCGCTATACAATAAGCCTTCCAGCTTGTTCTATTTTGATCGGATTTAATCTATGTCACACACTATCACACTTTATGTTGATGGCGCCTGTCGCGGCAACCCGGGTTTAGGCGGCTGGGGTGCGTACATTGTTAATGGCCAACAAGAACACAAAATCTGTGGCGGTGAAGATCATACTACCAATAACCGTATGGAACTGACGGCTGCGATTGAAGGGATTCTGTTTTGTGACAAGCAAGACAAACTGGTGATCTATACCGATTCTAAGTACGTCAAACAAGGCATTACCGAATGGATTCACGGCTGGAAAAAGAAAAACTGGAAAGACGTCAAAAATCCGGATCTGTGGCAAAAACTCGATGAAGTCTGTCAGGGACGTGACATCGAATGGCACTGGGTCAAAGGTCATGCTGGACATCCGGGCAATGAAATGGCCGATCAGTTGGCCAATCTGGGTGCTGATGAAACCCTGAAAAAATCCAAGCAAAGCCCTTCAATGTCTGAAGATAAAAAAAAATCTGAACCCGACTGGTTGCTAGACGATCCATTTGGTCTTGATCTGGCCGATAGTGAAGAAGAGCTGGAAGATCTACCGGAAGAAATCATCGAAGTGACTGTTGAAGAAATTACCCAGACTGAAGTTTTAGCAACGGACAGCAATAAAGATGCTTCATCTTTAGAAGCATCTACCTCGACTGAGCTACATCCGCAAATTGTCATTACACCAGCAAAGCTCCAGCTGCATGGCCCACGACAACTGATTCTGGATACTGAAACTACCGGTTTTTATTATCAGGATGGTGACCGGATTATTGAAGTCGGCGCGCTGGAAATGATTAACCGTAAACTGACCGGCAGCTCGATTCATATTTATATCAATCCGAAAACACCGGTCGGTGATTCTGTCAATGTCCACGGCATCACCGACGAATTCCTGCAAGACAAACCGCTGTTTGAAGAAATTTCTCAAGTGCTGTTTGACTATTTACACGACGCGGAAATTATTGCGCATAACGCGACCTTCGATATGAACTTCCTGGATATGGAATTCAAACGCGCAGGTTTTAAAGCGCTCTCCGAGGTCTGTGACGTCACCGATACCCTGGCACTGGCCAAGTCCAAGCATCCAGGGCAGAAAAACTCGCTGGATGCCTTAGTGCGCCGTTACGAGATTCCACAACGCGACCGTACCTTCCACGGTGCCTTGCTCGATGCGGAAATCCTGTCCGATGTTTATCTGGCCATGACCGGTGGACAGGTGTCTTTTGATATCGATGCCCTGTCCCAGTCTGAAGACCAGAACAGCCGTTCAGGGATGGCCAGAGTTGAAATTGAATTGCCTGTGATTCTGCCTTCAGCACAGGAATTACAAGAACATGAGAATTGGGTCAAACAATTCGAAGAAAAACATGGAACTGCTTGCCTTTTCGCGAAATAAAATCTACATTTCCGGGGATACTTTAGGTTTAAAACTATCGTTCTTCAGTTATAGTAAATACAAAGAGGCCCCGTAGTTTAAAGTGGGGCTCATATATAGATAATACTCCAGGAAAGGTGCAGATCATGTCTTACCAAACCTCTATACATTTTGATCCAACAGCTTTACTGATAATAAAAAATGAGGTTGATAACTCGATCAAGTTAGTCGAATCAGCAGTAAGCACCTTGGTAGAAGACCAGACTTTACCTTTTGGTATTGATGATGCATTAAATCAGTTCGAACAATGCGCCCAGGTTCTGGCACTCATCGACATGTCCAGTCTGGCAAAAGTCGCTCAATATTCAGCAGAACTGATGCGCAAGATTATGGGGAATCCGGCGCAGGTCAATACTCAAGAAGTGATCGCCTTGAGTGAAGGCACCACTATGCTGAAACGCTATATCGAATTCATCTGTCTGCGTGAAGTGAAAATTCCACAGTTTTTGCTGGATACCCTGAACCGTCTGGAACTGGCTTTGGGTAAGCCACTGACGACTGAAGGCCAGCATGTAGAAGGTTTATTGGATTGCGTCACCCCTGATTTTTCGTTGCCACAGGCACCAAGTCTGGAAAAATCCCAATATGTACATCGCCTGTATAAGCTGTCACTCAACAAGCTGATCAATCAGGAAGAAAGTGAACTGGATTTGCAAGCCATCAAACTGGTGGGGGCTTATCTGGCAGGACTTGCAGAACAACATGACAGCAAGCAGTACTGGAATCTGGTCTATGTCGCGTTGAACAATATTGAGCACCTGCTGATTAATGAACCACGTCTACGCACACTGGTGAGCATTGAACGCAACATGGCACAATATTTTAGCTCAGCAGACAGCTTCAAGGCTTCGTTGTCAGATTTAGCTAATATTCTTAGCCTGTGTATCAGTCAGGAAGATGAAACTGCGCAATCTATCCGTAGCCAGCTCAATGTGGGCGATGACCTACTGACCGATATGCAATTACAGGTCTTCAGTCGCCATCTGTATGGTCCAGACTTTGAAACCATGCATACCATCAGCGAATTGGTGACCACGGAAATGGCGCAAATTCGTAATGATATCGAGTTCAATTATCAGAATATGACGCCTGAAAAGACTCAGGAATTACAGGCACAGCTGAATAATCTGGCGAATATCTTCAAGGTATTGAACCTGAATGAAGCCTATCATGACCTGACCCGTCAGGCCGCTTCACTGAGCCAGCCGGAGATGATGCAGGATGCCAGCTTTGCCCAGCAGTTGATGAATGTCATTCTGTCTGCCATGAACTCGATTGGCGTACTGGAACGTCATCACACTTCGAGCCGCTTGCAGCTGCGCGTCAACAACATGAATATTTCTCTGGACCGTCTGGATGAAGCACACGCTGCTTTACTCACAGAAACCAAGGCCCTGATCGAGCTTTCTAGCCAGATTCTCAGCAATTACCTGCAAGATCATGACTTGACTGCCCTCGAACCTGTTCCTGTACAGTTTTGCGAGATTGGCGGCGCGATGCTGTTCCTGAATGCAGAACATGTTCGTACTGCGTTCACCACCACTGCAGAATTCATCAAGAACCGTATTGATCTGTCGATTGCATTAAGTCCGGAAGAAATTCATCGTGCTTTAGACACCCTGGCCAGTGCCGACATGATGATTGATAACTTAAAGAACAAACAGCCTGTATTACAGGCGATGTTTCAGGTAGCATTGGACAGTAGTGAGAAACTCAAAATAGTTGCCTAATGTCCAAATTATCACTTGCTTATATTTTTCAACAACAGCAACTGCTGGTCGATCAACACTTTCAACTTCCACGGGTTGAAGCCTTAGCAAGTGATTTGCTACTCCACACGGGTGATCAGGTGATTGCCCGTGATCTTCTTCCCGATGAGCCGATTCCTGCAGGCTTGCAACTGGTTCCCATCCGTCAGCTGTTACAGTTCTGGAATACCCAGCAATTCGAACAGGCCAGCCGCGCAGTACAACTTTTAGAATGGCGTCGTAACCATAAGTTCTGTAGTCATTGCGGTACAGCGACTGAAGCGCATGCTGTTGAATATGCCATGGTCTGCCCATCCTGCAACTACCGGCAATATCCACGGGTACAGCCTTGCGTTATTACCGTCATTACCCGAGGCAAAGACGAGATTCTGCTGGCCAAAAATGCACGTAATACTAAAAGCCAGATGTATGGACTGATTGCCGGTTTCGTTGAAGTGGGTGAAACGCTGGAAGATGCAGTACGTCGTGAAACGCTAGAAGAAGTTGGCTTACAACTCAAGAATATTCAGTATCTGGCCAGCCAGCCCTGGCCTTTCCCAAGCAATCTGATGATTGCCTTCAAGGCAGAATATGCTGGCGGTGAGCTACAGCTGCAGGAAGAAGAAATTAGCGATGCGCAATTCTTTAAATTCGATCAGCTGCCTGAAATTCCGTTTAAAGGCAGTATTGCCCATGCCATGATCATGCATGTGACTCAAGGTACGCCCGTCGCAGACGACACCAAGACCTGGCTGTAAATCTGTATTTGAAAGATTTAGCCCAACGGCTCAAAAAAAGAATCCAGGGGAGATCATCCACTGGATTCTTTTTTATCTAGTGCTTGGTTAAACTAACATATCAGTATCAGGATTTAAATGCATCCTCGAGCGCCCAAAGCACCTGTGCCTTGGTCTGGAAAAACCGGCTAAACAAACTGGAGAGTGAACCCACAATCGCAATATGACCAAGTTTCGGAATTTGAATCAGATGGCTATGATTGCCCTTCTCTTTCAGTACGCGGTCCAAATCCTGGCTATTGAAATGCCCAACAATCTTGTCTTTTTCGGCAATAAACAGATAATGCCGGATTGAGCTATTTTTAACAAAATAATAAGGCATCACCTGCTGATAAGGCACCGCCTGATCAAATGCATCGGCACAGATCGGATCATTTTTGTAATCAAAATGATAAGGCCCCGCCAGACCAATAATCGCCCGGATTTGATTGTGATCAATGCTGGCAGATTGCGGATGATACAAGGCAGACATGACATTGAATGCCCCGGCAGAATGTCCCATCAGGACCAGATTTTCTGCACAGATCTGCAACTGTCCAGCTGACTGCTGCAAATGATTGAGCAATAAATGTAGATCATGAATATAGGTCGGAAAAATATGTTGTGGCGCCAGATGATAATTCATCACCACCACATCATAGCCGTCTTTAGCAAAAGCCTCACCGATAAACTGGTAATCCTTTTTATCGCCATGCAACCAGGCACCGCCATGTACAAACACAATCAGGGGACGATGAGGCAAAGGCTGCTGACTTCGAAACAGGTCAAAGCGTTGCCGGGATTTCAGACCATAGGCCAATTGTGTTTCGACCGTGTAGCCCTGTTTCGGGGTTAAACGATTTAAAGCATAACTGCCAAAATCGTATAACCGGAAATCTTGATAGTGCTGTTGAAACTGCAAAATACGCTGTGAGAGTTGGGTTTTAAACTGGCCGACCTTATGGTTCATAGGTCGGTTCAACCGTATCAGGATCAATGGCAACCGGCGTCTGTTCAATACCCGGCTGCGCATATGCCGGTGCGGCAAAGTTTTGGTTAGCCAGGCTTGAATATTGCTCAACATTATCAATCAAGGTCACAATTTTAGTGACATTACCCACCTGTTGTAACACCTGATTCAGGTCAGCAATCTCGGCACTGTTTAAACGCCCCATTACATACAGAACGCCATCTTCAGTATGCACATGCACCTTACTATCCGCAACCACAGTCGCTTTCATGATCAAGCCACGGGTATTTGCAGTCACCGCAGTATCCTGCATGATGGTGCTATAGCTGATCTGATTGCCGACAGTAATAAAATTATGTACCGCTTTGACATCACTCATGGATTTGACATTGTCTTCAGCCAGTTGCTTTAAATGGGCATCCGGCACCTGACCGGTCAACAAGACATTGCCATGGAAACTTTCAATATTGACCCGGGCCTGCTTGAAACGCGAATCCAGTTTATAAAGATTAATTTTTGCAGTACGGACAATCGAGGAATCAATAAATACCTGCCCCAAGGTACGCGCCCCACTTTCAGTTCCTACAGGAGCCGTACCTGTGCCACTGGAAATAAAACTGGCACAACCTGATAAACTTGCGACACACAGCATTGTTATTGCAATACGCTTAACCACTCAGCAAGACTCCTTCATTTTATTACGTCTTTTTCAATCTAATAATCTGTTTTCAAGCTCAGATCATGTCAATTCTGCTTGAACTTTACAATGATCTTGAAGCAAATATAAGCATCTTTAGACCTTATTTTGTTCAAAGGTTAATAAACTCTTGATCAAAAGTAAAAGCATTTTCAATCCATTCCAGATCATAAGGGTATTGCGAAAAGTCATGCTGTATGGTTTTTGCAAATTGCTGTTTAAAATCAAAACAAATCACGTCAAAACGATAGTAATAGTGTGCAAATTGTGGATTTTTCTGAATAAAACACATTGCTGTCTTGAGCATCTTGCCCTGTTTCGCTCTGGAAACCGACTCGATCGCTTGCGCATATCGGGTTTGTGCACGTGCCTTGACTTCCGCAAAGACCAGCTCTTGATCGCGCACCAGAATCAGATCCAGCTCGCCATAGCGACTGTGATAATTGGCGGTCAGGAACTGAAATCCATGGTTTTGCATCAGTTGGGCCGCTTGCTGCTCCGCCCATGCACCTAGTTGCTGTCGTAGCATTAATCTTTCGCTCATAGTAGCTTGACGCCTGTGCCACTGTACTGAAAACATTGTGGACTACGCTGAATACTGTGGTCCGTGATTTCAATTCGCCCAGTTCTACCCTGAAATTCAATATGCTGCAAATGCGGTTGTGACAGGTACTGCTGGGTGATCTGCCAGGCATCGCCACCGAAGGCAATCAGCCGCTGATAGGACATATCCACCGGCTCTTTGGCATAGGCCTGTACAACATCCGGCCAGTCAGCCAGATAAAGCACAGGTACATCACAGAACTTGATTCCTCGTGGCGGTTTGTGCTGTTCGCTAATCGCATTGGCTACGGTGTACATCCGTTTATGGCTTAATTCCGGTATAGCAGCCAACCCTTCTGCATTACCAAGGAATAAGAGCCCCTGCTTCGGCATTAAAAAAATGGGGGCCTTATTCACGATCTTAAATTTCAGATCACTCTGACTGAACAAAGACATCAGCAACAGTTCATGCTCGGCTTCACTGCCCGGCTGGCGTAAAATCAGCAGTTGCTGAACCCCATCTTTAAACGAGAGTGTTTTCAAGGCAGCGGCATCTTCTTTTTTGGACAGGCTGAATTGCCAGACTTGGGGTGATGACCCTGCTACATCATTTAAGCTGAGGGTACGTACTTTAGGTTTGCTCTTGAGTAGTTGTTCTACATCGCTACGTGCCAAGGGCCCTACCACCATTTTGGTCTTTTTATTGACATGCTGTCTCAGTAGCTGAGAGATATTTTTCTGAGTGGAATTGACCCATTTTAATGGAACTTTCTGCCCGGAAGTCGCATAGGCACTGAGAAAACCCTGTTTGATACTCGATGCAGCTCGCGCCAAAGGTCCGGATTCGGGTAAAATGATCAACACTTCTGCTTGTACGCTGCTGATGTAGCTGACTAAACACAAGCCCAATATTTTATTTTTAATCTTCCATTTTTTATTATTCAATTTATTCCACATGGAGAAACCTATGAGTGCTCAGTTATTTGTTGTTGCGACTCCAATCGGGCACTTAGATGATATTAGTTATCGTGCAATTCAGGTGTTGAAGTCGGTGAGTCTTATTGCTGCTGAGGATACACGAACTTCCGCACAGTTGCTTAAACACTTTAATATTCAAACACCTCTGACTGCCTGTCATGAGCATAATGAAAGCAACAAGATTGATCAGCTGATCCAGCGCCTGCTCAATGGCGAAGATATGGCCCTGATCAGTGATGCTGGCACTCCCCTGATTAGCGACCCTGGCTTTAAATTTGTCCGGGCTGCTCAAGCGCATAATATCCGCGTGATTCCCGTTCCTGGTGCTTGTGCTGCGATTGCAGCTTTAAGTGCAGTCGGCTTGCCGAGTGACCGTTTCAGTTTTGAAGGTTTTCTGCCATCCAGACAAAGTCAGCGTCTGCTAAATCTGGAAAAACTGAAAGATGAAACCCAGACTTTAATTTTCTATGAAGCACCGCACCGGATTCTGGAGTCCGTTAAGGATATGGCCAGCGTTTTCGGAGCAGATCGCCCGGTCGGTTTTGCGCGAGAAATCACCAAGACTTTTGAAACTATCAAGAAAATGACTTTGGGTGAATTGGTGGAATTCATTAGCAATGATCACAATCAGCAAAAAGGCGAAATTGTTCTGGTGATTGGCGGTGCCACCGAAGAAAAAGATCTGGATCAAGAAAAGCTGGATAAATTATTGAACCGTTTGTTACAGGACCTTTCGGTCAAAGCAGCATCACAGTTGGCAGCAGATTTAACGGGTATTAAAAAGAAAATCGCTTATCAACGTGCTTTAGAACTGACTTCGGCAAACGATTAATGGTTCAAAATTTTCTATCACGTTTTGATTTGCAAAAAAAACACCACAATTGATGTGGTGTTTTTTATAAGAAACAAGTTAATCAATAACTTATTCTTTGGCTACTGATTCATCTGCCGGCACTTCAACAATACGACCACCACTGGCAAGGAAAGCCGCAATCTCGTCTTCAAGTGCTTGACGCTTTTTCAGCTTTGCAGTGACGGTCAAAGTTTCAGCTTCTACAAGATCGGTATCACTGACGACCTCTGTGCTATCGACCGCGCCTTTTTCAGCGGCTTTTGCTTCATCATCGTCAACAATTGAATCTTCAACGTCGTCATCATAATCATTCATGTCTGTCATTTGCATCTCCCCAAAAATGGCCCTCGCTTGGTATTCCAAGTCAGGTATCGAATTAAGTGAAATTTAGCAATCTCTTCGACCTTCGCCTAGTACCAAACATCAAAAAATCGTATCTTTTTTAAACAAAATCGTTACTCTTTATTGGTGTTTGTTTAAAAAATTTACATTTCTGTCTTAAGCTGCGTAGCGTGTGTCTTTAAGTAAACCCAGACCATTGGCTTGCGCCATAAATGCATCTTTCAACATGGGCTGATTTTCTACCTGTTTCAGGCCGAAATTGCGTGCCCAAACCATCGGGAAGAATAATGTGGTTTCCATCCAGCCAATCGCAGACATGCTGTGCATCATGGCATCGTTCTGGCCCTTACGGCGATGCTCATAGCGTTTTAGGGTCTGCTCATGTGCCCATACGCCACGCGCCTGATCATGCAGCAAAACATCACAAAGCACGGCAGCATCCAGACAGCCAATATTCACCCCTTGACCTGCTAGTGGATGAATGACATGTGCGGCATCTCCAATCAGTGCTAAACCATCTTGAACGTATTGCTGGGCGGCGCGGGCTTTTAAAGGGAAAGTGGCACGTGGTGTCGCCTGCAATACTTCACCCAGCATATGCTGGCTTTCACGGGTTAATAGCTGGGTAAACTCAGCATCTGACAACGCTGCATATTCTTCGGCATAATCCTCTGGCAAAGTCCAGACAATCGATTGCCAGTGTCCCTGCTCTTCCGGATTAAGGCTGGCCATAGGTAGAAAAGCCAGAGGGCCAGTTTCCAGAAAAATCTGACGTGCCATATGTTGATGTGGCTGGCCTGTTTTAATGGCACAGCTGATCCCCGCCTGTTTATAGTCCAGTACATCAATATCGATGAAAGCTTGCTCACGGACAAAGGAATTGGCCCCATCTGCGCCGATCACCAGTTTAGTTTGGAGTTGTGTACCATCAGCCAGATGAATGATCCACACACCGACTCCACGTTCAACACGGCTGACTTTGACTTGTGTTCTATAATCTTGAACATTTTCCAGCATCTTTTGCTGAATGGCCAGATTCAGAATGCTGGGCTCCACCATCGAGCCTAAAGCCTGCTCTACCGATGGTGTTTTTTCTGAAGACTGGCCAAAATTAATTTCACCATAGCCATTTTTATTCCACACCTGCATACCAGTATAAGGCTGCTGGCGTACTAAATTTTCCCAGACACCCACCGTTTTTAACAGGTGAATGGTTGCCTGACTTAAAGCCAAAACACGCGGATTGGCCACACGCAAAGTTTTATCTGCATCCAGAATTGGCGCTGCATCCAGAACTGTAGGCTGCACACCACCTTGAGCTAACAGAAGCGCTGTAAGTCCACCAACCAGCCCACCACCAATAATGACGACGTCTAATATTTCGTTAGTTTGATTTAAGCTCATGCTTTTAACCCCATGGCATAATTTGCAACGAGTGGCTTGATGCCAGGAATCGTATCAAAAGCGATTAAACCTGTATTACGCATCAGCTTTAAAAATGGATTCTGGTTACTAAAGCCACGTACCACTGAATCACAGAACTTGATCACACGCTGCTGGTCACTGAGACGAGATTTTTCATAGTCTTGTAATATTCCAGCATCGCCCAAGTCTGCGCCTTGTACCTGCTGTTCTTTCAGGTAACGCACCAATACATGCGCATCACGCATACACAGGTTAAAACCCTGACCAGCGACCGGATGAATCGTATGGGCAGCATTGCCCATCAATACGACACGGCCAACAGCCTGTTTTTCGGCTAACACTTGAGACAATGGAAAACTGAACCGTTTTCCGGTTTTCTGGAATTTTCCGGCACGATCACCATACGTTTCCTGTAAGGCATCCAGAAAATGCTGGTCATTTTCATCCCCCAACCATTCTCCTTCAGTACCTTTTTTCACTGGCCAGACCACTGAACGACGATACTCACCCGGTAGTGGTAAAAGTGCCAAAGGCCCTAAATGGCTGAAACGCTCAAAGCCCACATGAGCATGTGGCTTTGAAGTTTGTACTGTGGTCACAATCGCAACCTGATCATAATCATGTTCTGACGCACCAATACCCAAGGCTTTACGGCAGAAAGAATCCCGCCCATCGGCGGCAATAACCAGTTTGGACTGTAATTTTAGTGACGATTCACCACGCTGAGCTTCGATATAAGCAAAGTCTGTATCTTGGATAAGGGATGTCACTTGAACACCATCAATCAGTTCAATCAATGGCTCTTTTTTGACTTGGGTCAGCAGTACACGACCGAGCCAGGCATTTTCAATGACCTGACCAAAGCTTTCGACTTTTTCCTGTTCGGCTTTCAGTCGAGCCTTACCAAAACTGCCCTGTTCGGTAATATTCACTTCCAGAATTGGGGTAGCATGTTCTTGCAAGGCATTCCAAAGTCCAAGCTCCTGATAGATTTGTACGCTACGACGTGACAAGGCGCTATTACGTGCATCAAAACTGGAATGATATGGCGCAAGATTTTCATCATCATAATTTGGGTATTTAATGGCTTCCAACAGTTTGACTGCAATATTGATTTTCGCCAACATCAATGCGAGGCTTAAGCCGACCATACCACCACCGACAATGATGACTTCTTGTTGCATGCTTACTTCCTTATCTGTTTATTCGCATCTATGGCGAATTACATAAAACGTATACTGGTTTTATCTTACCTCAAGGCTTTAAATTTTTATAATGATTCGTTTTATTTAGTTTTCTCCATGATGATCCAGCCTATATTGAAAAACCAAGACATCGCGCTTTTCAGTCCCCAACTTCGGCAATACAGTATAGGCATTGATCCGTTCAACGATTTCAAACCCTGTCTTTAACAGCACTTGGTGTGCCTGTATATGTTCTGCATCACAGAAAGTATCCAATGATTTAAATGTAAGATATTGTCTAAAATACTAAATCACCGCTTTCATCGCCTCAAGCATATAGCCCTGACCCTGAAATCGAGGACCAAGTCCGAAATGAATTTCAAGGCTGTTATTTTGCTGTTGAATGATCGTTAGTAACCCGATTGCCAGATGACTTTTTCGCTCAGCAATCACCCATGAAAATCCTTCACTCGGTTGCTGCCAATAGCTTAACGCCCATTTCTGCAACATCTGTTGAGTTTGACTGACTGTTGTATGCACCTGCCGTTGTAAATATTTTGATGCTTCAACGTCGCCACAATACTCTTGGAATAATAAAAATTCATCTCCAACTTTATATGCTCTTAACTCCAACCGAGTTGTCTTTAATTCAGCAACTAAAATATTTATACTCACTTTTATCAACTCAGCATTAAAAAACGGAATGTTGTAATTTCATTTGGCACTTATACGATTCGATCGCAAACCTAGTCAAATTGGTATAACTCGATCTACTCGCTTCGCACAATTTTGAATACATACTGATGCTCGTAGATCCTGAATGATAAAATTGTGAATCAAGCCATTTATAAATGAGCTGATATTCACTTTCAGTAGCAGGAGGCCCATTTACAATCACTATTCTTTTCTTATTTTAAGATAATTGTATAAATATAACTCGATCTTTGAGCTAACAGATATTTTAAAAAAATTTATCCAACCATGTACAATCTAATCTTATTTGTATGATAGTGATCATCAATCTTTAGCTAGGCATTGTTGTAGATCTGGGGATGGTTCTATTAATAACGTATAAACACCTAATAAAAAACCCCGGAAATCTACCGAGGTTTCTTCATCTTCCACACTATTTCTATCCTCTCGGCAAGTTACTCGAAGACATGAATCCTATCTTGCAAGAAACTCGCCCAAGAAGATTAGCTTAACGCACAATATTGGTATGATGATCTGTGTGGTGTACTGTTTTACCCAACTTCGTTCCTGTATAAATCAGGTACAATGCCGACAAACCAACCAATACATAAACAATTCGAGATAAGGCGCTCATATCACCAAAGATTGCAGCGACCAAATTAAAATCGAATGCACCAATTAAACCCCAATTAATGCCACCAATGATTGTTAAAGCATAAGCAATCCAGTCAATCGTATTTAATCTCATAAGTGTTCTCCTGCTCTTATTTAAGTTTATTTAAGGATCAGAGAAAGTATGAGAATCTCAGCGCATTTAATATGTAGCTTTGATGCTAAAAACGGATTTTCTGTGTTGACTTCCTGTCAATTTTTAAGCTGTAAATTTTACTTAGGTGAGTTTTATTTGACTTGTTCGATATAAACGTAAGCTAAATCACTTTTTGATCGATGCGATATAGCTAGGAATTCTTGTTTGAAACGGCATAGAAATGTCATAAAAAAAGCCGATCTTGCGACCGGCTTGCTGTATTTTTTCTCAAATTAAGCAGCGCACGCTTTCGCCATTAATGCCTCAATCTCTTCTACCGTTTTGACGACTTTCGCGGTTAAAACTAGCGGGCCATTTGCAGTGGCCACCACATCATCTTCAATCCTAATGCCAATTCCACGCCATTTAGCATCTACTGTTTCATCATCAGGCGCGATATAAAGACCCGGCTCAACGGTCACGACCATACCCTCTTCATACGAGCGCCATTCACCGTCCACCTTATAAGCACCGACATCATGCACATCCATACCGAGCCAGTGTCCGGTACCATGCATGTAGAACTGGCGGAAAGCTTCTTTTTCTATAATGTCGTCAATATTCCCCTGCATCAAGCCAAGATCGAGCAAACCTTGCACTAGGATGCGCACTGCAACATTATGTGGTTCTTTATACGAGTTACCAATTTGCACAGCATTAATTGCAGCAATTTGAGCATCCAGCACTACATTATATAAAGCTTTCTGTTCCGGGCTAAATTTACCATTCACTGGAAAGGTACGGGTAATGTCTGAAGCATAAAGCTGATATTCAGCCGCAGCATCAATCAGGACCAAATCGCCATCTTTCAGTTCTTTGTCATTTTCTACATAATGCAGGATGCAGGCATTCTCACCGCCACCGACAATACTGTTGTAGGCCGGAACACCGCCATTTTTGCCAAAGATATAATTCAGCTCGGCTTCCAGTGCATATTCCATCATGCCCGGGCGTACTGCTAGCATCGCTTGAGTATGTGCATCAGCAGAAATATCGGAAGCAATCTGCATCAATTCAATTTCATTTGCATCTTTATGCAGACGCATTTCATCGACAATACGATCCAGCTGAATTACTTGCGCTGGTGCAGAAGTACCACGACGGCTTTCACCACTTGCAGTTGCAATCCATTTGGCGACACGCGCATCAAACTCTGCATGCTGTCCAATGCGATAAAATAACTGATCTTTATTTTGTAACTTTTCTAAGATTTCTTCATCTAGCAGATCAATTGCATAGGCTTCATCTGCATCATAATCCTGAATAGCTCCATCAATACCCGCACGGTAGCCATTCCAGATTTCCATTTCACGGTTACGTTCCCGACAGAACAAACTGTAGCTATAGCCTTCTTCTTCAGTGTCAAAGGTTTCAATCACAGCCACAGCTTCAGGTTCCGCGAATCCGGTTAAATAGAAGAAACTGCTGTCTGCACGGTATTTATAATCTGCATCACGGTTACGCATGGCTACCGGACTGGTCGCGATAATAGCGATACTGCGTAAACCGATTTCCCCTGCGAGGATTGCGCGACGCTCCTCAAAAACTGCCTGTGTCAATTTCTTCATTACACCTTACTTCTTATCGATCAATACTTGTATTTAGAATATAGTCTTGAAATCAGACTATAGATTTCACTGTAAACAGCAAAATATATGCCTGATTTCAAGCAGGTGATGACTCACCTCAGCATTTCATCAGCTTAGACGTTTAGGCGAGAAAATCTCGACTACACTTTGCGCTTCTGTAGTAGCGACTTTAGGCTGATTTTTTTGACTAAATTGCTGTAAGAGTGGCGTTTCTTCAACTTCGACCTTTTTACGCCCTAAAGACAGACTGACAGGAATCAGACGCACAAATTCGTACAATTCCTGATAGCTTTCTTCACCTTCAGCATCATCGTCTGAGTCTTCAAATTCAACTGCGGCTACATCTTGTAAATGTTCAATCAGCTCAACTTCATCCTGACGGATATGTCCTGAAGCCAGTCCGAAACCTAAGACCACGCCGGCACACCAGTCCGCCAGAGCCTGTACGCGTTCTGAAAGCACATGCTCATCATCAGGCAGCAAAGGTAAATAATCCAGCTCATCTTCAGACAATGCATGGAACACATCTTCAGCTTCGCCCGTCAACAACTCTAATGCTTCGGCATCCAGTTCAGGTACATCCAGTGTTTCTAAAATCTGTAACCACTCTTCACTGCTTGGCGCCTGGGTGACACAAACAATGCCTGTTAGCAAACCATGCAGTTCGCTAGGGCTAGAAATTTCCTCAATTGAAGAAAAATTGCGGTGCCATTCGGTCCAACCTGAAATATCGTCTTGCATTCGTTTATCCAATCTTTATACTGCTTATATATTACCTTTGTTTGCAACACTGTGCGACCTCGATATGTTAGAAGAATTACAGCGTCTACAAGTGCAGATCGGCGTGTTAAAAACGCGACTTGCACGGCTTGAAAGTGAAAATTCCAGTTTGCGCGAAGAGCAAGACTCTTCAATGATGCAACATCAACAGCAAATTGAACAAAAGAACAGCGTGATTGCGCAAAAACAACAAGAAAATGAAAATCTGACAGAACAATTGACGGATTCTCGTGCCCAATTTCAACTGCTCAATAATGATGCAACTGCACTGGCAGACCGTTATGGCCGTCTGGAAAAAAGCTGTACCGATCTAAAAAACCGTTTTCAGGAAATTCTGGCTGAACGGAATGAACTGCGTGTGGTTAAGGAAAAGATGATCCTTGAACAGCGTCATGCCCAACAGGAAATTCAGCGTCTGACTCAGGAATCTGAACGTTTAACCCAGAAAAATGAAAATGCCAAAGCCAAGGTTGAAGCGATTATTCAACGTCTGGCGATTCTCGGTACTGCGCAGGATCATCACGCACAGGAAATTCAACAACTGGCCCATCCGACTGAAGCGACTGAGGAAGCCTCATCATGAGTGAACAAATTGCAATTGATCTCAGAGTATTGGGGCATAGTTTCCGTTTGGCCTCTACTCCTGACAAGCAGGAAGAATTAGAACGCGCAGCACAGTTATTAAATGACAAATATGATGAATTTCGCCGTAAAGCGCCACGCATGGAACCTAGCAAGCTGATTATTATGGTGGCACTTGAGCTGATGCAGGAGGTGTTGAATATGAACAGATCACTGCAACAATATGCGCATTGCGAACGTTTGTTACAAACTATTTTAGAAGAAGTTGAAGAACTGACTGAATAATCTCGAATTTTGTTTAAACTTCGGACATTCGACCGAACTGTTTACAGTTCATGAACAGCAGAGAGTTGCCACACCGGCATTATTGTTTATAATTAACTTAACTCTGAGGTGTTCGCCAGCGGGTCTATTCCCCTGCCGATACTAACACTTATGGGTGTGTTCTGTATATTTAGAGTGTATGCCCATCTCCGTATGGGAAACCCAGCAAGTATACGTCGCATCCTCCTTGAACTCATCGGGTTCAGGGTAACGACACATGCAGCGGCATCTTCGGAGTACTTCAATTTCTTTTTCAAAATATAATTATAATTTTTCCCGAATTTCCTCTTATTTTAATTTTGTAGTATTTCTCTCGAACATTCCTCTAGATTCATTTTATTGATGTATTCATCATCTGGAATGAAAAAAAATCTTTAGCTATAAAAAAGATAGGGCTTTAATTACTTCCGTCAAAATCAAACAATCTTTAAGTAACTTATTTTCCTATTTTCAGGCTATTTTATCTCGATATAAAGTATGTATCGCCCAGATTGCAGCAGGAATCCAGCCTAAAATCGAAATTTGAAGCATTAAGCATACTGTCGCTTCGGCTGGTCGATGAATGGTCATAAATAATGACCAAGGGAAGATAAATGCAATAATTGATTTCATTCTTAAAACCCTCTTTTGCCATGTTTTAAATTCTTATATCCAGTTTTTATTGGCACTTAAAACTGGCACTAAGATTTAGATATTTTTAATGGGATCAGCATAATCTCTGTACATGCTGTATTACGCTTAAAAATATCCTGAAAGCCTAATTCAGCCAGCTTAAATGAAGCTTAAAAATTGTTTTAAACCCGCTAGCTTTTGCATATTTTCAATCAAAATATTGATGTTTTAATGAAATAGCTTTTACTTCAACCTTGCTATCCCACAGATTTAGATCTAAATAAAACCCTAAACCCCTAGACCTTTATTTACTTACTGCAGCTGGTGTACTCAAGGGTGATACTCGCCAAATCACATCACCGACATCATCAGCAACCAAAATGGCACCTGAAGAATCTACCGCCACACCGACCGGTCGCCCATATGCATCGCCCTGATCGCTTAAGAATCCAGTCAAGATATCTTGAGGTGGGCCCATCGGTTGTCCATTTTGAAAGGGAATAAAAATCACTTTATAGCCACTGTGCGGTTTGCGGTTCCATGAACCATGCTGGCCAATCAGCGCACCGTTTCGATATTGAGGCATCAGATCTGCCTTATAGAAGGCCAAGCCCAATGACGCAGTATGATTGCCCAATGCATAATCCGGTAGAATTGCCCGCGCAACTTGCGCAGGGTTTTGCGGTTTGACCCGCGTATCTACATGTTGGCCATAATAACTATAGGGCCAGCCATAAAAAGCGCCTTCTTTGACAGAGGTCAGATAATCAGGAACCAGATCATTGCCGAGCTCATCACGTTCATTCACCACCGTCCAAAGTGTGCCGCTCTGGGGTTGCCAATCCATGCCATTCGGATTACGCAGTCCGGTAGCAAAAGGTCGTACTTGAGCACTGGTGATGTCAAATTCCATGATCAGTGCTCGGCCCTGCTCTTGCTCTAAGCCATTTTCAGCTACATTACTGTTGGAACCCACTGTGATATAAAGTTTATTGCCTGCAGGATTGGCAATGACATTTTTGGTCCAGTGATGGTTTAAACGGCCTGCCGGTAAATCCAGCACCTTGGTACCGGCTGCTGTGATTTGAGTCATCCCGTTATGATAAGGAAAGCGCATCAGCGCATCAGTATTGGCTACATACAATGTATTACCAATCAGCGCCATGCCAAATGGAGAATTGAGATTCTGTAAAAATACGGTTTTTTGTTCAGCTACCCCATCTCCATTGCTATCGCGAAGCAGACTGATGCGGTTGGTACTGGGATGCGATGAGCCGGCACGTTGCATCACCCATTTCATAATTTTGCCTTTGATCCCTTTGCTGTCATCGGGCTTGGGCGGTGCATCGGTTTCGGCCACCAGTACATCACCATTCGGCAATACATACAGCCAGCGCGGATGCTGCAACCCTTTGGCAAATGCCTGAACTTTTAAACCTGTCGCAGGTGTCGGCATTTTACCTTCAGGCCAACCTTTAGCAGGCGCAATATTGACCGTAGGCAGCAAGCTTGATTTTGGTTTGGGCAAATGTGGCTGGGAACCATAACTGTCATTGATAGGCGACTTGGAAGGCATGGTACATCCAGTCATGGTTAGGAGAAGTGCACAGCTGGTACCTGTAAGTAAAAGTTGAATAGGCTGATGAAGCATTTTTATCTCTTGTTATTATCATCCTCAACTTACTTTAAAAAACAATTTGAGATGCCACTAGCGGGTTCTTGTTTTTTCTGGTTATGAATTGTTTATCAATTTTGAGTCAGGTCTGATGTTTTTCTTGTTGTAAAAAGCAGTTTATATCTTTAAATGAAATAATGCCAAGCCATTCAGTCTGTGCTTAGCGTAATTTCTAAAGTTAGTTCTATATTTTGATCTAGTCTGTATTTCTTAAAGCTCATGCATCATGACTAACTTACGCAGGACTAGAGGACAACATTTCTAGCGTAATTTTTTTCACCTCATTACGACTGTGCCGGATATGGGCATCTAATATAGAGAGACAGAACGCTGCATCTTGTGCAAGCAGCGCTTTTAAAATCTGTTGATGTTCGGCATAGGTAGCTGTAACCCGATAATCCTTGGAAAAATCCAGACGGCGTATGATGCGAATTTTCTCGCTGATCTCACTGTGAATTTTCGCCATTTCCGCATTGCCGGCTGCAAATACCAAATGACAATGAAATGCTTCATCTTGTGCGGATAACTTTCTGAGATCATAGAGATACTGTTCTGGCTTGATACACCAGGTTTGAATCAAAATTTCCAGAGCGGCTTTCAACTGATCTTCAGGCATCTGACAAAGTTGTTCGACTGCATAACATTCCAGCAAAATTCGCAGATCATATAACTCCTCATAGGCTTTAAAATTCAGTGGCCGAACCTGCCAGCCACTTCTAAACTGCACCTCGACATAGCCTTCCTGCTGCAGACGATATAAGGCTTGCCGAATGGGTGTACGGCTTACGGCATAGCTTTCAGCAATTTCTGATTCGGTAAACCGTTCTCCCGGCATGAGTTTAAAGTCAAAAATGTCATTTTTAATTTTCTGGAAAACCAGCTCAGACAGATTGTCTGAGCTTTTTCCGGTCGCTTTAGTGGCTGGATTAGGGACAAGGGTCATAGGCTCAATCCATTACTCCATATAAACCAGCGGTTCACCGCTATGCACGGTCTGACCTGAACGGCAGATAATGGCTTTGACAATGCCATCATCGTCAGCATAGACCGGCAGCTCCATTTTCATGGCCTCGATGATGGCCACCGTGTCGCCTTTTTTCACAATCTGCC
The DNA here is from genome assembly GCF_024129355.1 of Acinetobacter lwoffii. GTDB lineage: Bacteria > Pseudomonadota > Gammaproteobacteria > Pseudomonadales > Moraxellaceae > Acinetobacter > Acinetobacter lwoffii_I. The sequence continues at coordinate 114,194 of NZ_JAMXXP010000001.1, read as the reverse complement.
CGGCTTCTACAAAAATCTTCCAGATATTGCCGGTCATAGAGGCGTTGAGAGGGACATACTGGCTGTAATCGGTATCATCCTGCAGCACTTCTATTTCTACAGGTGCATCAAAATCGTCTTTCCAGCGTTCCACCTCCGCACTAAAAGCAGCTTGCTGCTGTGCTTTAAAAGCAGCAATACTGTCCTGTTCTGCAGCAAGGAAATCCTGATATGCTGCAAAGTCAAACTTACATTCCTCAATTTTAATTTCTGCCCGACCATGGGCGAAATCAGCACGGAACTGATCCAGTTCGGCCTCAGTGACCTCATAATATTTAATCTGGTCAAAAAAGCGTAAGAACCATTGCTGATCGCCAAACTGCTTGTTCTTTTTAAACTTATTCCAGATCGGTACGGTACGGCCAATCAACTGATAGCCACCCGGTGAGTCCATGCCATAAATACACATATACATGCCACCAATCCCGACTGTACCTTCAGCGGTAAAAGTACGGGCCGGATTATATTTGGAACTCAGTAAACGGTGGCGCGGATCAATGGGCACTGCACAAGGTGCAGTCAGATATACATCACCTAGCCCTAAAATCAGATAATTGGCATCAAAAATAATGTCTTTAACTTGCTGACGAGTGTTTAGACCATTAATTCGCTGAATAAAATCGACATTATTCGGTAGCCATGGGGCCTTGGCACAGACACTTTCCTGATAACGCTCAACCGCACCCAGAGTCGCTGAGTCCTCAAAGGCCATGGGTAAATGGATAATTCTTGAAGGTATTTTAATGTCACGTAAATCACCCATCTGTTCTTCAAGACCAAGCAGGAAGTGAATCAGTTGCTGCTGGCTCAAACGCAGACCATCATATTTAATCTGCAAGGATCGCACACCAGGTGATAATTCCAGGATACCGTCAAGATCAGCTTCACGGATCAGTTGCATCAAGCGGTGTACGCGCAGGCGTAGGGCCAAATCCAGTACGTTATCACCGTATTCCAGCAAGATATAACTGTCACCTGCCTGACGATATACAGCTTTTGGTGCATCTGGCGTAGCTTCACGCAATGCCAGGATACTTTCTGCCTGAACTGTAACGATTTCAGCCTCGCTGGTTATCTCTGCCTTGGCAAAGTTTTGGAGGGTTTGAATTTGCTGCCGCTCCAGCGCATTGGCCTGCTTTACCGAGATTGGATAGAAGCTAATCGTGTCATCGGCTTTCAGTTGACCAATTTTCCAGAGTTCAGCTTTGGCAATGGTCACCGGACACACAAAGCCACCCAGGCTCGGACCATCTTTGGCAAGAATTACGGGGAAATCACCGGTAAAGTTAATCGCACCAATGGCATATTCACAGTCATGTACATTGGATGGATGCAGACCCGCTTCACCGCCATTTTCACGCGCCCAGCTTGGCGTCGGTCCGGTTAAACGGATACCCAATCGGTTCGAGTTAAAATGCACTTTCCAGCTTGATGCAAAAAACTCCTCAATATATTCAGCTTTAAAGAAATCAGGAGCGCCATGCGGACCATAGAGCACACCAATTTTCCATTCCTTGCCATAACTTGGAATCAGATCTGTTGCCAAAACTTCAGGTTCTGCAATCGCTAAAGGTAGACCATCGGCCGGCAGCTCAGGATTCACCATCTTAATCATGTCACCAGCCCGTAACACTCGGCCTGCATGTCCACCAAAATTACCTAAAGCAAAGGTAGAACGGCTACCCAGATATTCCGGCACATTCAGACCATTTCGTACAGCCAGGTAGGTCCGGCATCCAGATTCAACCTGTCCAATTTTTAGGGTTTGGCCTGCTTTTACCTGAACAGGCTGCCAGAAATTTACTGCTTCATCATCCAGACTTACCGGACAAGGTGCGCCAGTTAAAGCAATGATATTTTCTGCATGAAATTTGAGGATTGGACCTTGCAGGGTAAATTCAAACCCGGCGGCGGCCTCGACATTCCCAACAATTTTATTGGCCAGCCGGAAAGCATAATCATCCATTGGGCCTGAAGGCGGTACACCAATATCCCAATACCCGACACGACCCGGATAATCCTGAATGGAACTTTGTGTACCCGGCTGAATCACCTCAATCACATTCGGCACATATTTGAAATCATCCAGCATGCGTGTCCAGATTTGCATTTGCTCAAAACGCGGATCTGAAATAACAGTATGCACATAATCCAGATTGGTACTAATACCATTCAGGCGAGTTTCAGCTAAAGCTGATTTAAGCGTATGAATGGCAGTATCACGATCTTCAGCATGCACAATAATCTTGGCAATCATCGGGTCAAAGTATTGGGAAATTTCAGTTCCGGTACTCACCCAGGTATCAACCCGGACATTTTCCGGAAAAAAGACATCGGTCAAAATCCCTGGACTCGGCTGGAAATTCTTAACTGGATCTTCGGCATAGATGCGTACTTCAATCGCTGCACCTTGAGGCTGAATACTGCTTAGATGCTTCCAATCCAGAGTATCACCTGCTGCAACTTTCAACATGCATTCAATCAGGTCTAAACCGGTCACCATTTCAGTCACCGGATGCTCCACCTGCAAACGGGTATTCACTTCAAGGAAATAAAACTCGTCACGTGCTGCATCGTAAATAAACTCAACCGTACCGGCACTGCGATATTCCACCGATTTGCCCAGTTCAACTGCCGCCTGATACAATTTTTGACGGGTTGCTTCAGGTAACTGTGCCGCTGGTGTTTCTTCCACAACCTTCTGATTACGGCGCTGCAGTGAACAGTCGCGTTCGCCCAAAGCCACTACCTGTCCCTGTCCATCTCCAAAAATCTGAACTTCGACATGACGGGCCCGACCGATAAAGCACTCTAAAAATACTCCGGCATCTTTAAAGAACTGTTCGCCCAGACGTTTTACACTTTCATAGGCCTCCTGAAGTGCTTCTGCATTATCACAACGGGTCAAGCCAATTCCGCCACCGCCTGCTGTGCTTTTAAGCATAACCGGATAGCCAATTTTTTCAGCTTCAGTTAAGGCTTCATCCAGACTATTTAGCAGACCTGTACCGGGAGTCATGGGTACATTGACAGCTGCGGCAAGTTCACGCGCCCTGTGTTTTAAGCCGAATTCCAGAATCTGCTCCGGTGTTGGCCCCATGAAAGCAATATTATTTGCTTCGCAGGCACGGGCAAAGTCAGCACTTTCTGACAGAAAACCATAACCTGGGAAAATTGCTTCGGCCCCGGTATTCTTGGCTGCGGCAATCAGCTTTTCAATACTTAAATAGGTATCACTCGGTTTGGTACCTTCTAAGGACACTGCAATATCTGCATCAATCACATGCTGTGCATAACGGTCCGTTTCTGAATAGACGGCTATACTGGTTATACCCATTTTTTTTAATGTGCGAATGGCACGAACAGCAATTTCGCCGCGGTTTGCAATCAATACAGTCTTAAACATATGAATCCTCTGTTATTTTATCTATTTTCTGAATCTGCCGAATTGATCTATTTTTTTTGATTAAGCTGCTGCATATAAGCCTACCGCCGTCACTGATCTCTGGCAGCCTCTGATACATACAGTCCGAAATACAGTTTTTTGAATACATCAATTTTTGTTTGAATAAGATATGCAGCAGTCCTAACCGAAATCCAGGCAGGTTCATTCCCCTCAAGTTGGGCAATGAATTGAGCCAAGTTATTCAGTGGAAGCATTTTTTGCTGATCGGCATCGCGGCATGCTGGGACTGTCCAGCCGATCATTTTCTGATGAAGCATTCTGTATCCAATCTTGTATCCAAGTTTGAATACAGTTATGCAGAACTTATGCCAGTTTAATTTTTATTTTATTTTCAATGTCTTAATAAAATTTAAGATGTATAAATTAGGGAGAATTTCATTGGATGGTTGTTTTTGGTTCAGCCTGTTTTCAATTCAGTGCAAAAATTATTCTGGAACTCATATTGCATGATCTGCATCATTTCAGCTTTTGCAATGCTCATATAAAAGCCCATCTTTCGATGAGCTTCTAAGTAAACTATTCTATTTATAGCTTAGGACAGTCATAAAAATTGAGTGTATTAAATACCTGAATTGAAAGGTTGAATCAGCGTGCATTTGTCATTGCGGTAATTCATTACTTCACAGGAATCATTAAGTGCTGATAAGGCGTCCCAGACCACATGACATAAGGCACAGCGGTATCCGGTTGCGTATGTTTAGGATACATATCATAGAAACGAGCTTCAGCACCGACGATCATGACATGGGGACCCGTTTTGACCCAATGATTGCCCGCAGTAGGCTTCTTGGCATAGGGATCGACATTACTGGCATCCGTACCACCTGCCAGCATATACATGAAGCCTACTTTTCCAACTGTGGGCTGTTTATTCCCCATCCAGGCTTCTGCCCATTCTAGAGCGGCCTGATCCATACACATTGGGTCTGGACCTGGAGTGGTCAGATTATCAGGCATACAGGTAAAACCATTATTGCCCTTGCGCAAGGTACGTATTTTGCCATCTGCACCGACAGCGACAATCGTGGCTGCAGCGGCTACTTTCTTAGGTGCAGCAGTCATGGCACTTGCAATGGCTTTCTTATCGGCAGCAGATGAAGCTGCGCCTGAGCTGGCTTTGCCCGACATGGGCGGTTCAACGGCTAAAGCGGCAGGTGCAGACAGCGCGACCCATCCCGCCATAAGCAGTAATTGAGGAAAATTCATGACACATTCTCCTTGAATCATCATGAAGAAATTGGATTTAGGTTCAGATCAAGTTGGATTAATCTGTAATTTTTGTAACGTATCCTTATAGAGTTGAGGGATAATTTGAGTTGATCAAAAGAAAGGAGAAGATTTAACTATTGCAGTGAAATTGCGCTACACAGCAATATCAACTGCAATGAAAGACAATATCTTTGGCGCTTAACCACGAAATGCTGCTTCGATCACGGAGATGTCAAGTTTCTTCATGGTCATCATCGCATTAAATGCGCGCTTGGCCGCAGCACGGTCAGGACTGTTACAGGCGTTGATGAGGACCGCTGGCGTAATCTGCCAGGAAATGCCCCACTTGTCCTTGCACCAGCCACACTCACTTTCCTGACCGCCATTGCCCACAATGGCATTCCAGTAGCGATCTGTTTCCTCTTGGTCTTCAGTCGCCACCTGAAATGAAAATGTTTCATTATGCTGAAAACCAGGACCACCGTTCAACCCGATGCAGGCAACGCCCATTACTGTAAATTCGACCGTAATGACATCACCTTCTTTCCCAGAGGGATAATCTCCAGGGGCAAGGTTGATCGCGCCAACTGAGGAGCCTGGAAAGGTTTCTGCATAAAATCGTGCTGCACCTTCGGCATCGTCATCGTACCAAAGGCAGACGGTGTTCTTCGCAATATTCATCATCTTCAATCTCCATTGATTTAGGTCTTACGCGTTCTGCCTAAGTCCAATGTGTCCCATATATCGGTCGAGAATAGTTATATGATCCCTTGTCTATCTTTCACCAAAAACAGAATAAACCTACTTTAGAATTGTATTTTTATTGATCGAAAGCTGTTTCAAAGTGCTTAAACTCATGCATTTCCAGAGTTTGTCACTGAACAATTGATTGCTTGGAAAATCGTGAATCAAAAAAAATAAATTGACCGTTTCAACACATTTTAACAACCAGTGATGCAACTGTTTTTTAACTTTGAAACTGGTGACAAATTAGCTAAATTTAAATCAGCAGATACGGAATAATATAAAATTGCAGCTTACAATTATTTTTTACTTTTCCAGAATTCCCACTTAGACTAGAGCACAAATTTGTTGCATATGCTTTTTGCCCTATGACCATTCAGGAATTAAGAAGATACCTTCGTAAAACGCGTCGTCATCTCTCTAAATTTGAGCAAAGGCAATCCGCACAAAAAGTTCTAAACCGTCTGATCCGCAGTCCAGAATTTATTCATGCCCAACGTATTGGCCTGTATTTGCATGCTTTTGGGGAGATTCAGACCCAGGCGATTATTGAACGCTGCTTTAAACTGGGCAAACAGGTGTATCTACCAGCGATTTGCGACATGAATCAGCAGCTGGTCTGGATCCGGATCACCCAGCACCAATACCATAACAAGCGCTTTGCCCATCATCGGCTGGGTATGCGAGAGCCCATGAGCACCCGTGGTGTACATGTTTCCAAACTGGATTTATTGCTCATGCCACTATTGGCCTGTGATACTTCGGGCACACGGATTGGTATGGGCGGCGGTTTTTATGATCGTACCTTGGCTTCTGCACCTGGGCGTCCATTCCGTCTGGGGCTGGCGCATGACTTTCAACTGCTGGCACAGCCGTTAAAACGTGAAACATGGGATCAGCCCCTTGATGCTTTAATCACCCCGACAGTTTTTATAAAGTTCAAACGTTAATTTTGCAATTTTACCCTTGCTAACTACTTTAAAATCACATAATTAGTCATTTTTCATACAATTTAATCTTAACTGCCCTTGTATTTTTAAAATTACCCATCACTATTAAAAGCATGGCAACACCGTTGTCACTCATTAGGAGTGCTCATGTCTGAAATTATTATGAATCAAGAAACCTTAGAGCCTCAGGTTCCAAGTGTACTACCCCTTTTGGCGTTGCGTGATGTGGTGGTTTATCCGCATATGCAAATTGCGCTGTTTGTCGGTCGTGAAAAATCGATCAATGCAGTTGATGTGGCTCGTAACAGTGACAATCTAGTATTTGTAGTTGCGCAAAAAGATTCGCTTACAGAAGAAATTGATCACGACAATTTATATCAATACGGTACTGTCGCGAAGATTGTGCAAGTTGTGAATCACGAAAATGATGAAAACTGTATTAAAGTCCTGATCGAAGGCCTACACCGTGCCAAGCTGAAAACCATCATTGACGAAACTGAGTATCTGACAGCAGAGCATGAACTCAGCCCAATGACGGTGAGCGTCGATGCAGACACCCAAGCTGTGCGCTTGCAGGAATTACGTGCGCTTTTCGCTCAATATGCAGAAGCGAAACTTCGTAATGCGCGTGAACTGATCACCGCAGCCAACAAAATTGAAGATCTATTACAGTTATTGTTCTTCGTCGCAACCCGTGTTCCATTGAATATTGATGTCAAACAGAAATTCCTGGAACATGACGAATTCGAAGCGCATTTGACTGAGTTGATGACTTATCTATTGCAACAGTCTGAAGAACAACAGATTGAGCAAACCCTGCATGACTCTGTTAAACGTCAGATGGAAAAGAACCAGCGCGAATACTTCCTGAATGAAAAAATGAAAGTCATTCAGCGCGAGCTTTCTGATATGAACGGCGGCGCGGAAGATGATGTCGCTGAAATTGAAAAACGTCTTGCTGAAGCAGATTTGCCTGAGCATGTACGCAAGAAAGCTGAAAACGAGTTCCGCAAGCTGAAAGCGATGCAGCCTGCTTCGAGTGAAGCTGCTGTGGTACGCAACTATCTGGAAGTGATTCTAGATACACCGTGGAATAAAGCCAGCAAAGTCAGCATTAACCTGAACAAAGCACAGGAAATTCTGGATGCAGACCACTATGGTCTGGACGATGTCAAAGATCGCATTGTGGAATATCTGGCAGTTCAGTCTCGTGTGAAAAAATTGCGTGGTCCGATTCTGTGTTTGGTTGGTCCTCCAGGTGTCGGTAAAACTTCACTCGGTGAATCAATTGCTAAAGCAACTGGTCGTGAGTTCGTGCGTATGGCGCTGGGCGGCGTACGTGATGAAGCGGAAATTCGCGGTCACCGTCGTACCTATATCGGTGCGATGCCAGGTAAAATTGTGCAGTCATTGACTAAAGTGGGCGTAAAAAACCCGTTATTCTTGCTCGATGAAATCGACAAGATGGCGCAAGACTACCGTGGCGATCCGGCTTCTGCGATGCTTGAGGTACTTGATCCATCACAGAACAACAAGTTCAGCGATCACTATCTGGATCTTGATCTGGACCTGTCTGAAGTAATGTTTATCTGTACCGCAAACAGCATGAACATTCCTGAGGCGCTGCTGGACCGTATGGAAGTGATTCGTCTTCCGGGTTATACCGAAGAAGAGAAAGTAAATATTGCGGATCGTTACCTTGTTCCTAAAGCAATCAAGAACAATGGTCTACGTGCCAAAGAATTGACCGTGCATGAAGAGGCGATTCGTGACATCGTGCGCCGTTATACCCGTGAAGCCGGTGTTCGTAACCTTGAACGTGAAGTGTCAAAAATTGCACGTAAAGTGGTAAAAGAAGCGGTTAGCAAGAAAGCCAAAAACCTTCAGGTTGAAGTGACCGCAGGAAATCTTCCAGATTACTTGGGTCCACATAAATTTGACTACGGTATGGCGGAAGAAGAAGCGCAAATTGGCCGTGTAAATGGTCTGGCTTGGACTTCTGTCGGCGGTGAATTACTGACCATTGAAGTTGCAGCAGTCCCAGGTAAAGGCAAGTTCATTACCACCGGTTCTCTTGGCGATGTCATGAAAGAATCGATTACCGCTGCGATGACTGTAGTGCGTACCCGTGCGGATGAACTCGGCATCGAAGCCTCGCGCTTTGAAGAAACCGATGTGCATGTGCATTTACCTGAAGGCGCAACACCGAAAGATGGTCCATCGGCAGGTTTGGCTTTGACTACAGCATTGGTATCTGCTTTCACGGGTATCCCGATTCGCCCGGATATCGCGATGACAGGTGAAACCAGTCTGGGCGGTCGTGCGCTGCGTATCGGTGGCTTGAAAGAGAAACTTTTGGCAGCCCATCGTGGTGGCATCAAGCTGGTATTCATTCCACAGGAAAACGTACGTGACCTGGCGGAAATTCCAGAAAATGTCAAAGAAGGTCTAGAAATTAAAGCCGTAAAATCGATTGATGAGATTTTACCGCTGGCACTGACCTCTTTGCCAAAAGCCTTGGTTAAAGCACCAATTGTGAAAACCAAAGAAGAAGCGAAAGCAGCGCGTCATTAAGACTTGATGTTTCGTATAAAAAACCCTGCTTCGGCAGGGTTTTTTATTGAGTTATTGAATAAAACAACTGAATTATGGCTGTAGTGCCATCGTAACCAATCCATCAATCACATGAGTCATCTTGTTCAGATCAAGCTTGTCGAGGGTATCCAATTCGGTATTGTAATAAGGATTACGATAACTCGCAGTATCGGTAATCAGCATGGTCGAATAGTTGAATTTGGCATAATTCAGATAGCCCGAGAAATTCATATCCTGAGCAAAACTTGGGCTGACAAAGCGTTGACATTCCAGACGGTTAAAACGCTGCATGGCATCACAATAATCTCCAGTCAGGCCAGTTGAGGCTAAATGCCCAATGGCTGCAATGAAATTGCCATGTCGTGGATAAATCCATTTTAATCCCACCGGATAGCTCTGCACCTGATGTTCATCAAAATAACCAATCGAATCCAGAATCACCACGCCCTCAATTTTCTGCTTCTGCTTTTTTAAAGACTTGGCATGCATATAACTGCCCATATGTTCTGTCTTGAAAAAAGGCGGCTCTTCAAGCGTATAGAAAGCAAATTCGACATCATGTTTGAGCTTGGATTTTTGCAGGGCCAGTAATCTTGCAGTTTCCAGTAAACCCGCTACCCCTGAGGCATTATTATCAGCACCGTTTCGGGCACTAAAGACATCATAATGTGCCCCCATCACCATCTTGGTTTTGGCTTGAGTATCCAAGCTACAGATGACATTTCGGTAACTCAGGTTATTGACCACATAAACCTGAAACTGGCATGGAATACCAAAGCGCTGCATCTGCCCTTTGATCCAGGCAGATACCCGATTCAGCTCTTTTAGATTTTTATAATTTCGGTATTCATCGACACTCATGATCTGGCTAAAAAATAATTCCAGATGAGAGACCTGAGCATTTTTGCTCGAATTGGCTGCACAGAGACTAGGCCCCATGAGGCCTATCAGTAACAGCAGCACAGTACAACATCCTTTTATCATGACACTGTTCCGCATTTATTATTATTCCATTCCTTTATCAAGCGGATACTTGAACTAAGGACATTAAAGCAACACTAAATCTCTCATTTCAATTTCAATTTGTTTCCCTGCTCAACTTCATGTTGTTTGATCGTTATAATGAGGTATCCAATTATTGATCTGTCTGTATGAAAATCCGTATCCTGACCATTGGTCAAAAAATGCCAGCGTGGGTGCTGACTGGTTTTGAAGATTATTTCAAACGTATTCAGCCTTTTGTACAGACCCAGATTATTGAACTGCCGATGGCCAAGCGCGGGAAAAATGATTCTGAAGCGGATATTCTGAAATACCGCAATATTGAGGGCGACAGCATTTTAAATGCGCTCAAGCAGAATGAAACCCTGATTGCACTAGAAGTGGGCGGACGCGAATTCAGTACCGAAAAACTGGCTGAAACCATGAAAGGCTGGATGCTGGAAGGCAATGATGTAGCACTTGCGATTGGCGGGCCGGATGGTCACTCGGAAGCCGTGCGTAAAGCTGCTGCATGGCACTGGTCACTTTCCAAGTTAACCCTGCCGCATCCACTGGTACGTGTCATGCTGATCGAGCAGCTTTATCGTGCCATGAGCATCAATAACAACCATCCTTATCATCGGGCAAGCTAATGATTTTGCTGAAGCGTTCTTTATATGCAACGTTTTGTTGAATAATATCTCCTGCTCTTATTTCTATTTTTCATGCATTATTGAGGCATCTTTCCAGATGTGGTTTGAATTATGAACTTGCAAACGTTGCCCGGCTTATTTATTTCTCATGGCTCTCCTATGCTGGCGCTAAATCCTGAGCAAGTGGGTCCTGCCTTGCATCGTTTGAGCGAAAATCTGCCACGCCCGGAAGCGATTATTGTGATGTCTGCGCATTGGGAAAGTGATGCGCTGGAAGTGAGTAGCGCAATTCGCCCAGAAACCTGGCATGATTTTCGTGGTTTCCCGCCTGAACTGTATCAATTGCGCTATCCTGCACCGGGAAATTCTGAATTGGCCGAAAAAGTCTTAGGCTTGCTGGCTAATGCCGGTTTTTCTGCACATGCCAACAGTACCCGTCCGCGTGATCATGGGGTATGGATGCCGCTGCTACATATGTATCCAGATGCCAACATTCCCGTGGTAGAAATTTCCTTACCCATGTCGATGAGTGCGGATGAAATTTATCAGATTGGTCAAAGCCTGGCACCTTTACGTGAACAACAAATCCTGCTGATTGGTTCGGGCAGTATTACCCATAACTTACGGGAACTGTCTTGGGATGGAACGGCTGCTGATGTACCCGAATGGGCTTCTGGCTTTCGTAATTTTGTGGTGCATAAACTGACACATAGTGATTATGACGCCGTACTGGACTGGTCCAATATTCCGCATATGGCGCGGAATCATCCAACACTAGAACATTTTGCTCCAATTTTCTTTGCGATGGGCACAGGTCAGCGTTTTAGTCTGGTACATAGCAGTTTCACCATGGGTTCACTCGGCATGGATATTTATCGCTTCGATTAATCTTGCTTCAGCACTAAAATCTTAATGATGGATACATTTTTCAACTTAAAGCTGCGAAATGTATCCATATTTTTTCGCAATACATCCATTATTATTGTTTGAACTTTATATACTTCATTATAAGTCTATGAAATTAAAATTTATTGTGCTGGCATTATTGCCTTTAACTTTTGCAGCCTGTCAGTCCAGCGATATTCAACGAGCTGGAGATCGTGCGGTGGCCATCATCCAACAAAAAAATGCAGATCAGATTCTTCCAACCTATTATTGGGAACTGAATCGTGGACTAGAACGACCAATCGTACTCAGTTTTGATGCTCAAGGCCGGCTGAGCGCCGTGACGGGCTGTAATGGACTCGGGACGACCTGGTCAGTCAAAAACAATATCATCACCACCAGCGAAGTTGTAGGCACTGAAATGGCCTGTGATGCAGCATTGATGGAGCAGGAACGTTTTGTCAGCCAACTTTTACAGAAGCGTGACATTCCTTTTACGCTCAATACCACAGATCCTGACAAGCCGACCCTAACGTTGATGGCCGCAAATGGTCAAACCTATGAATTTATCGGGAAAATGACTCCGGAAATCAAATACCAAGGACAGGCTGAAACAATTTTTCTGGAAATTGCTCCTGACACTAAACCCTGTACCGGCGTGGTCCAACAAAGTTGCTTGCAAGTCAAAGAAGTGAAATATGATCAGAATGGCCTGAAAACTCAGGTGGATAAGGACTGGACTTTATTCTATGACCAGATCGAAGGTTTTCAGCATTCACCAAATGAACGGCAGATTATTCGGGTCAAACGTTTTGAAATTAAGCATCCGGCAGCTGATCAATCGAAATATGCCTATATTTTTGATATGGCGGTTGAGCGTGAATTAGTTAAGGGTGCTCTTTAAGGCTAAAAATACCAGATATAAAAAAACCGGGGCAACAGCCCCGGTTTTTTCAGCTTAGACTAAGTCAGACTTAGAATACGCCTTGAGCAAGCATCGCATCAGCAACTTTTACGAAGCCAGCAATGTTTGCACCGTCTACATAGTTCACAGTACCGTCTTCCTTAGTACCGAATTTTACGCAATTGCGGTGAATTTCTTTCATGATTGCGTGTAAGCGCTCATCAACTTCTTCGAAAGTCCAGCCTAAACGCAATGCGTTTTGAGACATTTCCAGACCAGAAGTTGCCACACCACCTGCATTTGATGCTTTACCTGGCGCATAAAGAATTTTCGCTTCAACGAATTTCTCAACCGCTTCAAGTGTAGAAGGCATGTTCGCGCCTTCAGCTACACAGATTACACCGTTTGCAAGAAGCTGAGCAGCGTCGTCTGCATCCAGTTCGTTTTGAGTCGCACATGGCAATGCGATATCACACTTGATACCCCAAGGACGTTGTCCTTCAAGATATTCGAAACCATGTTTAGATGCGAATTCTGAAATACGGCCACGTTTTACATTTTTAAGTTCCATGACTTCAGCAAGAAGCGCCTCAGTGAAACCGTCTTTAACGTGAACTGTACCGGCAGAGTCAGAAAGTGAAACCACTTTCGCACCGAGGTACATTGCTTTTTCAGCAGCATATTGCGCAACGTTACCAGAACCTGAAATCGCAACGACTTTATCTTTGAAGCTTTCGCCACGAGACTTAAGCATTTCCTCAGCGAAATACACAGTACCGTAACCCGTTGCTTCCGGACGTGCCAATGAACCACCGAAAGTTAAACCTTTACCAGTGAATACACATGCCGTGTCGTTACTTAATTTTTTCATCATGCCGGCCATGTAGCCCACTTCACGACCGCCTACACCAATATCACCTGCAGGGATATCTGTGTTCGCACCAAGGTGACGATACAGCTCGATCATTAAAGCCTGGCAGAAACGCATGATTTCGCCTTCTGATTTGCCTTTAGGGTCAAAATCAGAACCACCTTTACCGCCACCCATAGGAAGTGTGGTTAAAGCATTTTTAAATGTTTGCTCAAAGCCTAAGAATTTTAGGATTGAAAGATTCACTGAAGGGTGGAAACGCATACCACCTTTAAATGGACCGATCGCTGAGTTGTACTGTACGCGGAACGCACGGTTTACTTGAGTCTGACCTTGGTCATCTACCCAAGAAACTCGGAACTGGATCGCACGTTCTGGCTCAACTAGACGTTCTAGTAAACCATGTGCTGCGTATTGTGGGTTCTTTTCAATGAACGGCCACAAACTGGTCATCACTTCTTCTACAGCTTGAAGAAATTCTGGTTGATGTGCATCACGTGATTTTACGTAATCTAGGAACTCATTAAGTGTGTTGTATTTCAACGCTTAATCCTCAGCAGAAAATGGATCAAAATTGGTCAAATTTACAATCAATGTTAAATTTTGGCGCAAAATATTAAATATCTTTTGTAACTAATCTACAATACTTTTTTTGAAAATACTTTAAAATTAATTTGATAACAAATATTTATATTGATTATGAAAATTTTTTCTATGTCAGGAAATGCCAATCGAATCAAGGCTTACATTCAGATTTATGCCTAATAATAAGGCACAAGTTGACCCTTAATTGCGCACGACTTAGGAGTTTAAAAATATGTTAAAATTAATGAATCGACATATTTTGTTTCACTTACTCTCTCATGCTTGCCATGAGTAACGCTGGTTATACATGAATTCGCCCATTTCTCTGGTCCAATCGATTGATGCTTTACTCCCTCAAACCCAATGTGGACTCTGCGGCCATCGTGACGGATGTTTACCTTATGCTCAGTCGATTGCTGAGGGGGAAAATGCCAATAAATGTGTGCCGGGCGGACAGCCTGTTGCCGATGCTTTGGCTGAATTATTAAATCGTCCTAAACTTGTGCCTGAAGAAAGTGTCTGGCCAGTTCAAGCCGATGGTCGTCCTCAGCGCATCAAAGCCGTAATTCGTGAAGATGAATGTATCGGCTGTACCAAATGCATTAGCGCCTGCCCGGTCGATGCGATTATTGGTTCCGGTAAACTGATGCATACAGTGCTCACTGACCTGTGTACCGGCTGTGAGCTTTGTATCCCGCCTTGTCCGGTAGACTGCATCGATCTGGTTGAAGATCAACAACCCTTGCCGACTGAAGCTCAGCGTCTTGCGGAACAGGATGATCTGCGTCAGCGTTACTATGCGCACATCCAGCGTGAAGAAAAACGGCGTACCGATCGTAAGGGACCTGTAGTCCGTGCAGAAATCGATACTGCCCTGTTTACCCGTTTCTCTGCTTTAAATGAGCAACTTCCCGTGATTGAAGTCGCGAGCAAGCCAGAGAATGCACCTGTAGCCCTCGATTCCAAGACCACGATTGAACTGGCAAAACTACGTACCCAAATTAAAAAACTGGAAAAACAACTTTCGGTTCGTGAAGATGCCCGAAAACGTACCCAACTGGAAGAACTGACACAGCAATTACAGGCTTTACAGGGATAGAACATGACAACAGCAAAGGCCAAGCCTGTTAAAAACATGACCAAAAAGCAGATTCAGACCTTTTTTGAACGTCTGCGTGAACAGCGACCCAATCCAAAAACCGAGCTGAATTATGCGAATCCCTTTGAATTGCTGGTCGCGGTCACGCTCTCTGCTCAAGCTACCGATGTCAGTGTCAATAAAGCCACAGACAAACTCTTTCCCGTCGCCAATACACCGGAAGCCATTTATGCCCTAGGTGTGGATGGCTTGAAGGAATATATCAAGACCATTGGTTTATATAACTCGAAAGCGGTCAACGTGATTAAAGCCTGTGAGATGCTGATTCAGAAGCACAACAGCATCGTACCGGACAATCGTGCAGACTTAGAAGCCCTGCCGGGTGTAGGTCGTAAAACGGCGAATGTGGTACTGAATACGGCCTTTGGTCAGCCGACCATGGCGGTTGATACCCATATTTTCCGGGTAGGTAACCGTACCGGACTAGCGGTTGGCAAAAATGTGTGGGAAGTTGAACACCGTCTGGTCAAAGTCATTCCCAAGGAATTTATCATTGATTCACATCACTGGCTGATTTTACACGGTCGTTATACGTGTATTGCGCGCAAACCGAAATGTCATGAATGTGTAGTATCCGATGTGTGTAACTGGCCGGATCGGTTTGAATTTGGTGCAGCCCGCCAAATTGCAGTGAAAAATATTGAGCTTGCTGAATAGAACGGCGTGATCAAGCTGGGATAAAAATAGGTGACCAATGTGTCACCTTTTTATCGACTATGAGAAGAGTGCTTTTCGTTCAAACCAAATTCTTAGCTGAGCTGAACTATTATGGATTATTTATCCTGATCTTGTTCAGCCTTTTCCTGCTGCTTGCGCTGTTCAAGTTCGGCTTGTAATTTTGGATGGAGCTGGCGCTCAGGTCGCTTTGCTGCATTTTCAGCACGTTCTTCCTGACGTACTTTGTTGAGCATTTTAAAACTGAAATAGAACAGACCTACCAATACTGCCAGAAAGACTACCATCAACACCAATACGCCAAATTTCATAGCAACAAGTACCCTGTTCAAATACGCAATAAAAAAGAGCCCTAATATGACTTAGGGCTCTCCGATTGTCAAAATCATCGTCAGCCGATTATTTTGCCTGATCCAGAATCGCGAAAAGATCAGTTTGAACTTCATCGATTGGACGTAAACCATTTAGCTTGTCATAAGTTGGTGCATTTTCACCAGACGCTGCACGGCCTTGGTAGAAACCAACCAGTTGCTCGGTTTCAGTATGGTAAGAACCTAGACGCTTACGAATGGTTGCTTCCTGGTCATCAGGACGTTGAACCAGATCTTCACCCGTTTCGTCATCTTTACCTTCCACTTTTGGCGGGTTGTAAACGATGTGATAGACACGGCCAGATGCAGGATGCTGACGACGGCCAGAAAGACGTTGTACGATTTCTTCATCTGGTACATCAATTTCAATCACGTGATCAATTGCAATGCCTTCTTTTTCCAAGGCTTCTGCTTGAGGAATGGTACGCGGGAAACCATCAAAAATGCAGCCGTTTACACAGTCAGGTTGCGCAATGCGCTCTTTCACCAGACCAATGATCAACTCATCAGAAACCAAACCGCCATTGTCCATGACACTTTTAGCTTGTAGACCTAATTCAGTTCCTTCACGAATTGCAGCACGGAGCATATCACCGGTTGAAATTTGTGGGATATTGTAGCGCTTACAGATCAACTGAGCTTGTGTACCTTTACCTGCTCCAGGTGGTCCGAGTAAGATAATGCGCATATATAAACATCCTCATTTAAACAATATGTATGACGCCACGACCACAATCACCCGATTGTGTCCCCCGGCATCTCATTATAAGAAAGCCACAAACAAATGGATTAAACCCGCGACAAAACCGGTTACCCCACCCAATAAAATCAGAATCCATTCATCTTCCTGAAATGCAGGACGTAAAAGATTCTGAAACTCCTTCGGAGTCAACTCACGTATGCGGTCTCTAAACATTTGATAGATTTTCTGTGCACGGCTCGCATTAAATGCTGGGTCGCATACAGGTACCATCGTAATTTCAATCGAGCGATCGATCAAGTCCGTCTTGAGTTTTGCATACTCTTTTGGTCCTAAAGACAGCTGTAAAGAGGTCCGAACCAGGGGTGTTTCCATAATTTCATTAATATGACGTTTGATAATGCGGCGGGTTTTGTCTTTTCTGCCGCCATACATCATCTCGGTCATGATCGATTTTAACGTAATCAGGTCTTCTGTGACTACACTTGCGAAGACGTCAGAGACTTCATCCTGACGTTTCATAAATGCGCCTTGTATGTTATAGGTGCCGATACGAGGAATCACCGGCTTAATCCACGGAAACTTGCGATTTGTGGTACGGGCAAAGAATTGCGGGTACTTTACTGGGTGTGGATAAAGCGGGTTGAATACCATCCAGATCGCGATCCAGTTGGTCAAAAAGCCCCAGATCGCAGCCCAGAACGGTACAGTCCAGTGCCACGGCACTACAAACCAGACAATCATCTGGAAAATCCCAAAGAACATCCCGATGAGGGCACTGATATGCCAGATAAAATTGATCTCTTTTTGACCCACCTTCAGGAACATACGCACCATCAAGCGACGGTCGCCTTCCATCTGGCTCACTACCATTTCACGCATATCTACAAGTGACTCGACGTTCATGGTCAGCTCAGTCACTAATTCACGCAAAATTGCCGGCATTTGTTTTTGTGCTTGTGCATAAATTCTGCGCTTAATAGCAAAAGGTAGGTTTTCCCAGAGCACCGCATTGCGATCCATCATCACTTCATCAATCAGGTGTTCCAGTTCGAAACCGACCTGCTCGCCAATGATGCGTGCCATATCATCCGGATCCATCGCCTGTAAAAATTCGCGGATAGAGCCTAATTTTGACAGTGTGTTATCGGTAATAATGCCTGAAATACGTCCAGCTTTGCGTGGCACAATCCCTTGCCAGCCCACAGGTAAAGGCCCGAGATGGAAACCCCAAAAATTGATCGGATAAAAGACCATTTTCAGCGCCATCCAGACGTGAGCCCAGGTTACAAATGCAGTCACTGGAATAATGCTGAGCACGGCCCAAAAATCCGGGCGGTTTACAAAGGTTTGCCACAACTCGTTGACGTACTCAAGCATGCATAACTTCCATATTTAATTTTTTGTTCACAGAATACACATATTAATAAGGTCGAATATTTTGTCTATAAACCGATACTTAAAGTATAGGAAAATTGTAGCCGGGGTTCTGTTTCAGCCACAGCACGACCATTTCGGTCTTCGAGTTTCTCTCCGGCACCGATCCCGATACTAAAACTGCTGATCCGTTCTGAACTAAGCAAAACATAGGCCAAATCAACGCCAGCACCTAAACGGCCTTCATACTCGCCATCAACCTGTTTGCTGTCGATATGACCGGCATAAACCCCGACATAATAACCATTTTTGTCTTTGCCGGTGAGATGTGCAGGATAACGAAAGCCTGCCTGGCCGCCAATCGTACGATCATCATCCAGAAAAACGCCACCTTTCACATAAGCAATCCCATAAGGGTTCACCCATTCAGTATTTAAATGCAGTAATTTCTGGGTAAAACCTACACCCACGTTAAAGGCTTTTGCCTGAGCAGGCTCTATTTTATTTGTAGTAGTACTTATTTGATCATGTGCATAAGCCCCGTTCGCCCACAATGCAAACGCTAACAAAGGGTAAACCTTGTTCATTCCTTCACCATCTTCCTTAATTATAGTTTTTGGTATAGTCCTATTTTTATTAGATTTTACTCTAGCAGAATTATCACAACTCTTATATACAGCACTTTACAATTTTAATGTCTGCAAAGTCAAAGCTTAAAGGAACTGATTGCAAGGGCAGTTTTTCATTATCAAATCAAGTGCAGTTGCGTTAGAATACTCCACTTTGATTCTTTTCTACCACTCTCAGGTCTTAAGTCGATCGCGTATGAAGCAGCACTTTCCTTTAAAAAATGCACAACAAGAAAAGCGCATCTATCGCAGTCGAGTCTTGATTTCCATGGGGATTGTCATTTTCTTCATGCTGCTGCTAGTCAGCCGCTATGCCTATTTGCAACTGTTCAACTTTGAAAGCTTTACTACAGCTTCTGATGAGAACCGGATTCGTCTGCAACCCTTGCCTCCAGCACGCGGTTATATTTATGACCGTAACGGCGTTCTGCTGGCCGATAATTATCCAGTATTTACTGCCACTTTAAGTCGTGCCGACGTACAGGATATCGATCAAACGCTCGAACGCCTAAAACCGATTCTGGAATTGACCGAAGAAGATCTTGAACGCTTTCAAACCCGGATTAAAACAGCGCGTAAAACCGAACGGGTTTCAATCAAGCTCAACCTGAATGAAAATGATATTGCCCGTTTCAGTGAAGTGAAATATCAGTTTCCGGGCGTAAATATTGAAACCCAGATGACTCGCTATTATCCACATGGCGACCTGTTTGCACATGTGATTGGCTATGTCGGTCGTATTAATGACAAAGAACTGAAAGCCATTGATAAGGATCTCTATGCCGGAACCAACCTGATTGGAAAAATCGGGGTGGAAAAATCCTATGAAGAACTTTTACATGGTATGCCGGGAAATGAATCGGTAGAAGCAGATGCCTTTGGTAATGTGCTGCGTCATTTGGGCCGTAAAGATCCGGTGCGTGGTAATGATCTGTTCCTGTCACTGGATTACGGTTTACAGGTAGTCGCTTCGGAGCAACTGGCTGGGCGTCGTGGCGCGATTGTGGCGATGAATCCTAAAACCGGAGAAATTCTGGCGCTGGTCTCCAGTCCAAGTTTTAACCCAAATCTGTTTGTGACCGGGATCAGCACCAAAGATTATTCATTCCTGCGCGATAATCTGGATCAACCTTTATATAACCGTGCGGTACAAGGGGTTTATCCACCTGGCTCCACCATCAAGCCAATGTTTGCGCTCGGTGGTCTGCATCATGGTCTGGTCGACTGGGATACCACTATTTCCGATCCGGGTTATTTCAGCCTGCCGGGAGACAGTCACCGTTTCCGTGACCATAAAAAATCCGGACATGGCGCAGTAAACATGCATAAGGCCCAAGTCGTCTCCTGTGATACTTATTTCTATGTCATGTCCTACCGTATGGGTATTGAAAAAATGAATACCTGGATGCGTCAGTTTGGCTTTGGTGAAAAAACCGGCGTGGACTTACCAAGTGAAAGCTCAGGACTGTATCCAAACCCGGAATGGAAAATGCGTACCCGCAAGGCCAAATGGTCACGTGGTGAAACCATTTCTGTCAGTATTGGTCAGGGTGCTTTTACTTCAACGCCATTGCAGCTGGCTATGGCCACAGCCATTACCGCCAACCATGGCAATAAAGTCATTCCCCATGTTCTGCGCGAAAGTCGCGGTGCCAAACCGTTCAAGGTGCATAATGGCACGCATGGCAAGATCGATTTTAATGGTCAGGAAGAAGACTGGATCAAAATGCGTGATGCGATGGTGGACGTAATTCAATCCGGTACAGGCCGAGGCATCAAAAGCGGCTTACAATATTCTATTGCCGGAAAAACCGGTACGGCACAGGTAAAAAGTATTGCTCAGGGCAAGCGCTATAATGAATCCTTATTGACTGACCGTCAGCTGGATCATGGTCTGTTTGTCGGTTTTGCACCTGCTGAAAATCCTGAAATCGCGATTGCGGTTATTCTGGAAAATGGTCGCGGTGGTAGTGCCGCAACGGCTCTGGCCCGTCCAATTTTTGATTACTGGTTACTGCATAAAGATAAAAATCCGGTACGCCCACAAGGCCACCAATTAAGTGGTGGTCTGATGACGGCCGGAATCAAGCCAGCTGAATTGCCAAGTGGTGCAGGCATGTTGAGTCAGGATGCAGCATCTAGTGCCGTTCCAGCCAGTGACCAGCCCGACAATGCTGCTCCGACTTCTGCAAATACGGCTGCATCTCCCGCAGCAACACCTGCTCCGACACCGGTAGAGCGAGATTAAAGATGAAAAACCAGCTTCGAATTATTGGTGGTGACTGGAAACGCCGCCAACTGCCTTTTGCCAGCATTGAGGGTTTGCGCCCGACGCCTGACCGTGTTCGGGAAACACTGTTTAATTGGCTGATGTGGGATGTACAAAATGCCCAGGTGTTGGATATTTGTGCCGGTTCTGGGGCATTGGCGTTTGAGGCATTATCGCGTGGTGCTGTATCAGTGGTGATGATTGAGCCGGATCGTACTCAGGCACAATTTCTGACCCAAAATCTGGAACTTTTAAAAGTCACCAAAGCACGTGCACAGTTAAAAGTGGCTACGGCGCAGCAAGCTTTGTCTACCCTTCAGGCACAGTTTGATCTGGTTTTTCTAGATCCGCCATATAGCCTGGATTTATGGGAAGAACTAGCGCTAAAGGCAGATCCTCTGATCAAGGACAATGCCTATATTTATGTAGAAGCAGATCGTGATTTACAATTACTTAAATTACCGTCCTCATGGCGTTTAATTAAAAATACCAAAGCCGGTACAGTTCGTGCGGGGCTTTATCAAAAAAGTATTTCTTGATTTAAATTGTTTTGAAGAGCCATTAAAAAAGGATTCCTCAGTGGAATCCTTTTTGTCATTGTAGTCAGTCAAATTTAAAGACTGTGATTAACGATCACGGCGCCAGTCGCGGTTATCTCGGTCACGTTTCCAATCCCGATGATCTTTATGATCCTTATTTTTCCAGTCATGATCTCTGTGGTCTCGATCATAATGTCCATTACGATCTCTGTTGCCACGATAATCATCATCCCAAGGATCAACCACACAACCGGTTAATGACACAGCCAATACAGAAAGTAATATCACTTTTTTCATCATGTCCATCACCTCTTACTGCACTCTGTCAGTATCAGGCGAGTTCATGGAGAGTGAACGGAGCCATTGTTGCACTCTTGTAGAGATTTATGCATGTTTTATGCATGGCCGTAAACCTCTTTTTTCTTAATTAGCATTCATGCTTTTATGAGAATTTGAACTTTCATTTGCATAAATCCAGCTAAATGGAAGCTTGGCTTTTGTTTAAATCTTGAGAATACTGCTGCCTTTGCTTATGACCTGATCTTTATGACTTGGCTGTTATTTATTCTTGGTGCAATGGTCGCAGGTTTTGTCCAGGGGCTGACCGGCTTTGCCTTTGCCCTGATCGCCATGTCTTTCTGGGTCTGGGTGCTGCCTCCGCAACTGGCCGCGCCCTTGCTGGTATTTGCCTCGATCTGGAGTCATGTGATTTCACTCAGTCAGGAAAAAAAGCAGCTAGTTTTATCCAGGCAGTTGGTGCTGCCTTATCTGATTGCTGGTCTGATTGGCGTGCCGCTGGGTACTTATCTGTTGCAGATCATTCAAGCAGATACCTTTAAGATGATCTTGGGATTTTTTCTGGTACTGTGGTGTCCGGTGATGCTATTCAATCCGCAATTCAAAACAATTCAGCATTCAGGAAAATTGACTGATAGCTGCATCGGTTTTATTGGCGGAATTTTAGGAGGACTGGGCGGTTTTTGCGGTGCCATTCCTTCGGCCTGGGTGATGTTAAAACAATTACCCAAAACCCAGCAGCGCTATATTTTACGGCACTTTAATTTTGTAATTCAGCTCTTCACGCTGGGTACGTATCTATGGCAAGGCCTGATCAATCAAAGCCATTTACCCTATATGGCCTTGCTGATTGTTTTTGTGAATATTCCGGCAATTTTAGGCGCAAAACTATTTTATAAAATTTCGGAATTACTGTTCAAACGCATGATCTTAAGTTTACTCTTGAGCGCAGGCTGTTTTCTATTAGCGCCCCAATTCATTTAAACACAAGATCAAGCCGAGTCTGTCTTCCCCGCCAAAGCTTGAATCCGGTGAAATAACTGCTATGTTAAGGCCAATCTTTCACAATATAGATCATCATTATGCAAATTCGTGATCAGATTGTTCTTGTTACGGGCGGTGCGCGTGGTTTGGGTTTGGCCATTACTCAAGCTTTACTGGCTGAGGGTGCGCGCGTGGTCGTCAATTATCATAGCAGTCAGCAGCAAGCTGAACAGCTGGCCCAGCAACATCCAGACCAAGTCTTTATTTATCAGGCAGATGTGACCCAAGTTGATCAGGTCCGCGCTTTATTTGCCGCAGCTAAAACCCATTTCGGGGAAGCGATTCATGCTGTAATCAATAACGCACTGATTCAATTTGAATTTAATGGTGATGCACGCCCTAAAGTAGAAACGCTGACTTGGGATATGTTGCAACGGCAATTTAGCGGTGCAGTACAGGCTGCCTTAAATACTACACAAGCCGCACTGGATGATATGAAACAGGCAGGGTTTGGCCGGATCGTGAATATTGGTACAAACCTGGTGCAAAATCCGGTGGTTCCTTATCATGACTATACCACCGCCAAAGCTGCATTATTGGCCTTTACCCGCACCACGGCGCAGGACTTGGGACAATATGGCATCAATGTGAATATGCTCTCTGGTGGCCTGTTACAAACCACGGATGCCAGTAAGGCCACACCTGACATTGTCTTTGACCTGATTGCTCAATCGACGCCTTTACGCCGCGTAATTACACCAGAAGAATTTGCTGCTGCAATCCTGATGTTTTTGTCACCTTATTCACGTGCCGTCACAGGACAAAACCTGATTGTAGATGGCGGGCTGGTCAAAGGTTAAATGTTTAGAGAATGGACTTGAATTTTCAAATTCTGTTGTTCTATTTTTTAACCATTTGGTAGATTAAAAAGGTTTTGTGACCGGGTTTTACTTCTACAATAGTGCGCTCCCATAAAGCCTTTAGTCTACTTTCCATGAAATTTATCACGACATTGCTCAGTACCTTGCTACTGGCAGGTTGTATGTCCAGCGATTTGAAAAAATCAGAACAATTACTGCAAAATTTCCATTGTGCCAAGGTAGATACCGCCCAAATGCCACATAGCAGTATGACCGACTATTATCAGCAGATGTTGTATGGCAGCAAATCCAAAGTCGAGTCTTATATCAAACAGTATCATCAAGGTGAAGAGCTGTTTGACCTGCCACTGCATGAAGTGGTGGAGCAACAATATGATCTTTATAAAGATGCCTGCCAAAATCTGGGTGGAATTTTACCCGCTTCTGAACATGCCTCTTAAGTCTGTCAATCTTCATGATGATTAGGCAATAAAAAAGCAGGAGAATTTTCCTGCTTTTTTTCAACTCAATTTTAATTCTGATAATAGCGCTGATCTACGCTGAAGCATTCAGGGAATTTTGGCTGAATCTCTGCATAAAATGCCATGATTTCTGCCATGTCTTTTTCATAATCCCCTGTCGGATAAACAATTTTACCTACACCAGTTTTCTTCTTCTCATAATCCATATAGGCCAATGCAATCGGCACACCTGCATTAATCGCGACATGATAAAAACCTGTCTTCCACTGTTCCTGTTTAGCACGAGTCGCTTCTGGCGTGACCAGCATCACCAGTTTAGGATGGGTCTTGAATAATTCCGTCATCACCTGAACCATACTCGGACGAGGCTCCCCCGGCTGTTTAGGACGGCGATCGATCCCGATACCGCCCATAGCACGTACAAAAGGTCCAAATGGCAATTTCATATAACTGTCTTTAATGGTTAAGCGAACATTCACACCCAATGCTTTTAAGGCCAGTCGCGCATACAGTGCATCCCAATTACTGGTATGAGGAGCAGCAATCATGACACATTGGTCTAAATCTAGGGGCCAATGGTTATCAATTTCCCAACCCATCAGCCTCAGGCTTTGTTCTGCTAACTTCTCAAACACGTCACGCACCAATTCTATTCAAAATTGCGCGAATTTTAGCAACCTCGGCAAATATAGATAGTGCTCTATGATCAATAAATAAACAGTTAATCTATATTTGTATAATTAGAATTTTTAAATGAATAGTTGATTATTTTTGCCACCTTTCAACTTATCTCATACATCAATTTACGGATAGTTAAGATTGCTTCCCAATATAAATAGGAATTTCTTTCTAATTTAAAGGATTCATGCATTAAAAAGCTCTTAACCTCCTCATTTTGGGATATGGCAAATATAAGGGTCTTTTTATACTGAATCCACATTATAAATTTCAGGAAGATTCTAATGAAAAAGACTTTACTTTATATTGCTTTAGCAGGGTTACTTAGTGCCTGTGGTGGTTCGGATGATAATGCCAGTACACCTCCAGCAAACAATGTTGGCACCCAAACCGGCGTACTGACGGACGGAATCATTTCAGGGGTGACCTATATCACCAGTAGTGGTGCAACAGGAGTTACCAACGAAAAAGGAGAATTTAAATTTAATGATGATGAAAAAGTAAAATTCTTTATTGGGGGTGTACAACTCGGTGATGAAATTGAAGCAAAGGAGCGTATCACACCATTAGATTTAGTCGAAAGTGAAAATGCGCGTATCAACCTTATGGTTTTTTTACAATCCTTAGATGGAAAAGGTGATCATAGCGATGGCATTCAGATTAGTGATGACACTAAAACAGCCTTCACTGCTGTAAAGCTTAATTTTAACCAAAGTACCACCGACTTCGTAAATGAAGTTGTCACCAAAACAGCCATCACACCAGATCAGTTGATAACACCAGAAAAAGCTTCAGAAAACTTCCAAGCGACCTTCTACAAAGATATTGCCGGTACGTGGGAGATTAACCGTACCGATAACACTGCTGTGTTGATTCACATTCTGGAAGATGGACGCTATGCACTAGGTGAAGCAGAAGCAAAAGATGAGAGTGGTCAAGCAGGCATTGAAATGGGCCGCTTAAAATGGAATGCAACAACAACCGTGATTGAACCGGAAATCCTACATGACACCAATGGTGAATGGGGACTTTCACATCCTGCCGAGAATAAACCTTATTCTTTAAACTTTAATGGAACTCAATTAATTCTTACTGAACCCGGCGTTAGTACTGAATACCGTTTAAATCGAGTTAAGCAGTCTAATAGTCTCGTCGGCACGTGGCGACTCAATGAAACGCACCTATTTGCTTTCTTTGATAACAACTATTATTTCTTCCTAGACACTGAAGGTGGAGATGACTGTGGTTGGCCAGGAATTGAATATGGCAAATATACATTGTCAGCAAATACTCTCACCACAACCGAGGTATTATTCGATACCAACGAGTGTGGTGGATTACAAGATAGTTCAAATGGCAGCAAGACAATTGCAAGCATCAATATATCTAACAACAATCTTATCTTACATCCGCAAGGTGAAGATCCTGTAACTTTACAACGTGTTAAATAACCCATATAAACCGGCTTGAATATGAAATTCAGGCCGGTTTAATCAATATGTTCAAATTGAATGGTACAACCCATCAATAAATGCATCAGTTCGATTTGCGAACAACATTGGGTTTTTTCATAAATATTTTTAAAATACGTCCGTACCGAACTCAGCGTAATGCCACACTGTTCTGCAATATCTTCTATTTTATAACCATTAATTAACAACTCACATAAATCAAACTCTCGTTTGGAAAGCTGGTAACACTGTTGTAGGTAAGTTCTTGACAGGGAATAATGCTGGTTTTTATCCGTCATAAATAATGCAATCTGATGCTGAGCAGACTGTAAATGTTGCATATTTCTTAATTTCTTAAAGGGCACTACCGTCAGCATGAATTGCGAGCCTGCCCCATCACTCAACGCCAGGACTCCACCCACTTCAGTTTGAATGGTCGTATCTTCCAGCAAAGCACTTTCCAGAAGCTGATCAAAACGTATCTGCTGACTATAATTGGTTTTTAGACGGTTATGTATATCCAGATCCAGACATGAACTTTGATCAAGCATCTTTTGCGCAATGGGATTGGAATAACTTAAACACAGGTTTTGATCAAGCAGTACAATTCCGGTTTTTAAACTATCCAATACGGTATACAAGCTTAAATTATCTTGCTGAATCAAGTTGATTTGCCGGTGAATTTGCAAAGCCCGGCGTAAATGAATACTGATACGTCTTAGAAAATCCAGCTCAGGCTGTTCAAAAGGCTGTACTTCAGGTGCACGATGAATACCCAGTACCGCCCAACGATAATTCCCCCGATCCAGCAATACTCCCGCCAGATAAGATACACCGCCAGGCTTTAAACACTTCTCATAGAACACATAGTGATCCGTACCCGGCTGTTCTGCATAGTGCTGACAGTTATGACTTAAAGCATCGCCCATCTCGATCGCATTCCATAAGGGCATATGCAGTTTCATATCAATCACTCTGATACGCTCCTCTTGATAAGCGGCCAGACTTTCATTCGGGATATTGTGCGTATAGACAAAGTCATAGCCTGGATTAAGCTGATCCAGACCGGTAAAAATTGCACTCTTACTTTTAGTATAGCTCACGATATCTTTGATCACGTCCAGCCACAAAGATGGTAATACAGCAGCATCATAAATTTTTGCAATCAGATTATTTTCTTGTTCTAATTTCATTATCCCCTCCGCATTATCATTATTTTCTAATCATAGCGTTCAGAATTGGTTAACGAAACAGCATAAAGTGACTTTAAACTTGGCTAAAAATTCTTAAATCCTGCTCACTTATCAATAACTCTGGCCTCATTCACCTAATGAATCAAACTTTAACAAGATTGCCCTATTTATCTGTACTGACTACTTTTAATGTAATTCATAACAAATAATTTAATAGGGTTAAAACAATGAAAAAATTAACGCTTACTGCTGCGATAGCAGTCGTTCTTGCAGGAGCTTTAACCGCCTGTTCAAAGCCCAATGATAATGAGCCGATGAGTAATAATGCTCAATCCAGCCCAGCCATGATGGAGCAAAATAACGCGGATACTAGTGTGAACCGTGCTGATAGCGCAGAAACTTCGCTAGATTGGGCAGGTGAATACGAAGGTGTTTTTCCTTGTGCTGACTGTGAAGGGATTAAGGTCGAGTTAGATCTCAATCCGGATAAAACCTATGAGCTAAATGAGGAATATTTAGGTAAAGCTGGAAATAATGAGACGGAAACTAAAGGTAGTTTCAGTTTTGACCCTCAAGATCCTTCAATCATCACATTAGATAACAAAGCTGAAAACCGTAAATTCTTTGTTGGTGAAAATTTTGTTGAAGCACGCGAGATGAAATCAGGTAAAAAAATCGACAGTAATTTAAATTATAAATTAGTTAAAAAGTCCGCATCATAATTTTGTAAACGCATAAAAAAATCCCCGCTATTGCGGGGATTTTTTATGAAATGCTCGGATGATGAATTACATCATGCCGCCCATACCACCCATGCCACCCATATCAGGCATTGCAGGTTTGTCTTCTGGGATTTCAGTGATCATGCATTCAGTGGTCAGCATCAAGCCAGCAACAGAAGCGGCGTGCTCAAGTGCAGAACGCGTTACTTTAGCAGGGTCAAGAATACCCATTTCCAGCATATCGCCATATTCGCCAGTTGCAGCGTTATAACCGAAGTTACCTTCGCCATTCTTCACAGCGTTGATCACTACAGAAGGCTCATCACCTGCGTTAGATACGATTTGACGAAGCGGTGCTTCAATCGCACGACGAAGAATGTTGATACCTACGTTTTGGTCATCATTCGCGCCTGTTACGCCTTCAAGTGCAGATGCAGCACGTACTAGTGCAACACCACCACCCGCAACGACACCTTCTTCAACTGCAGCGCGAGTCGCATGAAGCGCGTCATCTACACGGTCTTTTTTCTCTTTCATTGCAACTTCAGTTGCAGCACCGATTTTGATGACAGCAACACCGCCAGCAAGTTTCGCTACACGCTCTTGAAGTTTTTCTTTGTCATATTCTGAAGTAGATTCTTCGATCTGTGCACGGATTTGCTGTACACGGTCAGCGATTTGGCCAGCATTACCAGCACCATCTACAATTACAGTATTTTCTTTAGATACAGTTACTTTATGTGCTGTACCCAAGTGATCAAGCGTCGTTTGATCCAGCTGCATGCCGATTTCTTCAGAAATCACAGTACCGCCAGTCAAGATCGCGATGTCTTGAAGCATAGCTTTACGACGATCACCAAAACCAGGTGCTTTCACCGCACATACTTTGATAATACCGCGCATGTTGTTGACAACAAGCGTCGCAAGCGCTTCGCCTTCAACATCTTCAGAAATGATTAAAAGCGGTTTGCCAGTTTTAGCAACAGCTTCAAGTACTGTAATCAATTCACGAATATTGCTGATTTTTTTATCAACAAGAAGAATGAATGGATTTTCAAGTTCAGCTGTTAAAGTATCTTGCTTGTTCGCGAAGTACGGAGAAATATAACCGCGGTCGAACTGCATGCCTTCAACTACGTCAAGCGAATCTTCGAAGCCTGAACCTTCTTCAACCGTGATCACGCCTTCTTTGCCCACTTTTTCCATTGCTTGCGCAATCAGCTGACCTACAGTCGTATCAGAGTTAGCAGAGATCGAACCTACTTGTTCAATCGCTTTAGAGTCTGATGCTGGTTTTGCAGTTGCCTTGATGTTTTCAACTACAGAACGTACCGCAATATCGATACCGCGTTTCAAGTCCATTGGGTTCATACCCGCTGTTACTGACTTGATGCCTTCATTCAAAATTGCTTGTGCCAATACAGTTGCAGTCGTTGTACCATCACCTGCGATGTCATTGGTTTTTGAAGAAACTTCACGAACCAGTTGAGCACCCATGTTCTCGAACTTGTCTTTCAGCGTAATTTCTTTGGCAACAGTGACACCATCTTTAGTGATGTGCGGTGCACCAAAAGAACGGTCGATAACAACGTTACGGCCCTTAGGACCCAAAGTAACCTTTACTGCATCTGCAAGGGTGTTTACACCAGCAATCATTTTTGAACGAGCTGAATCACCAAATTTTACGTCTTTAGCTGACATATTTGACTCCGAATATTGTTGTATCTTTACAAAATCTGATTTGGAATGAATAAAACTTTTTTAGCGCAGATTAAGCTTCTAATACCGCTAAAATGTCAGATTCTTTCATGATTAAAAGCTCTTCGCCGTTTACTTTTACAGTAGTGCCTGCATAAGTACCGAACAATACTTTGTCGCCAACTTTTACGTCTAACGCGCGTACGCCATTGTCAGTGATTTGACCATTACCAACTGCAATGATTTCACCTTGAGCAGGTTTTTCAGCAGCCGAACCTGGAAGTAAAATGCCCCCAGCTGTTTTAGTTTCTTCTTCAACACGACGAATAACAACGCGGTCATGTAATGGACGAATGTTGCTCATAAATAACTCCATCAGACTAAGTCTTTTTTAGGTCACTGATGACGACTTAATTATTCCATGGGTCATCATCAAAAATTTTTGATGTCACTTTTATGGAGATGGAATAAAACGCTTCAAGGGCAAAAATGAAAAAAAATTGGTTTTTTTTAACGAATCATAGGTTTTCGTCTATTTATTCGGCAGATCAGCTTTCAACATAAAGGCTTGCGCCACTTCATCGAACAAATATTGAGAAATTTTTCCTGTGGCATCAATCAGATTAAAGCTGTTGGGTTCATTTTTATGCAAACGATTTGACGCAGAAGTCCCTGCATGTACATCATATACAGGATGATCCATCCCCAATCCGAACATCTGATTCAAATCATAAATCGCCGGTTGATGCAGATGCCCATGTAACACCGCAAACAGACCATGCTCTGCCCAGGCCTCTAAAGCAATTTTGGCCATCAATGGGCTGTCCTTGAAACCGCGCTTATTTTGAAAAGGCACATAAAAAGGCTGATGGCTGACAATGATTTTTAATTTGGAAGCAGGCGCCTGCGCCAGCGTCAGGTCAATACGCTGAATCTGCTCAAGGGATAAATGCCCTTTGGTATGATATCGACGTCGGATCGAATTCACCCCAATCAGATAAAAATTTTCAGTTTCAAATATTGGCTCCAATTCACCAAAAAAAATCTGGTAACGGGTAAATGGATTGAAAAGCCGATTCCACAAATGATAGAGCGGAATATCATGATTCCCCGGGATCACCATATAAGGCGTATTGAGCTGATCTAAAAATTTTTTGCAGGCAAAGAATTGACCCAAACGTGCGCGCTGAGTCAGGTCACCACTGATGACGACGGCTTCAAGTGGATGGGTCTGACAGAAATGCCGAATCGCTTCTAAACACTCCGGCTTCTCTGTTCCAAAATGCAGATCAGACAGATGCAGGATCATGTGGCACCATTACGTTTAGGCTATCTTTTAATACAGAAATATTGAGTGGCGGGGCCATTTCCACAATTTCCCCATCAATCGCTACCATCAGTTTCTTGGCTCGGGATTCGATTCGAACTTGATCGGCTGCAAAACTATAAACATCCGATGCCTGGTCAATCTTGCCACGAATCAGCTGATACACTAGCTTAAATAAAGTAAGCTTATCACTTTTAGAAACTACAACTCCCGCCACTTTGCCTTTTTCAGCCGCTTCTGCAATGCGCATTTTCATATCCGCCAGTTGCAAGGGATTATTGCCAAAAAAAATCAGTGGTGTTTTTACCGGATATTTCTTTTGATCCACCCAGATTTTTAGTTTTAATTCTTTACGGTCGCGAATTAAAACATCCAGTGCAGAAGTATAGGCATGTAGCGGTAAGCGACCAAAAATACGATTATAGTCTTCACGTTTTTTAATAAATAAAGGATATAGACCTAAACTGGCATTATTCAGATAAATTTCCTGATTGATACGAGCAACATTCATACGTTGTGGCTGTCCTGTCGCAATCACTTTTGCCGCTTCAAGCAAATCCAGCGGAATCCCCAATAATCTCGCCACATAGTTAAAAGTCCCTAAAGGCAAAATACCGACAGGAATTTGCGTATTCAACACATGTTTGGCGACTGTATTTAAAGTGCCATCTCCGCCTGCCGCAACGATGATTCCTGACTCGCTAGATGCCAAATGCTGTTCAAGCACCTCAACCATAATTTTATCAAATTGCTGTGAATCATTGATTTCATAAGCTTTAGTTTGATAACCCTGCGCTGAAAATATATCGATCAGCTGTTCATAAATGCCTTCTGGCCCCTGTATGCGAAAACCAGCTTTATGATTAAAAATCAGCGATAAGGGTTTAGATTGATTAGACATTTTTCGCGCAATTTCATTGAAGCCTATTGGCATTTTGTCCAATTCATAGACAATTAACAGTGGCTTTATGTAAAATTCAAATGGCAACCATTTATTTAATCAATAATGAATATTAGAGATCTTATAAAATTAAGATAATGATTTTAATATTAATTTTTAAAATAAATACCATTCATCATTTAAATAAATAGAATCAATAATTCAAATATTTAGTTTTATCTTGTTGTTTTACTTATATTTATAAATAAAATAGCATTATATTCCAAAAGAAATCTAGCACTTCTTTGGTCTTATTTTTTTTATCATTTTATGCTTTAATACAGCCACTTTTTTTCATATTTCATCTGGGCGATATTTTTTATTGCTCGGATTGTACTTTGTACATCTAATTTGTACACATTTGAGATAGGCCTCACCATGACCCAAGTGAACGCACCAGAATTCGTTCGTCACCCTAAGCTTATTGCTTGGGTGGAAGAGATTGCTAAATTAACAAAACCAGCAAAAATTGAATGGTGTGACGGTAGCGCAGAAGAATATCAACGTTATATCGACTTGATGATCGCTAACGGCACAATGCAAGCGCTGAATCAAGAAACTCATCCTGGTTCTTATCTTGCAAATTCTGATCCTTCTGACGTAGCACGTGTTGAAGATCGTACTTACATCTGTTCTGAAAACAAAGACGATGCTGGCGCGACCAACAACTGGGAAGCACCTGCTGTCATGCGCGAAAAATTGAACGGTTTATTTGACGGTTCAATGGCAGGTCGTACACTTTATGTGGTTCCATTCTCAATGGGTCCATTGGGTTCTCATATCGCTCATATCGGTATCGAGTTAACTGACTCTCCTTACGTTGCAGTAAGCATGTCTAAAATGGCTCGTATGGGTAAAGCTGTTTATGACGTTCTTGGTACTGACGGTGAATACGTTCCTTGCGTACACACTGTAGGTGCTCCGCTTGCGAACGGCGAAAAAGATGTTGCATGGCCTTGCAACAAAGAAAAATACATCGTGCATTACCCAGAAACTCGTGAGATCTGGTCTTATGGTTCTGGTTATGGCGGTAACGCATTGTTGGGTAAAAAATGCCTGGCATTACGTATTGCATCATTTATGGGTCGTCAACAAGGCTGGTTAGCTGAACACATGCTGATCCTTGGCGTGACCAATCCACAAGGCGAAAAACACTACATCGCAGCTGCATTCCCATCTGCATGTGGTAAAACAAACTTCGCTATGTTGATTCCACCAGCAGGCTATGAAGGCTGGAAGATTGAAACTGTAGGTGACGATATTGCTTGGATCAAACCAGGTGAAGACGGTCGCTTATATGCAATCAACCCTGAAGCTGGCTTCTTCGGTGTAGCGCCTGGTACCAACACCAAGACCAACCCGAACTGTATGGCAACCATGCACAAAGACGTGATTTATACAAACGTCGCTGTGACTGACAACGGTGAAGTATGGTGGGAAGGTCTGACTAAAGAAGCGCCTGCCAACCTGACTAACTGGAAAGGTCAACCACACACTGGCGAAGAAAAAGCAGCGCATCCAAATGCTCGTTTCACAGTTGCAGCTGGTCAATGCCCTTCTATTGACGCTGACTGGGAAAATCCAGCTGGCGTGCCAATTTCTGCGTTCATCTTCGGTGGTCGCCGTGCAGACACTGTGCCTCTAATTTCAGAAGCATTTGACTGGGTTGACGGTGTTTACAAAGCTGCAACGATGGGCTCTGAAACAACTGCTGCTGCTGTTGGTCAACAAGGTGTTGTTCGTCGTGACCCGTTCGCGATGCTGCCATTCGCTGGCTACAACATGGCGGATTACTTCACGCACTGGTTAGAAATGGGCGAGCAAGTGGGCGCGAAAGCTGCCGCTGCTGGCAACAAACTTCCAGGTATCTACAACGTGAACTGGTTCCGTCGTGATGCTGAAGGCAACTTCGTATGGCCTGGTTTCGGTCAAAACATGCGTGTTCTTGAGTGGATCATTGACCGTTGTGAAGGTCGTGCTGATGCTGTTGAAACACCAATCGGCCTAGTTCCTACTTACGAACAGTTGAACTGGACTGGTTCTGACTTCACTAAAGAACAGTTTGACCTAGTAACTTCTCAAGATAAAGATCAATGGATCAAAGAACTTGAAAGCCACACTGAATTGTTCGACAAGCTGGGTGAGCGTTTACCGGAAGCGTTAAAAACTCGTCAAGCAGAACTTATTGCTGCGGTTAAATCTGCTTAATTGCTGATTTAATTAAAAAAGGTCGCGTAAGCGGCCTTTTTTATTGGCTGTTTAAACAATTGATCACAATTGACCAGAGCAGCAGTTTAAGCAAAATATGGCATACTTAAGCCAAGACTTCAGGAACTATAAATATGAAAAGAACAACAGTAATTTTGGCTATGGCTGCGAGCAGTTTCGTACTGAGTGCATGTCAGACCACACCCCATCAATTCAATGGACAAAGTGGCTATGAAATTCTGGAACGTTCAGGCAATACAGCAACCTTGAGCTACACCCTCTCAGGACGACCAAGCCAGGATGAAAATCGCTTGCAAGCCGCTTGCAGACACGTATTAGGAAATTCCAAAACTTACAACATCCAGATTTTAAGCACCAATGAAATTTCCAATCCAACTGCGGAACAGGAAAACTATGGCCGCCAACTGGGTAATAGCCGCACGCAAATCAGCTTGAGCAATACGCCTGATTTACATAATAGCGAGAACCCGGGTGCACGCGAAGCTTTAGAAGCCCGCCCTACGACCATGCGGGTTATTCGTTATACCTGTTCTTAATATCTGATACTTAGTTACTTAATCAGAGTAAGACAATCAAAAAGGGCCTAGTGCCCTTTTTAATTTTTTAAATTTAACGTGTTTTATAGAAACTGACATTACGAAATTCGGGCGATTCATCCAAATCCGGCCAGGTCGTCGCACTACGCTCATCCAGTTTTTCATATTGAGGATGACTAAAGTTTTTTACCCGACTGTCTGCAACCCACACCTCAGGTGCAAATTTTAAAAACTCATCCAGGAAGAAACGGTTACATTGATCATAGAGCACATCTGCGGCTAATAGAATATCCACCTGCTCTGCCTTATATAGGTCATCCAGATATTCAAGCTCAACATCATTCAGCTCCGCATTGGCGCGACAGGCATCCAGACTAACTTGATCGATATCACAGCAAATCACACGTTTTGCACCTGCCATTTTTGCTGCAATGGCAACTACGCCCGATCCAGCCCCAAAATCCAAAACAACTTTATCTTTGACATGATGCGGCTCCGCCAATAGCCACTGCGCCATCGCCAAGCCTGAGGCCCAACAAAAGATCCAGTACGGTGTATCGTTCCAGATGCGACGGATGACTTCATCATCGAGTTTGTCAGTTGGGAATACTGGCGGAATCAGCCACAGGGAAATGGGTGTATCCGGCAATTGCTGTGCATGCAGCTCACAATATGGAATCACATCATGCAAGGCTTTTAGTAGATGTTCTGGGGCTTGAGGGAGTCGGAAGGTGCAGCTCATTAGATTTCTTTTAATTAGTATTAATGTCTTTGAAGAATCTCCCCTAGCCCCTCTTTAAAAAAGAGGGGGAAACTCCATCCAAAAATAGTGATCAGAGTTCCCTCCTTTGAAAAAGGAGGGTTAGGGAGGATTTGATTAACCTAAAGCTTTTTCAGCAGCTTCAACCGTTTGACGGATTAAAGTGGTAATCGTCATTGGACCTACACCACCCGGAACTGGTGTGTAAGCAGAAGCAATTTCTTCAATGCCAACAAGTTGGATATCACCAACACCACCGCCATCACGTGGATGGAAACCAGCATCAACAACCACTGCACCTTGTTTGATCCAGTCTTTTTGAATTAATTCTGCTTTACCTACCGCACCGACAATGATATCTGCTTGCTTAACAAAGCTTGCAAGATCTTGAGTACGTGAATGGCAAATGGTTACGGTTGCATTCGCTTCTAGCAGCATCGCTGCCATTGGTTTACCCAAAATTGCAGAACGACCGACAACTACTGCATGTTTACCTGCAATTTCAATATTATGTTCTTTCAGGATGGTCATGATACCCGCAGGCGTCGCTGAACCATAGGCTGCTTCGCCCATTGCCATACGACCATAACCAAGACAAGTGACGCCATCTACGTCTTTTTCAAGCGAGATTGCATCGAAACAGGCACGCTCATCAATTTGAGCTGGAACCGGATGTTGCAGCAGAATACCGTGCACATCAGGATTTGTATTTAATTTTTCAATTTCAGCCAATAATTCTTCAGTTGTGGTTTCTTTAGGAAGTTCCACTTTGAGTGAATCCATACCAACACGGCGGCAGGCATTGCCTTTCATGCGAACATAAGTTGCAGATGCACCATCGTCACCTACCAAAATCGTCGCAAGAATTGGAGTACGACCTGATTTTGCTTTCAGCGCTTCTACGCGAGTAAACAAGTCAGCTTCAATTTGCTTCGCCAATGCACGACCGTCTAGAACTAATGCCACGGCACTTCTCCCAAGTGTTGATATGAATCAATTTTGCACATTCTACATGAATAATTTAAATATTTTCCGCCAGATGATGTTTTTATGCGCATACAGATGAATACACTATTGTTTTTTTTTCTGAGCTTGCTAATATACGCATCAACAAGACGCGGCGGGGTGGCAGAGTGGTCATGCAGCGGACTGCAACTCCGTGGACGCCGGTTCGATTCCGACCTCCGCCTCCATCTTGTTAAAGCCCGAGTGGTGAAATCGGTAGACACAGGGGATTTAAAATCCCCCGCCCACAAAGCGTGCCAGTTCGAGTCTGGCCTCGGGCACCATTCTTCTACTATAGAAAGATGGTGCAAATAAAGAACCCAGCGAAAGCTGGTTTTTTTATGTCTGTAATTTAGTTAGTCAAAAAATAAGTAAATTAAATTCCCATTTAAAGTGTCATCATTAATCAGGCTCTCCTGCTCTGCTTTCTCAATATCATCCAGCAGAACGTAAATATCCTTGCAAATCCTGTTCCAGTTTCTGCTGAAAATGAATCGGCTCAATAATTTTCACATAGGGCAACCAGTAACGCACCAAAGGCAACAACTGCATTTCGTGACGAATCTGGCAACTGATCACTAACTCTCCAGTCTCGGCTTCCTGCTCGATCTGCTGTTCTGGAAATAAACGGCGCTCTTTAAAAAAAACCGTGACTTCAGGTTGTACCTTGATTAAGACTTGCTGCTTTTGCTGCCCAAACCAGATGCTGTCTTCATCTGCCAGCATTTTCAGTATTTCAGGATCATGCGCAAAGCTCTCCGCCTCAGAAACCAACTTGAGCTGTTGCACCTGACTTAAGCGATAGGTGCGCAGCTTGCTTTCACTCACAGCAGCCAAGTACCAGATACCATGATGGTGAATCAGACGATAGGGCTGGATGATTTGCAATTGATCTGAATATTGCAGCTTAACCTGCTCACGTTTATAGATTGCACTTGCAAGCAGCTTGAAATGCTCGGCAAACTGTTTAGCATCTTCAAAATAATAGCCTTTTGCCAAAAATACCTGATTTGCCCGTTCATCCAGCAGTTCACGCATAAAAGACATATCCAACGCCGGATACAACTCACTGATCCCCGAAAGCTGGGCAAAAGTCTGGATATCCTGCAATTTAAACCGACCTAAATAAGAGGGTTCCAGATAATATCGTTTCTGTTCATCTTGAAGTAAGGGTAAGTAAGAGCCTAGACGATCAAAATCACGCTCAATGGTGCGGGTGCTGACCTGAAATTCTGCAGCTAGCTCTGCAGCCCGGAGTTGATATCCGACGTTTAATTTGGTCAAAATTCTGGCTAAACGCTCTGCAAGACGCTCATGTGTTGAAGCTGGGCGCTTCATAAATCCCCACTTAATACATTCTCATGTACTTATTTATCGCTAGATGTTGAATGATTATACTGAATGCCGATCAATGAATAATATTAGGACAAAGTCTAAGATATTTTTTTGCATCAGATCTTGACCCTTTATTCACCCTAAACATACAAGATCTTATTTGGATTTTCTGGATGCTTTCTTGCTTGAATGACGATTTTGTATTGTTAATCTTTCTATATAACGCTCCAGATGCAGCATCGCCCGATACATTTTATGTAACTCTACCCAGCTGATGGTTCCGCGAATAATCATTTTATGAATACGTCGTAATGCTCTTAAACTATGTTTTGAACTATATGCTGTTGAAATAATTTTCATCTTATTTTCCCTCTCACATTCATGTGAATGTTTAACCATTTGGTCGGAATTATCTATATATGCAATTTACGTGTCATTCTTGACAGGTTGTGTCGAACAGTTGGCATTTTTTTAATTTTTATTCAAAATTCTATATATTTATTTGTAATAATTTTTACTCGAAATTAAAAAATGCCAGCAAAATTACTGGCATTTTTTGACTCAATAAGCTGCGATTAGATAATTTCAACCACGACTTTACCGACATGCTCTCCTGTATCCATTGCTGCATGAGCATCCTGAATCTGATCAAACTTAAAGGTTTTATAAATCATAGGCAGACATTCGCCTTTGGCCCATAATGGTGCGATCTGTGCTTTCAGACCCTGTGCAATTTCTGCTTTTTCAGCTGTGGTGCGTGCACGCATGGTCGAACCGGTAATGGTCAGACGTTTCATCATGATTTGACCCAGTTTGACTTCTTTGGCCTTGGCACCCCCCAAGAAAGCGATATAGACCAGACGTCCATCACGGCGCAACAAATTCAAATTACGCTCTAAATATGGTGCACCGACCATATCTAAAATGACATCGACACCACCATTGTCAGTGGCTTCATTAATAACTTGCTCAAAGTCCTGAGTTTTATAATTAATAGCCGTGGTTAAATCAGAAATAGCCGCAACTTTTTCATCTGAACCGACAGTTGCAAAAGTTTTGATTCCGAGTGATTTACACAACATTAAAGCAGTCGTACCAATCCCGCTCGTTCCACCATGTACCAGTACAGTTTCCCCTGCTTTGGCCTTACCCATCTGGAACACGTTCGCCCATACAGTAAAGAAAGTTTCAGGAATGGCCGCTGCCTGTACAAAACTTACGCCTTCAGGAATATTCAAGGTCTGGCTTTCTGGCACTACGCAATATTCAGCATAACCGCCACCATTGGTCAGGCCACAAACCTTGTCACCGACTTTAAACTGGCTCACATCGCTACCGATCGCAACCACTTCACCTGCCACTTCCAGACCAGGAACTGGCGTTACCCCTTTCGGCATTGGATATAAACCTTGACGCTGCAGGATATCTGGACGGTTAATACCAAAGGCATGGACTTTCACCAGAACTTCATCTGCTTTAGGTTCAGGTACAGTCACCGTTTCATAAGCGAGTTTATCGACACCACCCGGTTCTGTAATAATGACTTGCTGCATGGTTTGTTGCGACATGATTTCTTTCCCTAATCTATGCATTTCATATATCTTGGACTTATTTGAACATAGTTAGCATGAGGAATGAAGCTACATCGGACTTATGTATAATCGGGGGACTATTCAGGAAATTGATAATAGGCCGACCATGACCCAAGTGATGGAATATAATGAAAACAATTACAGTGATTTTGAGTGGTTTGAAGGTTTTGCTGTGATTCGCTTTTATGCAGACTGGTGCAAGCCTTGTGTTCAGAATTTTCCGGTCTTTGCCGAACTGGCGACATACTATGCAGAGGTAAATCCTGAAGTTAAATTTGGCAAGATCAATGTGGATCAGTCTCCGATTTTAACCTTGCGCTATAATGCCTATGGTTTGCCTTCTACGCTTATTTTTAGAAATGGAGAAATTATTAAAAGGATTGCAGGCGTGAAAAGTTTAACCGAAATGAAAGTAATTCTGGCCTTAGTCCTCAATGATTCTTATGAGTAATTAAATTACCCATGTAAAGCTAAATCTAACAAAAATATTTTTTTTAGCTCACTATCTAAAATACAGAGCCTTTAATTAACTACGCCCTTTATATTCCTTTACCATATTTTCACTCACATCTTCCGGATAACATAGTGGCGCATATCCGCCTGCACGGTTATAAGCACTACGTTTACCACAGCGACTACCATTACGTGCAGTATTGTAAGGGCATGGGCAATTGCCCGAATAACTCTCAATCGACTGCTGGATTATTTTTTGCTTGATCGATTCAGTACTGGTTGTGGTTTGCTTGGCATCTACTCCAAAAGCCATACACAAACTAGCCAGCAATATTAATTTTTTCATATATTCCCCAAATCTAGGGAGTATTGTATTAATTGACTAGTAAATTGAAAGATCACATTTTGACTAATCGAATGATTTTCATGCAATCAAAATTTAGGCAATAAAAAACCCGCTTTTCAGCGGGTTTCTTCAAATCAGTCCAGTCTTAAAGACGAACCAATTCCACAATCTTCTCAGCAAGTTCTTCAACTGTATCTACGGTTAAAGTCGTGTCTGTACCTTCAGCAGCATCGGTAATCACAACCACACCAGTTTCACGAACCAGTGCAACCTGCTCCGCATTCAAACCTGCTTTAGCAATAGCAACGATCCCTTGCTGAATCAGCAAGCTTTCTAGCGCCTGAGCATTTTCCAAAGCTTTACCAGATACAGTCATCGCAGCAGGTTTTTGACCCAAACGTGCCGCACGTGCTTCTGCAGTGACAGGCTCATCGTGTGCAGACCATTCAACTGATTCTTCCACCATACCAGCACCAATCGTCACGTTATTCAAACGATCGATGAAGATAAACGAACCGGTGAAACGGCTGTCTTGATAACGGTCAAAGACCACTGGTGCATCAAATTCAACAGTCACATTGGCGATTGCATTTAGCTCAAGTTTATCCACCTGAACTTTTTCCAATGTGTTAACGTTGGTACGGTAATGAATTGCCGTTACTTTTGCCGGAACGGTTTGCGTACCAATCTTGATGTTGTACAGCTTACCCAGTACAAGTGGTTGATCTGCCATCCACACAACAGTCGCTTGAACTGAACGGGAAATATTTGGAACAGCTTGATCCGCACGAATTAACACGTTACCACGTGAAATATCAATTTCATCGTTAAGCGTTAAAGTCACTGCCTGACCTGCAACTGCATGCTCAAGATTGCCATCAAAAGTGACAATTTCTTTGACAGTCGATGATTTACCAGAAGGTAATGCTGTTACGGTATCGCCAACATTGATATCGCCAAGTGCGATCGTACCGCAGAAACCACGGAAGTCGAGGTTTGGACGGTTCACGTATTGCACAGGGAAACGGAAATCCTGCTTCGCTGAACTACGGTTAATTTCCACCGATTCAAGTGTACCCATCAGCGTTTCACCAGTGTACCATGGCGTATTGGCTGACTTGTTCACCACGTTATCGCCATTCAATGCAGAAATAGGCGTAAAGATGATATTGCTTGGTTTGCGATCGCCCAATTGTGCAACGAATGCCGCATATTCAGCCTGGATTTCATTGAAACGTGTTTCAGAGAATTCCACCAAGTCCATCTTGTTGATTGCAACAATGATGTTTTTGATACCGAGCAAACTCGCAATAAAAGTATGACGACGCGTCTGGGTTTGCACGCCATAACGCGCATCAATCAAAATGATTGCAAGGTCACACGTCGACGCACCTGTCGCCATGTTACGGGTGTACTGTTCGTGTCCCGGCGTATCCGCGATAATGAACTTACGTTTTTCAGTCGAGAAATAACGATAGGCCACATCAATGGTAATGCCTTGCTCACGCTCTGCTTGTAAACCATCGACCAGAAGCGCCAAGTCAGGTGCATCACCTGTCGTACCGACTTTTTTCGAGTCACGGGTCACGGCCTGTAATTGATCTTCATAAATCAATTTTGAATCGTATAGCAGACGACCGATTAACGTCGATTTACCATCGTCCACGTTACCGCAAGTCAGAAAACGCAACAGGTCTTTATTTTCATGTTGTTTCAGATAGCCCAAGATATCTTGGCTGATTAAATCAGATTGATGAGACATCGCTCAAAGCTCCACATATTCTTTAGAAATCGGTTTTCAATCCCCCTATATCCCCCTTTATTAAAGAAGGGACTTTCTCCATTTACTTTTAGGAGCTCCCCCCTCTTTCTCAAAGAGGGGGTCAGGGGGAGATTAAATTAGAAGTAGCCTTCCTGCTTCTTCTTCTCCATCGAGCCTGCTTCATCATGGTCAATCATACGACCTTGACGCTCAGAACTGGTTGCCAGCAACATTTCCTGAATAATTTCCGGCAAGGTATTGGCTGTAGATTCCACAGCACCTGTTAATGGATAACAACCCAACGTACGGAAACGTACCGATTTCATTTGTGGAACTTCACCTTCTTTTAAAGGCATACGTTCATCATCAACCATAATAAGTGTGCCACTACGTTCAACCACAGGACGTTCTGCAGCCAAATAAAGTGGTACTAATGGAATACTTTCCAAATAGATGTATTGCCAGATATCCAGCTCAGTCCAGTTAGATAATGGGAATACACGAATACTTTCGCCCTTGTTCACTTTACCGTTGTAAAGATTCCAAAGTTCTGGACGCTGGTTTTTCGGATCCCAACGATGTTTCGAATCACGGAATGAATAAACACGTTCCTTGGCACGTGATTTTTCTTCATCACGGCGCGCACCACCAAAAGCAGCATCAAAACCGTATTTATCCAGAGCCTGTTTTAAGCCCTGAGTTTT
This sequence comes from Acinetobacter lwoffii, assembly GCF_024129355.1. Lineage (GTDB taxonomy): Bacteria > Pseudomonadota > Gammaproteobacteria > Pseudomonadales > Moraxellaceae > Acinetobacter > Acinetobacter lwoffii_I. The sequence goes on along the minus strand of NZ_JAMXXP010000001.1, from coordinate 71,239 downwards.
CATGATGTCGGTATATTTAGAACTACCGTGGTCGAACGGGTTAATACCTGCCTCAACCCCTTCTTTATTCTGATGCACGATCAAATCGAAACCATGGGTTTTCGCCATGTTGTCCCGGAAAGTGATCATGTCTTTAAACTTCCAGCCTGTATCGACATGTAATAATGGAAATGGAAGTTTTGCTGGGTAGAACGCTTTTAGCGCAAGATGCAGCATGACCGCTGAATCTTTACCAATCGAATACAGCATGACCGGATTTTCAAACTCGGCAGCAACTTCGCGGATGATATGAATACTCTCAGCTTCAAGCTGTTTGAGATGAGTAAGTCTTTCCTCATTTAACGACATGGACAACACCAGCTTAGAAAAACGTGTACTTATGACACTTTTGAAAATTTATATTCATTATAGTGATTTACTTATCCTATCCATTGCTTGTTTTATGATATTGATATATCAAAAGCTCATATAAAAATTCATCAATAATGAATATCAGTTTTTATGAATCAATAATTTGCCCAATTCAAGCGAGGATATTGTGTGGTATAGCTATATATTACCCTGTCGCTAAGCCAATAAAATCCTAGGAAAATAATCTAAAGTAGTGGTTCTCAAATAGTTAAAAAATTACTAGAGTAAGACTCAATTCTCCCTATTGATATACTTCGTTTATGCCCTATAGCGCTTTTGATCTTGCCACTGTAAAAACCCGTCTGGAACAGGCCCAGCTTGCTAGTTATATTTATCAGCACCAGCAAAATATTTTGGTCTTGCAAGAACCTTTCAGTGATGATGGCAAGCCTTTAAATATCTATCTGCAACACGAGCTGACCGCGGATCAAATCGGATTACAGTTTGGTCTACGTTTGCAAGAAGGTCATTGGGAATTTCTAATCGGCGTTACTTATAGCAACCAGAACGCAGCTTACGAAATCGGTGCTGGCAACCTCAAAGGTGATCAAAAAGCCTTTAACTTATTATATGCCTTTTATAATTATCCTAAAGCGTTCTATCTGGTGGCATTACCTTTGACAGCCAACAGTCAGATTTTGGAGCAAACCTTGCAACAGCAGCTCTTCAAGCAGCCTAATCTCGACTTCCTGAATACTGCAGTCAAGGTCAATCCTATGGGCGAACAGGTCAAATGGATGCAACAGTATATTCTGCAACAGACTTTAGATATGAAAGTCCGGATTCAGACTGCCCTGCTTTAGACTTGAATAGAAAAATTTAGAGATACTCAGGTCGATGTATCTCTATATCTTTCTCAGGCAAGCATACACAGAATGCCATGCTATTCAGAATTCCTATTGCCGCTATGACATCACTTGCTCAAACATCCATTTAACTTATAGTTTATTATTAATTTTAATAGTTTAATAATTATTAAATAATCAATATATTCAATCCTTGTTTATAAGGTTTTTTGTTATTTTTTTGCATACAAAATCAACAATTACTGTTATCGTTATATCAATAAAAACTTTCAGATACTTTTCCTAAAAACATAATTATAGAGATGAAAAAATGTGGGAACTGTTTACGCATCCATCCAATATCGTATTTAGTATTAGCCTGAGCCTAATGCTGATGTTTGCAGCACTAGAATGTATTCTATTGCTGCTTGGCGGCGGCTCTCAGCATATCTTTGAACAGTTTTTACCTGAAGATCCCCTGCAACCAGAAATAAGCCCGGATCAGTCTCCGGGTGTTTTCAGCAAAGTATTTGACTGGTTATATCTGGGGCGTCTGCCTTTATTTATCTGGCTAATCATTTTTCTGACCAGTTATGGGTTAAGCGGTTTATTGATTCAGGGCATATTTGAGCGCCTGACCAGCCAGCTGTTTAATGTTTGGCTGATTTCTCCGGCCTGCCTGTTTCTGTGTATGCCTGTGGTGCGCTTTCTTGCCATGGCCGCCAGTAAGCTCCTGCCCCAAGATGAAACTTCCGCGATTTACAGTGATGAACTCATCGGACGTACCGCGACCATTATTCTGGGAAATGCCAAAGTGAATTCTCCCGCACAAGCCAAAGTCCGGGATCAACATGGCCAGACTCATTATGTTCTGGTTGAACCAGAAAACAATCAAATTCTAAATCAAGGTCAGAATGTAGTTCTAACCCACAAAACCAAGAACGGCTTTCAAGCCATTGCACTTTAATTTTATTTAGCTAGCACTCAATTGAGACTTTATAACAATGTTAACATTTGATTTATATAATATTTTAATTATTGCGGGAATTATTTTTGTAGCACTGGTGACCTTCGGTCTCATCATTGCACGTTTATACCGTCGTTCAAGCAAGGAAATTTCCTTTGTACGTACCGGTTGGGGTGGAGAAAAAGTGATTTTAGGTGGAGGCGCAATCGTGCTCCCTGTCTTGCATGAAATCATTCCAGTAAATATGAATACCCTACGTCTTGAAGTCCGCCGTGCTGATGATCAGGCACTGATTACCCGTGACCGTATGCGGGTCGATGTCATGGCCGAATTCTATGTCCGAGTCAAACCTACCGCAGATTCAATTGCCACCGCAGCACAAACCCTTGGTCAAAAAACCATGTCACCGAATGAACTGAAAAATCTGGTGGAAGGTAAATTTGTTGATTCACTGCGCGCAGTGGCGGCAGAAATGGCCATGGAAGAACTGCATGAAAAACGCGTCGATTTCGTACAAAAAGTACAGCAAGTCGTTTCGGAAGATTTACATAAAAATGGTCTGGAGCTTGAAACGGTTTCCCTAACCGGACTGGATCAGACCGGATTTAAATACTTCAACCCGCAAAATGCATTTGATGCTGAAGGTCTGACCAAGCTCACTGAAACCATTGAAGATCGTCGCCGCAAGCGTAACCACATTGAACAGGATACCGATCTGGCGATCAAAACCAAAAATCTGGAAGCTGAACAGGCGCGCCTGCAAATTATTCGTGAAGAAGAATATGCCAAGCTGCAACAAGAACGTGAAATTGCCATTCGCCGTGCTGAACAGCTGGCTGAAATTGCCGCTCAGGAAGCCGGCAAAAAACGTGAAGCAGAAGAAGCACAAATTGCCGCTGAACGAGAAGTCGAACTCAAGCGTATTTTGGCCGCCCGTGATGTCGAAAATGAAAATATTCAAAAGGCTCAGCTGATTCAAAAAGCACAGGTCGAGCAAAAGAAAACCATTGAACTGGCTGAACAGGACCGCGCCATTGCCATTGCGGAAAAATCACGTGCTGAATCTGAAGCTAAAGCCCAAGCCGATCAGGCACGTGCACAAGCGGTAAAAGCGGAAGAAGAAGTTATCACCGTACGTCAAATCCAGCAGGCAGAGCGTCAAAAGGCAGTTGAGCTGGTCGCAGCCAAAGAACATGCTGAAAAAGATGCAATTGCCATTACAGTTGCCGCTGAAGCTGGAAAACAAGCGGCAGCAGATGATGCAGAAGCAGTGCGGATTGCGGCTGAGGCGGAAGCAGAAAAAGTCCGCCTTAAAGCCAAGGGCGAAGCGGATGCGAAAATTCTACTGGCTCAGGCAATGGAGAAACAGTATCAGGTGGATGCTGAAGGTACACGTGCGGTTAATGAAGCCAATAACGTCCTGTCACCTGAACAGGTCGAAATGCAGATTCGTCTGGCCATGCTGAAATACTTGCCTGAAATTATCAGAGAAAGTGTCAAGCCAATGGAGAATATTGATGATATCAAGATTCTCCAGGTGAATGGCCTACATGGCGGTCATGCCGGTGCCTGTCAGGCAGATGCCCATCATGAGAATGGTAATGTTGCTCTATCAGATCAGGTAGTGAATAGCGCCCTACGTTATCGTAGCCAAGCACCGCTTATTGACAGTCTGATGAGTGAGCTTGGTATTCAAGGTGGTGATATCAACGGCATGACTCAGAGCCTTAAAGCCAAAACTTAAAAATAGACTGAGATATAAAAAAGCTCCCATCTGGGAGCTTTTTTATTAAAGGTCTAATGTGAATATCAAACTAAACCTTTATCTTTTAATACTTGCAGCATGGTTGAACCAAGTTCGGCTGGACTACGTGTATACGCCATACCCGCACGCTCAAAGGCAGCAAACTTTTCTTCTGCTGTGCCCTTACCACCTGAAATAATCGCACCTGCGTGACCCATACGTTTGCCTTTAGGTGCAGTCACACCCGCAATATAACCAACAACTGGCTTAGTCACATTCGATTGAATATATTCCGCAGCTTCTTCTTCCGCAGTACCGCCAATCTCACCAATCATAATGATAGCTTCAGTTTGTGGATCTTCCTGGAACAGTTTCAAGCAGTCAATCTGGTTCATGCCCGGAATCGGGTCACCACCAATACCGATACAGGTCGACTGACCTAAACCGAGTTTTGTAGTTTGCGCCACAGCCTCATAAGTCAGTGTGCCTGAACGTGAAATAATCCCGATTTTACCGGGCTGATGAATATGTCCCGGCATGATCCCGATTTTACATTCACCCGGCGTAATAATACCCGGACAGTTTGGTCCGATGAGACGTGTGCCATTACCATTGGTTTCCAGATAACGCTTGGCTTTGAGCATGTCGATGGTCGGTACACCTTCAGTAATTACCACAATTAACTCAATGCCAGAATCAACCGCTTCAACAATAGAGTCCAGTACAAAGGGTGCCGGAACATAAATCACTGAAGCATCTGCACCTGTTTCTTTCACTGCTTCACGCATGGTATTAAATACAGGCAATTCTAAATGGGTTTGACCACCTTTACCCGGGGTTACACCACCCACGACTTTAGTGCCGTAGGCTAAAGCCTGTTCAGAATGGAATGTACCGTTTTTGCCTGTAAAGCCCTGTACCAATACTTTAGTGTCTTTATTAACTAATACGCTCATGTTAGATACTCCTTAAGCTTTTACAGCAGCAACGATTTTTTCTGCAGCATCAGCAAGACCATGTGCAGAAATCAATTTTAAACCTGATTCATCCAGTAATTTTGCGCCCAGTTCCGCATTATTGCCTTCGAGGCGAACAACTACGGGAACGGTCACATTTACTTCCTGAACCGCTGCAATAATTGCTTCAGCAATCATGTCACAACGTACAATTCCACCAAAAATATTGATTAATACACCTTGAACAGAATTATCTGCCAAGATAATTTTAAAGGCTTCAATCACGCGCTCTTTGGTTGCACCACCACCAACATCCAGGAAGTTGGCTGGTTGACCGCCATAAAGCTTGATAATATCCATGGTTGCCATGGCAAGACCGGCACCATTGACCATACAACCAATGTTACCCTCTAAAGCCACATAGTTCAGATCAAACTCAGACGCTTTTAACTCACGTTCATTTTCCTGAGACTTATCACGCAGTGCAGCGACTTCAGGTAAACGATATAGTGCATTCGAATCAATTCCGATTTTGGCATCGACACAGAGAATGTCGCCATTTTCACGCACAGACAACGGATTGATTTCAAAAAGTGCAAAATCATTGTCTACAAATGCCTGATAAGCAGCCGTCATGACTTTAACAAACTGATTGATTTGTCCATCTTTGAGTTTAAGTGCAAAAGCAACTTCACGCGCCTGAAATGGCACTAGACCAACTAAAGGATCAACTTCAACTTTAATGATTTTTTCAGGAGTTTCTTCGGCCACTTTCTCAATTTCAACACCACCCTCAGTCGATGCCATAAAAGTGATGCGGCGAGTCGAGCGATCCACTACAGCGCCCAAGTACAGCTCGCGCTCAACCGGATAAACATCCTCAGAGACCAAAATGCTATTGACCGGCTGACCATTGGCATCAGTCTGGTAAGTCACCAAGCGTGAACCAATAATCTGGTTGGCATATTCAGCAGCCTCGGCAGCCGATTTTACCACTTTTACCCCACCAGCCTTACCCCGGCCACCCGCATGCACCTGTGCTTTCAATACTGCAAACTTTCCACCCAACTGCTCGAAAGCATGCACCGTTTCATCGGCATTGGTGGCAAGTATCCCTTCCTGTACAGGCATACCATATTTTTTTAATAGCGCTTTTGCTTGATACTCATGTAAATTCATTGAATAACCTTTTATTACTTCTTTGCCTTGTTATAACCCACTAGCACCCAGACGTCCGTCAAAGCAGTACCAGCATTTCTTAAAATCGTTATCTTTATTTTTAGATGATTGTTCCAATAAAAACAACCATGAAATGTAAAAAGAGCGACCTAAGTCGCTCTTTTTTCGAATTACTTACGCTTACGTTGGATCGCGTGAATCGCACGCCCATCAACTGCAAGTGCAGCTTCATGTACCACTTCAGAGAATGTCGGGTGACCGAAAGTCATCAACTGAAGATCTTCAACTGAAGATACAAACTCAAGCGCGATCATACCTTGGTGAACGATATCAGACGCAGCAGGTCCAATCACGTGCATACCGAGTAAACGATCCGTTTTTGCATCAGCAACAAACTTAACGAAACCGGCACCTTCACCCGCAGCTAAAGCACGACCGTTCACAGCAAAACCGAATTGACCCGTTTTAACTTCGTGACCTTTTTCAGTCGCTTGCTGTTCTGTTAAACCTACCCACGCCGCTTCCGGATGTGTGTAAATTACAGAAATAATGGTGTCATAGTTCACTTGTGCAGCATGACCGTGAATACGCTCAACCGCCATTACGCCTTCTTCCATTGCTTTATGCGCAAGCATTGGACCACGTACCAAGTCACCAATTGCGTATACGCCTTCAACTGAAGTTGCACACCAATCGTTGACTTCAACCAAACCGCGTTCAGTCAATTTAATGCCTGAATCATCAGCCAATAAACCTTCAGCATATGCGCGACGACCGACACAAACGATCAATTTATCGAAAGTTTCAGTTTTGTCTTCACCAGCTTGGTTATATTTAACCGTTACTTCACGACCATTGATTTCAGTACCTGCAACTTTTGCACCGATACGGATATCCATACCTTGCTTAGTCAACAGTTTTTGGAAGTCTTTTGCCAATGCTTTATCAGCCATTGGTAAGAATGCATCCATTGCTTCAAATACAACAACTTCAGCACCCAAACGACGCCATACAGAACCAAGCTCAAGGCCGATTACACCAGCACCAATCACACCTAAACGCTTAGGTACTTCTGGGAATTCAAGCGCGCCAGTAGAATCAACGATCAAGTCTTGATTTACAGGAGCTACTGGAATATTTACAGGAACAGAACCCGTCGCAAGAATCACGTACTTAGGCTCTAAAACTTGAGTTTCACCTTCGTGAGACACAAACTCAACTTTTTTACCTGCAAGCAGTTTACCCGTACCTTTTAACCACTCGATGCCATTACCTTTAAGTAATTGATCAATACCGCCAGTCAATTGATCTACAACTTTGTCTTTACGAGCCAGCATTTTAGCAAGATCGAATTTAACTTCACCGGTCGTAATACCATGGTCATCTAGATGCTGAACGGTATCTTCATAACGATGTGAAGAATCAAGTAAAGCTTTAGACGGGATACAACCCACGTTTAAACAAGTACCACCTAAAGATGGCTTGCCTTTATGAATACGTTTTTCAATACACGCAACTTTGAAACCAAGTTGAGCTGCACGAATTGCTGCTTCGTAGCCGCCCGGGCCACCACCAATTACGACTAAATCGAATTGAGACATGTTTATCTCCAAAAATGGGCCTAGAGTTTTCGCCCTAAGCCCATAAATATATTCTTAAAAATTAAAGATCAAGGATAAGACGCGCTGGCTCTTCTAACAATTCTTTGATTGTTACAAGGAAACCAACTGCTTCTTTACCATCGATTAAACGGTGGTCATAAGACAGTGCCAGGTACATCATTGGCAAGATTTCTACTTGACCATTCACCGCCATCGGACGTTCCTGGATTTTATGCATACCCAGAATCGCAGTTTGTGGCGTATTTAAAATTGGTGTAGAAAGCAATGAACCGAAAGTACCACCATTAGTAATAGTGAATGTACCGCCAGTCATATCTTCGATACCCAGCTTACCGTCACGTGCTTTGCCAGCATATGCACGAATACCGTTTTCAACTTCAGCATAGTTCATGCGGTCTGTATCACGAAGTACAGGAACCACTAGACCACGCTCAGATGAAACTGCAACACCGATATCGTAGTAACCGTGATACACGATGTCATCGCCATCAATTGAAGCATTTACCGCTGGATAGCGTTTAAGTGCTTCAGTTGCTGCTTTAACGAAAAATGACATGAAGCCAAGACGCGCACCATGACGCTTCTCAAATGCATCTTTGTATTGAGCACGCATTTCCATGATTGGTTTCATGTTCACTTCGTTGAACGTGGTCAACATTGCAGTTTCTTGAGTTGCTGCAAGTAAACGTTCAGCAACACGCTTACGAAGGCGAGTCATAGGAACACGTTTTTCGATACGCTCGCCCACTGCAACGCTTAATGGTTGCGCTGCAGGTGCTGCCGGTTTCGCTTGATGATTTGCCACATCTTCTTTCGTGATGCGACCGCCACGACCAGTACCTGCAACATCAGCAGCTGCAACACCAGATTCAGTCAATGCTTTACGCACTGCTGGAGCCTGGTCCTGTACCTGTTGACGTTCAACGATTGGTGAATTACCTGCTTCAGTATTTGCCGCAGCTTGTTCAACTTTCTCTTCAGACTGAACTGCTTGAGTTTGAGCCGCGCCAGAAACAGCACCCTCTTCAAACTGCGCAATAACTTCAGCTGAAAGAACAGTATCGCCTTCAACTTTAATAATAGATGCAAGTGTACCGTCTGCAGGAGCAACAACTTCTAAAACAACTTTATCAGTCTCAATATCGCAGATCACTTCATCACGTGATACAGCTTCACCTGGTTGTTTGTGCCAAGTTGCGATCGTACCGTCCGCAACTGACTCTGGGAATACCGGTGCTTTAATTTCGGTTGCCATGATTTTAGAATCTCCTGGATTATTCAGCATCGATCGCAAGCGCGTCGTTGATGAGCTGAGCTTGTTGTTTTGCATGCAAATATGGTGAACCACATGCCGGTGCAGCAGAAGCTTCACGGCCTGCATAGCTAATACGTACTTGTTTACCCGCTTTCATCACGTCGTCATATAGACGCGGTGCGATGAACAACCAAGCGCCTTGGTTCTTCGGTTCTTCTTGCGCCCAAACAAGTTCTTTAACGTTTGGATATTGCGCAAGCACTTCTGCCAGGCGTTTTTCTGGGTATGGATATAATTGTTCAATACGTACAATTGCAGTGTTGTTCAATTCTTTTTCACGACGTTTTTCAACTAGGTCGTAATACACCTTACCACCACACAGTACCAGACGGGTTACATCTGACTTGTTGATGTTGTCTACTTCATCAATCACGGTCTGGAATGTACCGTTTGCAAGCTCTTCAAGGCTAGATACAGCAAGCTTGTGACGAAGTAAAGATTTCGGCGAAGTAACAATCAATGGCTTACGGATTGGACGAATCGCTTGACGACGTAATGCGTGGAAAATCTGCGCAGGCGTGGTCGGTGTGATGACTTGCATGTTGTCTTCAGCACATAGCTGCAAGAAACGTTCCAAACGTGCAGATGAATGCTCTGGACCTTGACCTTCAAAACCGTGAGGAAGAAGCATGGTCAAGCCACATACACGTTCCCATTTGGTTTCACCAGATGAGATAAACTGATCAATTACCACTTGTGCACAGTTTGCGAAGTCACCGAATTGCGCTTCCCAGATGATCAAACTCTTAGGAAGAGTCGTCGCATAACCATATTCAAATGCCAATACAGCCATCTCTGACAATAAAGAGTCATAGATTGCAGTACGCGGCTGGTTTTCTTTCAGGTTACACAGCGGAAGATAAGTTGAGCCATCTACCTGATTATGCAGTTTTGCATGACGGTGTGAGAAAGTACCACGACCTACGTCTTCACCCGTTAAACGAAGCAAGTAACCATCATCTAGTACAGTTGCATACGCCAGAGTTTCAGCAGCACCCCAGTTCAGAGGCATTTCACCCGTTTGCATTTTCAGACGGTCATCAATTACTTTTGCAACTTGACGCTGCATCACGAAGCCTTCAGGAAGCTCACGCATTTTCTTGCCAAGCTCTTTTAGACGTTCGATTGGGAAAGTTGTATCCCACTCGTCTGTGTACTCATGACCTAAGTAAGGAGTCCAATCCACAAACATTTTTTTGTTTGGTTCAAGTACCAGTGCATTGGCAACGTGATTACCCGCTTCCAGGTCTGCACGGTAGTTTTCAACCATTTGATCTGCACTTGCGCGATCAAGAACACCCTGTTGTACCAGTTGATCCGCATAAAGCGTACGCGTAGTCGCTTTCTTGTTAATCACTTGATACATCATTGGTTGAGTTGCAGCTGGCTCATCCGCTTCGTTATGACCACGACGACGGTAGCAGAACATGTCAATCACAACGTCTTTACGGAAGGTATGACGGAAGTCATGTGCCAATTGTGAAATGAACACCACAGCTTCAGGATCATCACCATTCACATGGAAGATCGGCGCCTGAATCATTTTTGCGATGTCAGTACAGTATTCTGTAGAACGTGCGTCACGTGGATCAGACGTGGTGAAACCAACCTGGTTGTTAATTACAATGTGCACTGTACCACCCACGGTATAACCGCGAGTTTGTGACATCTGGAAAGTTTCCTGGTTAACGCCCTGACCTGCAAATGCAGCATCACCGTGTACGATTAGTGGCAATACGTCATCGCCGCCAATGTCTTTACGACGTACTTGACGTGCACGTACTGAACCTTCAACCACAGGGCCAACGATTTCAAGGTGTGACGGGTTAAACGCCAATGCCAAGTGAACTTCGCCACCTGGAGTCATCACGTTTGAAGAGAAGCCTTGGTGATACTTAACGTCACCAGAACCTTTCTTGTGAATAGATTTACCTTCGAACTCACCAAACAGGTCAGCCGGGTTCTTACCCATGATGTTAACAAGAAGGTTTAAACGGCCGCGGTGAGGCATACCGATCACAACTTCTTTACAGCCTACAGAACCTGCACGCTGAATAATTTCGTTGACCATCGGGATGAATGCTTCACCACCTTCAACGCCGAAACGTTTGGCACCAACGAATTTATTACCAAGATATTTTTCTAGGCCTTCAGCTGCAGTTAAACGCTCAAGGACATGTTTCTTTTGATCAGCATTGAAGCCATATTGACCGCGTGCACTTTCTAGACGTTGTTGAATCCAACGTTTTTCTTTGGTGTCCACGATGTGCATGTATTCAGCACCGATTGAACCACAGTAAGTGGCTTCCATTGACTGAACCATTTCAGCCAAAGTCGCTTCTTCTTTACCGATCGCCAGATTGCCAGTATTGAATACTGTATCTAGGTCAGACTGAGTCAAACCATGCGCAGCAAGATCTAGATCAGGCACAACTTCACGCTTCGCCAAACCTAATGGATCCAGTTTTGCTTTCTGGTGGCCACGGTTACGGTACGCTGCAATCAGCTGTAGCACGCCAATTTGACGACGTTCATGCTCTGAACTGACTGTCGACTGAACAATAGGCTGAATACGGCTTGAATTGCGACCTAAAAGTAGGAATTGCTCACGTACATTACTGTGTGGTTGATCACCTTTTGGGAATTTATCGAAGTACGCTCTCCAGTCAGCACCCACTGAGTCTGGAGCAGTCAAATACTGCTCATAAAGTTCTTCAATATACGCTGCACTATCAGCGGAAAGTTCAGTGTCAAGACGCAGAGCGTCAGCAACTTCTTGCATTTGTGGACCCATTTCCTATTGCAAAAACATTTTCAGGATGCTTTTTAAGCAAAACCCAGGATTATTAGCATCAAATTGGTAATATGATACTAGTCCCCCATAAGGCATAAACCATGAGGCGTTATCACCACACCAAGAAAATCTTGATATGTTTAATGAACAATAACGCCCCTCAGCGGCATCATCACTCATTGAATACCCGATCGAAACCGGGCAATTTTTTGCAAATCGACTTAGAAAAAAGCAAGTATTAACAAAGATTTTTTCTAAAGCGACTCGGGTCTACCTTTATATACCAGTCCCTGATTATGCAGTGTTTAAAAAATGTACCTGACGTGGCATTTTTTAAACATAGTCATGGGCTAAATGCTAACATGATCTCAACTTTTCAATTGATTTTTTTGACACATACCTTCCATAAATTGGCTAAATACAGTTCAGATATTTTACTCTAATATATGGTGCTTTATCTCAAAAATAGATTCAATGTAGACTTAAGTCCTAAGCATTTCCGATAAATAAAAAGAGAGCAAACCTTTCAATCCACTCCCTCCTTAAATTTCCGTTATATAATAACATCGTTCTTGCTATTTTTCAGGTCAGTTTTACATCTAAAAATCATAAATACCCAAAATAATCACATGTTCTTCTTATATGGCGCCCAAAGCCATTACTCTTTTCCTGACTATTTCACTCAACTTTATACATTTTAAGTATAGTATCTTTATTTTTATCTTATGATTTTTTAATTTTTCCAATAGTTTGCATAAAAAAAGCACACCTGAAGGTGTGCTTTTTTCTAAACTGCGAAGAGCAGCCTATTAGCCCGCCATATCTAAAAGCATATTACGGATGTGACCGATTGCTTTAGTTGGGTTCAAGCCTTTAGGACATACAGATACACAGTTCATAATGCCTTTACAACGGAACAATGAGAATGGATCGTCAAGACGAGCCAAACGCTCTTGTGTACCCGTATCACGCGAGTCAATGATGAAGCGGTAAGCATTCAACAATGCTGAAGGACCCAAGAACTTGTCCGGGTTCCACCAGAATGACGGGCATGAAGTTGAACAGCATGCACATAGAATACATTCATACAGACCATCAAGATGCTCACGCTCTTCAGGAGACTGTAAACGTTCCTTAGGAGGCGCAGGCTGGTTGTTGATCAAGAATGGATGGATCTTGTTGTACTGATCATAGAACTGGTTCATGTCAACCACCAAGTCTTTCACTACAGGAAGACCAGGCAATGGACGAACAGTAATTTCATTTGGTAAATCGTTCAGGTTCCAAAGACACGCCAAACCGTTTTTACCATTGATGTTCACGCCATCAGAACCACAAATACCTTCACGACATGAACGACGGAACGTTAAAGTTTCGTCCTGTACTTTCAATGCAAGAAGTGCATCAAGCAACATACGGTGCTTGTCAGTCAGTTCAAGTTTGAAAGTTTGCATGTACGGTGCTTTATCCTTGTCAGGATCGTAGCGGTAGATATGAAATGTACGAGTACCTCTACTCATCTGAATTCTCCTGATTAGAATGTACGTGGTTTAGGTGGAATCGCGTCAACCGACAATGGACGGTAACGAACTGGCTTGTACTCTAGACGGTTATCCGCAGAGAACCATAAAGTGTGCTTCATCCACTCATCATCACGACGACCATATGGGTATTCAGCATGGTCTGGAGACTCTTCAAAGTCTACAACCGTATGTGCACCACGGCATTCTTTACGCGCTGCAGCTGAAATAAGCGTTGCTTTCGCAACTTCATACAAGTTTTCAACTTCTAGTGCTTCAATACGTGCAGTGTTAAATACTTTAGATTTGTCTTTCAAGTGAATGTTGCGTACGCGCGGTTCAATTGCAAGAATCTGCTTCACACCTTCGTCCAGAAGCGCAGATGTACGGAATACACCAGCGTGATCTTGAACGATATCACGGATTGCATCAGCAACGTCTTGAGCATTCTCACCTGTAGTCGATTCGTCAAGTTTACGAATACGTTCAACAGTTTCTTGAAGCACAGTTGTTGGAAGTGGCTCATATTCACCATCGTGCTGTTTAGTAACATATTCAATGATATGTTGACCAGCGGCCTTACCAAATACAACCAAGTCAAGCAATGAGTTCGTACCTAGACGGTTTGCACCGTGTACAGATACACATGAACATTCACCGATTGCATAGAAACCTTTTACTGGCTTAGCAAAGTCACGACCTTCAGCATTGGTAGAGTAAACGTCGGTGTCTTTGTTGTAGTTAGCAACAAGCGCTTCTGTTTCAGGAGACTCAGGAACAACCACCTGACCATGAATATTCGTTGGAATACCACCCATTTGGTAATGGATTGTTGGTACTACAGGAATTGGCTCTTTAGTGATGTCAACGTTCGCGAATTTCTTGCCAATCTCGAATACAGATGGAAGACGTTTCATGATCGTATCCGCACCTAGGTGCGTCATATCAAGCAGGATGTAATCGCCTTTAGGACCACAACCACGACCTTCTTTGATCTCTTGATCCATAGAACGTGATACGAAGTCACGTGGCGCCAAGTCTTTCAAAGTTGGTGCATAACGTTCCATGAACGGTTCGCCGTCTTTGTTACGAAGGATTGCACCTTCACCACGACAACCTTCAGTCAACAATACGCCTGCGCCCGCAACACCCGTTGGGTGGAATTGCCAGAATTCCATATCTTGTAATGGAATACCTGCACGAGCAGCCATACCAAGACCGTCACCAGTGTTGATATAAGCGTTTGTAGATGCACGGTAAACACGACCAGCACCACCAGTAGCGAACAAAGTCGCTTTTGCTTGGAATACTGCAATTTTACCAGTTTCCTGATCAATTGCTGTAACACCTAGAACGTCGCCTTTTTCGTTACGGATCAGGTCAAGCGCAATCCATTCTACGAAGAACTGAGTGCCCATTTTCACATTGCTTTGATAAAGTGTGTGAAGAAGTGCGTGACCGGTACGGTCGGCAGCAGCACATGCACGTGGCACAGCTTTTTCACCGTAGTTTGCTGAGTGACCACCGAATGGACGTTGGTAAATTGTACCATCAGCATTACGGTCGAATGGCATACCCAGGTGTTCAAGTTCATAAACCACTTGAGGCGCTTCACGAGTCATGAACTCGATTGCATCTTGGTCACCTAACCAGTCCGAACCTTTTACAGTGTCGTAGAAGTGGTAGTGCCAGTTATCTTCTTGCATGTTACCAAGAGATGCACCAATACCACCCTGCGCTGCAACAGTGTGCGAACGAGTTGGGAATACTTTAGTCAGAACCGCAACTTTCAAACCAGCTTGAGCAAGTTGGTAAGACGCACGCATACCTGAACCACCACCACCAACGATGACAGCATCGAAAGTTTCGTGCGGAATATTTGTGTAATCTTCTTTAGGGTTTATAGCGCCCATGATTGTTTCCTATCAATTCGCCCAAAAAATCTGGATCGCCCAGATTGCATATGCAAGTACAGCAATGATCACTGCTGAAGTCAGTACAAGGCGTAAACCTGAAGCTGAAGGACCCATTTGACGAGTAGTCACATAATCCGTGAATACCTGCCACATGCCGATCCATGCGTGTGCAACAAGAGATAAGACCGCCAACAAAGACATGATCTTCATTGGAACTGTCATCATAAAGCCGTACCACTGTTCAAAGTTGAAACCACCATTCAGTAGAATCCAACCCAGTACAACAACGGTATAAACAGCTAGAACTACAGCACTGACACGTTGGAGAAACCAATCGCGAGAACCTGAACCTGTTAAACCAGTAGCGCTTTTCATTAGAGTACGATCCATACAAATGCTGCAACAATACCGATTGCAGACAAGATTAATGCGATAGTAGATGCAACACGGCCACTTTCTAGTTCTTCAGCAACGCCAATGTCAGCAAGTAAATGCTTAACACCCGCAATAAAGTGAAAAATCATGCCGGCGACAAATACCCATACAATAAAGCGAACAATGAAACCGTTAAAGATTTCTTGAACTTGCGCAAAACCTTCAGGCGAAGACAATGACTTGTCTAAAATCCATAGAAGGACCGGTACGAGTAAGAATACGATAACACCTGAAAGACGGTGTAGAATTGATGCAATAGCCACGGGGGATTTTAAGTTTACTTCTAAAACTTGACCCATGGACAAATTGACAGGTCTGTTGCTTTTCACAGCGGGCATCCTGTAAGTAAAAACTCCATCCGGAGTTTGTTGGAATTAATTCGAAGGAAAGCTGGCATTCTCAGGCAAATACATGCCTAAAATCAAAACGACACTGAATTATAAAACGTGAACTATTAAAATACAAACGGCTGAATTTGGCTTTTTGGATAAAAAACCATTAAATAAGAATCATTAACAACAATAAGTCAGACTTTATATATTATTCCACCCTTTCAATTCCTATCTATATGATTGTTTTTAAATAATTAAGATGATTAATTTACTCGGTTTTCAGCCTACAGGATCATGTTTGAGTTTTAGACTAAAGACGCACAGTTCCATCACAAATATTATTTAAATCTCTTTTTAATTCAGATTTAAATCAAGCGCCTATATTTAACAGACCACTTGCCCCAATTCAGCAGCAGCACAGTGATTCAGATAACCTGATGTTAAATAGCGACTTAGTGCATCAGATGATGGGTTTTTCAATCAATTTGAAGCATTTAGATTCAAAAAATCATTCATTTATTTTTATCCTGCCTAGCTTTGCTGCAAAGTTGGCCATTTATTAAGCTATTTTTTAATCAATTAAAACGGATTTAAAATTCAATTAATTGCTTTTATTTATAATTCCACCTGTGAAATTCAGCTTGGTAAAAACGATGTAAGTTATGAGATTTATATAGTTTTAAGCATATTCACCTTAATCTCTCACTATTTTCGCTCGCATTTCTTGCTACGAAAAAACGCTTACAAATGCTCCAGGCAGTCTATTTTTTTCTGCACCTCTGCATCAATTTGACTTATTATAGAGGTTTGATGCTGTGATTTTACTGAACTTTTTATACTGAGCGAATATGACTAAACCGCTGTGCGGCCGCCATTTTTTCATCCATAAGTATAATTGACAAAATTTCAGTACTCACTAATCTTATAGCAAATTTTTGATCCGTCCGTTTTGTGCATTAAAAGATTGATAGACAAAGCGGATATACATTCACCAGGACAGGAGATCTATTGAATGTCTGAAGCAACTGGCAAGAAAGCCGTTTTACAGCTTGATGGCAAAGAAATTGAACTACCAATTTACAGCGGCACATTGGGCCCAGATGTAATCGACGTTAAAGATGTGTTGGCTGCAGGTCACTTTACTTTTGATCCTGGTTTTATGGCGACAGCTGCGTGCGAGTCTAAAATCACGTTCATCGATGGTAACAAAGGTGTACTTTTACACCGTGGCTACCCAATCGATCAATTGGCGACTAAAGCTGATTACCTGGAAACTTGCTATTTATTGTTAAATGGCGAACTTCCAACTGCTGAGCAAAAAGAAGAATTTGACGCTAAAGTACGTAACCATACAATGGTTCACGATCAAGTTAGCCGTTTCTACAATGGTTTCCGTCGTGATGCGCATCCTATGGCGATCATGGTAGGTGTGGTTGGTGCGTTGTCTGCATTCTATCACAACAACCTTGACATCGAAGATGTGAACCACCGTGAAATCACTGCGATTCGTTTAATCGCGAAGATTCCTACGCTGGCAGCTTGGAGCTACAAGTACACCATCGGTCAACCATTCGTTTACCCACGTAACGACCTTGGTTATGCAGAAAACTTCCTGCACATGATGTTTGCTACTCCTGCAGACCGTGATTACAAAGTTGATCCGATTCTTGCAAAAGCAATGGACCGTATCTTCACGCTTCATGCTGACCACGAACAAAATGCGTCTACGTCTACAGTACGTTTAGCTGGTTCTACTGGTGCTAACCCGTATGCATGTATCGCTGCTGGTATCTCTGCACTTTGGGGTCCTGCTCATGGCGGCGCGAACGAAGCTGTTCTTAAGATGCTTGACGAAATCGGCACTGTAGAAAACGTTGCTGGCTTCATGGAAAAAGTGAAGACTAAAGAAGTTAAACTGATGGGCTTTGGTCACCGAGTTTACAAAAACTTCGATCCACGCGCGAAAGTAATGAAAGAAACTTGTGACGAAGTTCTTGGTGCACTTGGCATCAATGATCCACAGCTTGCACTGGCTATGGAACTTGAACGTATCGCACTTTCTGACGAATACTTCATCAAGCGTAACCTATACCCTAACGTAGACTTCTACTCAGGTATCATCCTTAAAGCGATTGGTATCCCGACAGAAATGTTTACTGTGATCTTCGCGCTTGCACGTACTGTTGGCTGGATCAGCCACTGGTTAGAAATGCACAGCGGTCCTTACAAGATCGGTCGTCCTCGTCAGCTTTATACTGGCGAAGTTCAACGCGATATCGTTCGTTAATTCGAACCGCGTCGAAAGACTCAAGAAAACCACCCACCCGGGTGGTTTTTTTAGCACTGACAAAAGCCTACAAAAAATTGACCTGAAACGTTTTAAAATGAATATATCAAAATCATATTCACGGATTAAGTCACCTAAAAACAGGACGTATATTGAATGCTGTTGTATTTTCTGCCCTTTATTTTGAGACTGGTTCGTTTTGAACAGTTTAAGTGCCGCAGTTTAACGTCTGGTGAAATCAAAATTTCCCAACGAGTATTTGGCAACCTGATCGATTATTCCCGCGTTAAAATCATGAATCACCCCTACCTGCCCTGGCAATCCAAACATGTCATTATGGCGCCCAGTGGCTACATCCATGTACGCAATTTAAATTATCAGGAAGATTATTCGCGCGAGAGTTTATCTTATCAGGCACTATTTATTCATGAGATGGCGCATATTTATCAACACCAATGTCAGATCAATGTGCTTTTAAAAGGGGCATTTTTACAAAGTGCTTATTTTCTCAGCTTGGGAAAATATAATCCGTACAAATATCAATTTAATCCCAACAAATCATTTTCAACCTACAATATTGAACAACAAGGCGATATTGCCCGAGATATTTTTCTAAAAAAAATTCCGAATATTATTTTAAATCCCCAAATAAACAGATGATATTTAATCAGTTTAATTCTAAGCAATATAGCTAAGGCATATTTTAAAAGCCCAAATTTCGACTTCAGCCTTTAAATTTATATACGCCTAGATGCATAAAAAATCAGCATATTTTCTAAGTTTATATAATAACTTTTTTCACTCAATGCCTGTTCTGCTAAATCAGCTCTAGCTTATCGATAAAATTTCGATAAAATAAGCCGGTATGATTATTTTGCATCGCAGATTAAGATTCAATGATCATGCGATAAAAAGTTTTTTATTTAAGCCATTTGGCATTTTATGAATATCGAAGTGCACTCAACTGAATAATTATAATTATAAAAATCAGTAATTTAGTGTATCAACCTATAGGAATAGGATTTACTTGGAATGAAAAGTTTTAAAATTGCGATTGCTCAATTCTCTCCACATGTGGGCAATCTGGATGCAAATACGCAAAAAATGATTGATCTGGCCAATCAGGCTAAAAAAGATAAAGCAGATCTGATTATCTTTCCTGAACTTTCAACATTGGGCTATCCTGCAGAAGACTTATTAATTCGCCCAAGTCTGGTGAAACGCACCAAAGCTGCTTTTGAAAAACTGACTGAAGTAAAAGATATTGTCATGGTCTTTGGTTTTGTTAATCAAACTGAAGATGGTCAGCGTTATAACTCGGCTGCTGTCATGAAAGATGGCGAAGTACTGGGTGTTTATAACAAGCAAGTGTTGCCAAACTATGGCGTATTTGATGAAAAGCGTTATTTTGGCGAAGGTCATCAGCATCTGGTTTTTGAGTATCTTGGACATAAATTTGGCGTACTGATCTGTGAAGATGTCTGGTCTTTGGCGACTGTTCAGCAACTGGCAAAACTGAATATCGACACAGCTTTGGTACTGAATGCCTCGCCATATGAAGTGGGTAAACCACAACATCGCATTGAAACCATGGCGGCCTTGGTCAAACAGCTGAATATCAATCTGGTGTACTGTAATCAGGTCGGTGGTCAGGATGATCTGATCTTTGACGGTACCAGTTTTGTGCTGAACAAATCTGGCGAGGTGGCTTTACAGGCACCAACTTTCCAGGAAAATCTGGCAATTGCAGAATTTAATGCTGAACAACTGCAATTCAGTAAAGGTGCAATTGCACCTGCTTTAGACACCATGGCTGAGATTTATCAAAGCCTGGTCATGGCTACACGTGATTATGTACAGCGTTCTGGCTTCCCAGGTGTGATTCTGGGACTGTCTGGCGGCATTGACTCTGCCCTGACCCTAGCGATTGCTGTAGATGCGCTTGGCGCAGACAAAGTTCAGGCTGTGATGATGCCTTATACCTATACCGCACAAATCAGTGTAGAAGATGCAGCGGCTCAAGCCAAAAATATGGGCGTGACTTTCGGTATTGCCGAAATCAATCCAGTGGTAAGCGGCTTTATGCAGGTGCTATTCCCATTCTTTGGCAATGCTCCAGTCGATGCCACCGAGGAAAACCTGCAAGCACGTTCACGTGGCACCTTATTGATGGCCCTGTCTAATAAATTCGGTAATCTGGTGCTGGCAACCGGTAATAAATCTGAACTAGCTGTCGGTTATTGCACCCTGTATGGCGATATGGTCGGTGGTTATGCAGTTCTGAAAGATGTATATAAAACCATTGTGTTTGAACTGGCGAAGTATCGTAACAGCATTTCAGAAATTCCAGTGATTCCGGAACGTGTGATTACCCGCCCACCTTCAGCAGAACTGCGTCCGGATCAGGTCGATCAAGACTCTTTGCCTGCTTATGACATTCTGGATGCGATCTTGTATTCGTATATTGAAGAAGATATGAGTCAAGACGATATCATTGCCAAAGGCTTTGATGCTGAAGTCGTGAAAAAAGTGATTCGTCTGGTTGATATCAATGAGTACAAGCGCCGCCAAGGTGCCATTGGACCACGTATCAGTTCACGTTCTTATGGCCGTGAGCGTCGTTATCCAATCGTCAATGGATGGAAAGCAGGTAGCTAAATTCTGCTCTCAATGATGTAAATCAGAATCGTCCAAGTGAATGCTTGGGCGATTTTTTTATGCGACAGTAAAATGAAGATCAGACTCAATATTAAGGAAAAATGATGTTTTGAGAAATCTGAAAAAATTAGTGGATGCTTCAAATATTTTTTATAGTTTGCAGTACTTTTTAAAAGACAAAAAAAGAGACCAAGCTGAGAGCTTGGTCTTTTAAAATGGTGGCTATGACGAGACTTGAACTTGTGACCCCCGCATTATGAGTGCGGTGCTCTAACCAACTGAGCTACATAGCCGTAAACTGTGTGCGCATTATCGTAATTTCAGCTTCTATCGTCAAGCATTTTAAAACACAAATGTTCAGTCTTTATGCAAATACGGAATAAACTTTTAAATTTTAAACAAAAAAGGTTTTTTTAGTATGTAATTCACGCATTCATAGCACCCTTTAATTCTTCGAGGATTCATCAAATGTATAAAATCAAAATATCTATTTTACTCATTGGCCTTTCAAGTCTGAGTGCCTGCTAGATCATCTCGCCTATTTTCGTAGATTATAATGGCGTCAGACGTGATGTGGCACAGTGGATTAATCAGCAGCAACTGATGAGCATGCAGCAAAAACGATCTTTGGCACAACTCAGCAGAGCACAGCAGAAAATCGAGCCCTATCCGGAATATGAGCAGAGTCAACGACTGGCGGTAACCCGGGAAAATCAGATTGCATTACATTGTGCGCGTTTACATGTGACAGAACATAAAATCCGGCAGCTACAGCAAAAAATTTATGCAGGTGAAACTCAAACAATTTTAAATCGTTATGAACAGCTGTCACCGCAAATAAAATTAGACCCGACCTCTATTCGATGTGATTAATCACTGTCTTAAGCTATCACATTAATTACATATAAATTATTAACTTAGGCTAAATAAACAACTCGGTTCAATAGCTCTAAACAGGTGCTTTATTCTTTAATCTATTAGACATTATACCTATGTATTTACTTGGTTTTATTTTTATACAATACAGGCTATGATCAAAGTATAAACAACTATTCGTACCCGGTTTAACGCGTCATAATTTTATAACTCTAAATTCCCCTTAGGAGAATTCTAATGCCTTTTGAACATATTTTAGTACCTGTTGACGGTTCAGAAACATCGTATGCTGCAGTAGATAAAGCTGTAGAAATTGCCAAAGCATTTAACAGTAAAGTCACAGTGGTTCAAGTGCTAGCGCTGGACCCTTATATCGCTGCAGAATATATCTCTGCGGCACAAACCAATGACCTGATTGAACGTGCCCGCACTTCCATCCTGAAAACGCTGGATGAAGCCAAAGCAAAATTCTCTGGTGCCGGTGTTGAAGTGGATACACAGCTCCTTGAGGGTCAGGTAATTTATAGCGAGATTGTCAAAGCAGCTAAAGATTTAAATTCTGACCTGATCGTGATTGGTTCTCATGGCCGTACTGGCTTCAAAAAACTGTTCCTTGGCAGCGTAGCGCAAAGCATTCTCGGCCAAGCGGATATTCCAGTAATGGTGATTCGCAACTAAATCATCTTTAAAATCCCCACTTTTCACCAAGTGGGGATTTTTATATCTCTACTCGACCATCCCATTGATAGCGTTTTAAATCCACTCGATCACCTCTAAAACAAATTCCTTCCTGCATAAGTTTTTGCTGCTGGATATTCTGGCCATATTCGTCTAGTTGCTTCACACTGATTTTCGCCTGGGCATTGATCACCCGATACCAGGGAATATTAGTGTCCGAATCTAGATGACTTAATACCCGTCCGACCAATCGCGCATGTTTGGGTAAACCTGCCAGCCTGGCAATCTGTCCGTAGGTGGCGACTTTGGCATATGGAATCTGATTGACCACAGCCAAAATCATTTCTACCATTTCCTGACTGGCTGAACTTGTCTGGGTCATTTTCATCTCATTAATAGCTTATTTAAATCAAAAATCACAATCCACCCCCAGTAAAAAAGCTATAGGAGAGTGATTAAGCCTGATGAAATACGCTGATTCAAGCTCTCATCTCACTATAAAAACCAATCTAACAGTCTCTTGATCTTCTAAGTTTTATCTTTAGAAATTATCCGGATTTTCCAGTCTTTTTACTTCCTGAACTTTATCTGGATGATGCACCGTGGCAACGCCATCTGCATCTTTCTGATCAATCAGAATTTCTGGCTGAAAGATAGTAATAGTCTCATTTCCTTTGGCATCTTCTCCAACAATATAGCGAAAACCCTTACGATTCATTTTATGACACATGCGTTGATACCAGCCTTTAAAGCCCTGCGTCTCTTCATTGGGATTATAATAAAACGCATTCATCACCGCAGGCAGGCCCAAGCCACATACCACACCGGACAATAGCACTACAATAAAGGTATAGCCCACCAGAATACTGCTATAGGCTTCCAGCTGAGGAACATTGGCGACCGCCAGAATTAAGGCCAAAGAAATCCCGCCCCGTACTCCGCCCCAAGACAGGATGGTCAAACTGCCGTTATAGCTTTTCTTGCTGACTTTTGGGAACATGGCAAAGGCCAGATAGTTGGCTGCAAAACGGGCCAGATGTAGAATCACAAAAGCCACCATTCCGCCCAGAACCAGACTAGTACTCAAGTCCAGAATAAACAATTCTAGACCAATCAGGGTAAACAGGAATGAATTGATAATTCCCTCAACCGTATGCCAGAAATGATTAACGTCACCAATTTCAGCATCTGCCAGGATTTCTTTCCATTTATTGCCAACAATCAAACCACCAATCACACAGGCAATTGGCGCGGAAGCATGTGCCAGCAAAGCCACCAGATAGGAACCACAAGCCAGCAAGGCCGTGGTCAAAATCAGAGATTCCATTTCATGCTTACCGCGCAAAATCCGCAAGATCGCAAAACCAAATCCGAGACCAATCAGCACCGCCACGACAATTTCATAAAGCAAGGTTTGCAGCACTGCCAGTACCGTAAAGTTTTCACCTTGCAGAACATTGAGCAAGGTCATAAATAAGGCAATACACATTGCATCATTAAACAGTGATTCGCCTTCAAGCTTGACAATCAAATGATGCGGTGCACGAACCGAACTCAATACCCCTTTAATGCCGATCGGATCTGTGGCGCCCAAGGCCGCCCCTAGCAATAGCAAAACCAGCAAGTCAACATGCTTACCAATCAGGAACTGATAACCATACAACACCACGCCAAAGAACACTGCACAGAACACCAAAGCCAGACCAGCCAGAATACTGATCGGCCGCCAGTGATTACGCAAATCTGAAACCTTAAACTTCAGCGCAGATGAAGTCAGGATAAAACAGATCACCCCATTGATCAGAAAGTCATAGAAATCGATGTGACGAACAGCCTGCTCGATATTGTCAATATTGATGCTAAAGAATGGATTACCATGCAGTAAACTGGCGCCCCACTGCAAAATGAAAACAAAGATTGCAGAGACAATAGGGACACCGATCGCTTGCGGAAAGCCTAAAACGCGCTTATTAAACATGGTCGTGGCAATAGACAGAGCAAAGACCACCGTGAGTAGCTGAAGAAAAAAGAAATTTCCCATTCGGTTTCCTAAAATCGGGCGATATGGAGCACTATGCGCCGAGAGGCGTTGTTAAAATAGAGATTTAAATAGCAAGGTATTCTGGCAAAACAAGTTTAGTCCGCTTTTTTATCGAATTGAGTTAAGTTTCTTTTCAGTATTTTCGAATGATGATTTAACATACAGATCAGCACTCGGCTTTTGCTTTCCCATCATTCTATTTTGAATTTTTCTCCCATGCATCAAACTGTCAAAACCATTTTTCGTCTCTGTTTTGCCAGCGTGATTTTTCTGATCACGTTGTCCTTATGTTTTACCTGCTTTGCTAAAATTCAGGAAATTCTGCAAGCAGAACAGCATTATCAGCAAGCCACCAGCATTCCCTTAAAAAGTACAGCCGGCGAACAGTATGTATTGGTGTCCAATAACCAGCGACCAGACAATGCAATTTTTATTCTGATTGCAGGAAATGGTTATGTGGCCAAAATCAACTGTGAACATTACAGCGCTTTATGTAGCGATGAAGACAATCAATCGCATACCCGTCAAATCCAGACTGTTGACTTAATCAAAGCGGGAAATCTGTTCTATATTGAAAAAATCCAGTTCAGAGATAGCCGAACCGGCAAAGCAACTGCTTTAGAATATAACAAACAAGAAATTCAGCAGTTTTATCAGAATGACATCAGCAACCTCAAATATACAGTCTTTGCAATTGCACTGTTTGCTTTGGCTGCATTATTTGTCAGTATCAAGATATTAAGAAACTTCCGGCGTTTTCTGCATAAATAAAAAAAGGAGCATCTGCTCCTTTTTTTATCGAAGTCATTTAAATATTTTGATTAAAGGTATCACAATTCGCAACTTGACCGGATTTCAAGCCGGTGTTAAACCATTGTACCCGCTGCGCGCTGCTGCCATGGGTAAAGCTGTCCGGCACCACCTGCCCGCGAGCACGTTTCTGTAAATAATCATCGCCAATTTTATGGGCGGCATCCATCGCTTCCTGCACATCACCCTGTTCCAGAAATTGGGTACGTTCATGATTATGGTAAGCCCAAACGCCGGCCAGACAGTCTGCCTGCAATTCTTGACGCACTGAAAGCTGATTACTTTGCACTTCGCTTGCTTGCTGACGTGCTTGCTGTACTTGAGAAGAAATACCTAAAATCGTCTGGATATGATGCCCCACTTCATGGGCCACGACATAGGCCAGCGCAAAATCCCCCGCCTGATCATTGCGGGAAAGTTCGGTGGCATTCTGTTCTCCGGTAATGCCCATTTGGGTACGCATATCTTTAAAGAATGCAGTATCGATATACACTTTCTGGTCTGTCGGGCAGTAGAAAGGCCCCATCGCTGCCTGAGCAGTACCACAACCAGAATTCACGATGCCGTTAAACAACACCAGTTTCGGTGGGACATACTGCTGATTTAACTGCTGCTGAAACACCTGATTCCAGGTATCTTCAGTATCTGCCAATACAGTTCCAACAAAATCAATCGACTCCTGCTGTTCTGGCGTGGGATTTTCCAGGCCACGTGTTTCTGCCGCACCCGATACCCCCTGAGTGACCTGCTTGGTGGTTTGATAAGCCTGTTGTGGATCGACACCGAAAAACTTCCAGGCCACAAAGGCCACAATCAATCCAACAATACTGATTCCGCCAGCTTTGGCACCACCACCACGACGGTCTTCTACATTGCTACTGACACGACGACCTTTCCAACGCATAGTCTTTTCCTTTTCTTAATCTGCTTAATATCCAGATATTTCCACACCTTAAGCTTTTGATGATTTAGGCCAGATTTTCTTAATCAGGCTGATGACCAACATGACCAGCAGACCCGCTAAAATTCCTACTGCGAAATTAATCAAGGTCGGTGTTACGGCACCGACAATGTTGCCAATGCTGGGAATATCCTGCACATAAGCAACACTGTCTTCAGTAAAGTGATGAATAAAAGGAATTGCATGGTTAATAATTCCACCGCCCACCAGAAACATCGCAGCGGTCCCAACAATGGAGAGAATTTTCATCAGAACCGGAGCAAATGCCAACAAGCCACGTCCTATTTTTTGTTTAAAATCGGACTGCTGTTCAGTCAGATGCAGACCGATATCATCCAGTTTGACAATCAGCGCAACAAAACCATAAACACCAATGGTCATCACCACCGCGATCAGGCTTAAAACAGTCACTTTGGTCAGCATCGAGGCTGCGGCGACCGTTCCCAAAGTAATCACGATAATTTCAGCAGACAGGATAAAGTCAGTGCGAATAGCACCTTTGACTTTTTCATTTTCAAACTGGTGCAAATCCATTTCTGTATGAATCAATTGCTCACGCGCCTGTTCCGCGTCCTTGGCCTTCGGTGTATGCAAGGTATGAATAATTTTTTCCACGCCTTCATAACATAGGAACAAACCACCCAGCACCAACAAGGGATTAATCAGCCAGCCTGCAATAAAGCTGATTAATAATGCCAGCGGCACCAAAATCAGTTTATTAACAAAAGAACCTTTGGCAACTTTCCAGACCACCGGTAATTCACGATCAGCCCGCACACCTGTCACTTGCTGCGCATTTAAAGCCAGATCATCACCAAGGACGCCTGCTGTTTTTTTTGCTGCCATTTTGCTCATGACAGCGACATCATCCAGAACAGTAGCAATATCATCTAATAATAGTAATAAACTGCTCGCCATACTTATTATCCTTATCTTCTTTCCAGATAGTTTAATCAAAATTCTTAAAAATATTGTATTCACTTGTTTAATTTATAAGATTTTTTTACGACAGCTTTTTTTCTGGCTGACAATCAAAAACAGAATGCCGTACAATGTTGCCATTCGTTAAAATACAGCTGTAGTACTGACTACCCTTTGGAATAGATAATGAGTAATCAAGATAATCGTCCAGTGATCTTGACGGGCGACCGTCCTACCGGACAACTCCACCTCGGCCACTTTGTGGGTTCATTACGCTCTCGTGTAGGTCTGCAAGATTCTCACCATCAACACTTGTTACTCGCTGATGCTCAGGCATTGACCGATAATGCGGACAATTTTGAAAAGGTACGCCGTAACATTATTGAAGTGGCAACGGATTATCTGGCTGTGGGTATTGATCCAACCAAAACCACCATTTGTGTTCAGTCATGTTTACCTGCACTAAATGAACTGACCATGCTTTACCTCAATTTCGTGACGGTTTCACGTCTTGAGCGTAACCCAACTATTAAATCTGAAATCCAGATGCGTGGTTTTGAACGTGATATTCCAGCCGGTTTCTTGTGCTACCCGGTGGCTCAAGCTGCTGACATTACGGCATTCAAGGCCACTGTGGTTCCTGTGGGTGAAGATCAGATTCCAATGATCGAACAGACCAACGAAATCGTGCGTCGCCTGAACCGTCAAATTGGTCATGACCTGCTACCAGAATGTAAGGCTCTTCTTTCCAATGTTGGTCGCCTACCTGGTTTTGATGGTAAAGCGAAAATGTCGAAATCCTTGGGCAATACCATTGTTCTGGATGCGACAGATAAAGATATCAAGAAAGCTGTCAACGCGATGTATACCGACCCGAATCACCTGCGTATTGAAGATCCAGGTCAGGTCGAAGGCAACGTGGTATTTACTTATCTAGATGCTTTTGACCCAAATAAAGAAGAGCTGGAAGAACTCAAAGCCCATTATCGTCGTGGTGGTTTAGGCGATGGTACAGTGAAAAAACGTCTGGAAAGCATTTTAAAAGAATTGATCGGTCCGATTCGTGAGCGTCGTATCGAACTGGCTAAAGATCCGGATTACATCATGGATATTCTGAAAACCGGTACGGATAAATGTCGCGATATTACCCAGGCAACCCTGGATGAAGTCAAATCTGGCCTCGGCGTATTCCATTTTTAATCAGAAAAAAATTGCTCTTAAAAGCTCTTCTGATGAAGGGCTTTTTTATTTAAGCTAAAATTACGCAAAAATGATGCAAATATCCCCACATAATCTTCATAGTTTTAACCTTATTTAACATGTATTAACATGAATACTGATGAGTCATATGAGAATGCGTCCTATTATAACCATATTCAGTAAGGAATCAGATTTAACTCTCTCCACAGTTAATTTTGAAGTAGTTTGAAAAAACGTTCCTTTTTCTACGCAATGACAACCCCAATCATTGCGTTTTTTTTGTCTTGAAGTTTTGAGTATATTTTATTTCAAGCATAAAAAAACCCGCCAGAGCGGGTTTTTTGTATTCAGCATTTAAGCATTTTTATGACGCATATGCGGGAACAAGATTACATCGCGGATACTTGCTGCATTGGCAAAGATCATCACCAGACGGTCAATACCAATACCCTCACCTGCAGTTGGAGGAAGACCGTATTCCAATGCTTCTACAAAGTCTGCATCGTAGTGCATAGCTTCGTCATCACCGGCATCTTTTTCAGCAACCTGTGCCTGGAAACGTTCAGCCTGATCAATTGGATCATTCAATTCCGAGAAGCCATTGGCCAATTCACGACCACCAATGAAGAAT
Organism: Acinetobacter lwoffii; assembly: GCF_024129355.1. Taxonomy (GTDB): domain Bacteria; phylum Pseudomonadota; class Gammaproteobacteria; order Pseudomonadales; family Moraxellaceae; genus Acinetobacter; species Acinetobacter lwoffii_I. The sequence continues at coordinate 42,200 of NZ_JAMXXP010000001.1, read as the reverse complement.
TCAAAACGGTCAGTAATGTGCGGATTATGATCATTACGGCGCGCCAATGGAGAGGTTTCCGCTGGATATTCAGTAATGAACGTCGGCTGACGCAATTTGGTTTCTACAGTTTCTTCAAATACCATGGTTTGCAGTTTGCCCAGACCAAAACCTGATTTCACTTGCTCTTTCAATTCTTCCTGAAGGAATTTTGCCAGGAACTCACGGTCATTGACATTGTCAGGAGTAAATTGCGGGTTATTTTCCAGAATCGCATCGAACATTGAAATTTTCTTGAATGGCCCTTTGAAGCTATACACTTCATCGCCATAAGGCACATCAGTCGTACCCAAGATATCAATCGCCAGACGCTCTAGCATCTGTTCGGTCAATTCCATCAAATCTTTGTAATCTGCATAAGCCTGATAGAATTCGATCATAGTGAATTCAGGGTTATGACGCGTAGAAACACCTTCGTTACGGAAGTTACGGTTAATTTCAAACACACGTTCAAAACCGCCGACTACCAAACGTTTTAAGTAAAGCTCTGGCGCAATACGCAGGAATAATGACATATCCAATGCATTGTGATGTGTTTCAAAAGGACGTGCAGATGCCCCACCTGGAATCACATGCATCATTGGCGTTTCAACTTCCATATAGCGCTTTTCAGTCAGGAAGGCACGGATACCCGCCACAACTTTGGCACGAATCTCAAAAGTTTTACGCGTTTCTTCGTTAACGATCAGATCAAGATAACGTTTACGATACTTTACTTCAGTATCGTTCAGACCATGAAACTTGTCTGGAAGTGGACGTAATGATTTGGTCAGTAATTCAAAATGTTCGATATGTACATACAGGTCGCCTTTACCCGAACGGCCGATATAACCTTCAACTGCAATGATATCGCCAAGGTCCAGACCTTTAATAGTGGCCAGTACATCTGCAGCGAGTTCTTTACGCGCCACATAAAGCTGGATACGACCTGTCATGTCTTGGATCACGATAAATGAACCGCGGTTCAACATCACACGACCGGCAACTTTGACGTAGACCTTTTCGCCTGCTTCAATTTCTTCTTTAGATTTATCAGCGAACTGGTCTTGTAAATCTTGGGCATAATGCTCACGCTTAAAGGTATTCGGCCATGGGCTCTTACCTGTTTCTTTTGCCTGAGCTTCGATTTGCTTTAACTTGGCATGACGCTGTGCAATTAAATCGTTTTCGGAAATGATTTGTTCAGAAGTCGATTGAGCGTTAGTTTGCGTCATCTCTGCCTCGAATAAGATTAGTTAAAAAATATAAGTTGCATAGAATAGCAGAAATCCTTCTCAAATCGTAGCGTAAACACTCTCAGGAACCGGCTTTTCTTTGGAAAAATCCACTATCTTGCTATTTACACCATTCGGTTCTGCTCGTCTGTCACTCTTTTAAATTGCCTTTCTTCAACCTTTTGCAGCACCTAGCTGCTCCCAGTTGGGATTAAAGTCTAAACCAGACAAGTCTTATATAAATTCATTGCACTGCAAAACTCCGGCTTAGACCAATAGCTAACTGCCTTGTATACCCAGACGTTCTACAATGACACTCAGCTTCAAGATGATGTGCCAATCAACAAATAACCAATATGGCATATCCCATAAAAATGAGTAATGTACTATGTCTAAGATTTTGTTTATACATGGCTTAGATTCCTCCAGAGAATCCACCAAGTTCCATGCCATTGATGTGGTACACAAGTACTGTATCGATGTCGATTACCGAAATCTGAGCTATAGTTCGGTCGCCGAGTTTTATCATGAGATGATTGAAACCATCAAACCAGATATTCTGGTCGGCCACAGTCTTGGCGGTTATTGGGCACTGAAAATGTCACAGGCGTATCAAATTCCCTGTGTAGTGGCCAATCCCATTTTGCAGCCTAACTTCCGCGATGATTATCCGCCGATTGGGCATCACGATTTACAGCATGACATTCCTCAATTTGCCTATCTTGAACTGGGCGATGAAATTCTGGATATGCATGCGGTTCAGACACAACTTGAAGACTATATGCAAATTCAGGCAGTTGATGGCGGCCATCATCGTCTGGAACATCCTGAGCAAATTAATACGCTGATTCAGGAAATCGAAGATCATTTTATCAGGCAATAAAAAAGCCCCACAATTTCGGGGCTTTTTTTACAAAAAATTATGACTTAAGCAACTGCCGCTTCAGGCTGAGATTTGTCATCCAATACTGACCAGATATCCAGGCCTAATTCAGCATGCAGGTCAGGAAGATCAAGGAAGATACTTGCACCAAGTACTTCATGTTGACATTTTTGAGCCAGTTCATTCACTGCTTTTAAGGTTCCGCCACTTGCCAGAACATCATCCACAATAATTACTTTCTGGGACTGAACTTCCGCAGACATTTCTAAACGATCTATACCATATTCCAGGCTATAACCCACACCGACCACTGGAGGCGGCAATTTACCTGCTTTACGCACCAACAATAAACCTTTGCCTGTACGTTGTGCCAACAAGCTTGCCAACACAAAACCACGCGCTTCAACCGCAATAAAGCTTTCTACTTCTGCCAGTTTGTCAGCAGGAATGCTGGCAATCAAAGCGTCAGTCAATGGACCAATATTGCCCATGAAAAGTGGGGTCAAATCAAAGAAGCAAATTCCTGGTTTTGGAAAATCTTGGACCGTACGAATGTGAGACCACAAAGAAGTAGACAAATTGCTCATGGGAGATCTTAAAAAAAGAAAAGGAATATGGGAATTTTAAACCTATTTGAATAGAACGGACAAGCCAAGCTGCCTAATAAAAACTCGGAATTTAATTATAAGATATTGATTTTATTATATTGATTTATTTTAAAAAAATTTAATCCAGACTTCACTAATTTTAAATTACCTAAAAACTCAAGTTTTAACTGCTCGACTTTGGTCTATCCCACAAGATAAACGCTCATTTTTGCCATTGTCAGCTTTTTATTCTTTAACCGCCTACGCCAGAAAAGCTGATTGGCGTGATTTTTAGATAAATGAGGAATGTGTCGTCTATTCTGCTGCTAATTTCGCTGATTAGGCTTTTATTCACTTTACTTTCTGAATAGAACTGCGTAAAAATTTAGCCAAATATGTTCACTGTTAAAAAGTCATATTCTTTTAGAGTCTTGCCTTTTATGGATTTTAAGCTGACGCCTACAGTTGCTCAGTTTTGGAGAGTTACATGAGAAAGTTTCAATGCATCGTATGTGGATGGATTTATGACGAGGCAGAAGGTTGGCCTCAAGACGGGATCGTGGCAGGCACCAAATGGGAAGATATCCCAGATGACTGGACCTGTCCAGATTGCGGCGTGTCTAAAATTGATTTCGAAATGATCGAAGTCTAATCACGTCCAGTTAAAGGCCATATCCATATGGTCTTTTTTTATGCCTTTCAATCATTTATACAGCATGGAGCTCTACCATATGGAAACAACTATGCATCCTATCGTCATTATTGGTTCAGGTATGGCGGGTTATGCCGTAGCACGTGAATTTCGTAAACTCAATCCAGAACATGAATTGCTGATGATCTGTGCGGATGATGCGGTCAATTATGCCAAACCGACGCTTTCCAACGCTCTGGCCGGCAATAAATCACCTGAACAAATTCCATTGGGCGATGCCACTAAAATGTCAGCACAGCTGAATATGCGTATTGAACAGCATACCTGGGTCAAAGCCATTCATCCGGAAGATCATCAACTGGTTCTGGAAAAAGATGGTCAGGAAAGTACACAACATTATAGCAAACTGGTATTAGCCATTGGTGCCAATCCGGTACGTCTGGCGATCGCCGGTGATGCCAGCGATGACATTCATGTCGTCAACAATTTAAGTGACTATAAAGCTTTCCGTAACAATCTGGCAGCAAGTGAAGACAAACGTGTGGTGATTTTAGGTGCAGGCCTGATTGGCTGTGAATTTGCCAATGACCTGCAAAATACCGATCATCAGGTCACAGTCATTGATTTGGCGCCGCAGCCGCTTGGCCGTTTATTGCCAGAACATGTTGCTACTGCATTCCAGAAGAATCTTGAAGAAACCGGCATTCATTTTGTCCTGGGCACAACAGTCGAAAAAGTCTCTCGTGCGGACAATGGTGATTATCTGGTCACGCTGGCCAATGGCCAGTCTTTGGTTGCGGATGTGGTGTTATCTGCGGTGGGCTTACAGCCGAATATTTCTTTGGCGAAACAGGCAGACGTACACACCAGTCGCGGAGTGTTAACCACCGCGCAACTGGAAACCAACCAGGCCGATATCTATGCGGTAGGTGACTGTGCCGAGGTCAATGGCACCTTATTGCCTTATGTCATGCCGATCATGCAACAAGCCCGCGCTTTGGCAAAAACCTTAAATGGCGAACATACTGCCGTGCATTATCCGGCAATGCCGGTGGCAGTCAAAACGCCTGCTGCCCCTTTAACTGTTCTGCCTGCTCCAGTTGATGTGGATGTCACTTGGGAAACTGAAGAGTTCGACGATGGCATGCTGGCCAAAGCGTTCGATACGAACGGCACCTTACGCGGATTTGTGCTTTTGGGCGCCACTGCAGCCAAACAGCGTCTGACCTTGACCAAGCAGGTTCCTGACTTGATTCCTGCAGCAGTTTAGAGGTTTAATACAAAGGATATTTTTTAAACGAAATATCCTTTAATTAGGACAGCGATCATGTACAGCGCAGCACAGTTTAATCTTTCCCCCTACACCTCGTTCATGCATGAAACCAAGGTCGATCTTGGCAATGGGATCCAGCTACATGTCGAGGTTGGCGGAAATCCGCAACATCCCACCATTTTGCTGATTATGGGGCTAGGTGGACAAATGCTGTACTGGCCTGACTTTTTCTGCAAGTCACTGATTGACAATGGTTATCACATTATCCGTTTTGATAATCGTGATATTGGCCTGTCTTCAAAAGTCCATCACAAAGGCCCACGCCTGAATACCCTGAAAATGATGAGCCGTTTTGCGCTGGGTCTGGGGAATCAGGGTGCACCTTATGATCTGTATGATATGGCCGAAGATGTCAGTCTGCTGATTGAAAAAATGCAGCTGGAACAGGTCTATGTACTGGGCGCCTCCATGGGCGGTATGATTGCCCAGATTCTGGCCGCGCGTTATCCGGACAAAGTCAAAAAACTGGGCTTACTGTTTACCAGCAATAACCAGCCGATGTTGCCACCGCCCTTCCCGAAGCAACTCTTTAGTTTGATTGACAAACCTGCTTCAACAGATGAAGATGGCATTGTTGATCATAGTTTGAAACTGTTTAAGATCATCGGCTCGCCAGGTTATGTCAATCATCTGGAAGCGGTGCAGACCGCCCGTAAATTATATAAGCGAAGTTACTATCCTGCTGGTGTACTTCAACAGTTTTTAGCAATATTATGTACAGGCTCATTGCTGCAACTGGACAAGCAAATCAAACAAGAAACCCTGGTGGTCCATGGTTCTCGAGATCGATTGCTGCCTCCTAGCCATGGCAAGGCCGTTGCGAAAGCAATCTCAGGGGCTAAATTTGAATTAATTGATGGAATGGGGCATGATATCCCACCGCATTTTATTCCATATCTTAGCGAATTATTTGCTGATCATTTTAAATCATAAACATTAGGACACTATGGCTGCATTACCATCTTTAAGACAGCTGTCATACCTCGTAACACTGTCAGAGACGCTACATTTTACAGAAGCTGCTCGTCGTTCGTTTGTCACCCAGTCAACCTTGTCTGGCGGCATCATGGAACTGGAGCGTTTACTCGGTGGCGTACTTGTTGAACGCGACCGCCAGAATGTTCGTTTAACGCCTCTTGGTGAACAAGTGGTTGCACGCGCACGTGTTCTACTGGCCGATGCTCAGGACCTAATGCGTCTAAGTCGTGAGATGAGTGAACCTTTAACCGGTGATCTACATCTCGGCGTCATTCCAACAATTGCACCTTTCCTATTGTCCCAACTGCTGGATGAAGTACATAAGCAATTACCAAAAATCCAGTTGCATCTGCATGAAGCACAAAGTGAAAAGATTGTAGAAAAGCTGGAACATGGCAACCTGGATATGGTGGCTTTGGCATTGCCTTTCGACACCCGTGGTCTGAAAGTTGCTGAAATTGCCAAAGAGAATCTGTATCTGGTTTACCAAAAATCTGATCAGCATGCTGCACAAGCAAACTCTTTAGAAGATCTGGATCTGTCTCGTCTGATGTTACTTGAAGAAGGTCATTGCCTGCGTGATCATGCCTTGAGTGCCTGCCCGATTGGTGAGCGTAAAAATGATCACCGTTTAAAAGCCAGCTCACTGCCGACTTTAATCGAAATGGTGTCTGCAAATCTGGGCTTTACCCTGCTGCCTGAAATTGCGATCCATACCAATATGATTAAAGGCAATCCTGAGATTCAGGTAAAAGCGATCGATTCAGCCCCAAGTCGTACCCTGGCATTGGTGACCCGTAAAAGCACGCCGCTGCAAAGCGAGTTTGATGTGTTATTACAGATTTTCCAGAAAATCACTCAGCACAACGCTGCTTGATTTTCACCGAATAAAAAGGGAGCACATGTTGCTCCTTTTTTATATCTTGAATTGAATACATTCAGTCCGCCTAGAAACTTAAAATCTCTACATTTCAGCTAAATCCCTATTCTTTGGGATAGGCATTTGCATTTGCCTGATTCACAGTATAGCTCTCTATCAGCATCTACAGGATCGTGTTTTATTGGCTAGCCTCTTGCCTGCACCAGTTTTAGTGATTCGTTCACCGACTGGACTCGACCTGTCAAAAATCCAGACCGTGCTGCTGCAACTGGGCTATCAGCCAGATATGCTGCTGTATGCGGACAATATGCTGTCTGCACAATCCATGATTACTGAACATCTACCCAACCTGATTCTTTATCATGCAGCAACAACTTCAGAGATCAGTTTGATTCATCAGCTGAAACAGCAAAGCCCAGATACACCTGTTATTGCCATATTCAATACTCATTCCACAGCACTGATCTATTCTGCTTTATTGTCCGGAGCAGATAGCTATATGCAGCATCAGAATTCATTTTCCGAGTTTGCTGAAAGTCTGAAAACTGTCTTGCGCGGTGGAGCTTACGTCAATACTGAATTGGCAGACTATATCCTGCACCAGCCCATTGCCAAAACCTGTCTCAACTTCGCTGAATTGCAGTTATTAAAAGTATTGAGTCAACATCAATCGCAAACCGAACGACAAGATCAGCTCCAGATGAAGAACTATCAGATATATAGCCGGGTCAAATACATCTATCGAAAACTGTTCAGACTCAGCTTGAACAGTTCAATTGTATGTTCGAAATAAAAAAGAGGCTGAATATTCAGCCTCTTTAAATACTTAAACTTATTTAAACAGCTCTAACAGAATACGTTGTGCATTATGCGGTTTTTCACCTTCTTTGGGCTGTGCCCGCAGCCAAGTACCATCACCTTGCAATAACCAGGATTGCTGATTGTCTTTCAAGTAATTCAACAGACCTTGTTGATAGATGCGTTTTTTCAAGGCTTCATCTTCGACCGGGAAACAGGCCTCGACCCGATTAAACAGGTTGCGATCCATCCAGTCTGCACTTGAACAGTAAATACGTGAATTGCCATTATTGCTGAAATAATACACGCGGGTATGTTCCAGGAAACGCCCGACAATTGAACGCACCCGGATATTTTCCGACAGACCCGGCAACCCCGGACGCAAACTGCAAATTGAGCGGATAATCAGGTCAATCTGTACCCCGGCCTGAGAAGCCTCATAGAGTTTGTTAATCAATTGCATTTCGGTCAGTGCATTGACTTTGACAATAATCTGCGCCGGTTTCCCTGCTTGAGCATAGGCAATTTCATTATCGATATAGTTAAGTAACTGGGCATGCAAGGTAAATGGCGCATGTAGCAGCTTTTTCAGCTTGGCCATTTTCCCCATACCGGTCAATTCCTGGAAAATACGATGCACATCTTCACACAAATCTTTATCCGTCGTTAACAGACCATAATCGGTATAGATTCGCGCATTGCCGGCATGATAGTTACCGGTACCCAGATGCACATAGCGCACCAGTTTGTTATTTTCCCGGCGCACCACCAGAATCATCTTGGCGTGAGTCTTGTAACCGACAATGCCGTAGACCACGACTGCACCCGCTTCTTGCAGGACATTGGCCACCGCAATATTGGATTCTTCATCAAAACGTGCACGCAGTTCAATGACTGCGGTCACTTCCTTGCCATTGCGGGCAGCCTCTGCCAACACTTGCACAATTTCAGAATCTGGCCCACTACGGTACAAGGTTTGCTTGATCGCCAGTACTTGCGGATCGCGTGCCGCTTCACGTAATAATGAAATGACCGGGGCAAAAGATTCAAAGGGATGATGCAGCAAAATATCCTGTTTCTGCATCGCACTAAAAATATTTTCAGATTTTTTTAGTACTTTAGGAATGATGGGAGTATGCGAGTCATAACGTAAATGCGGACGTTTAAAATTAGACAGCAAACGTGCCAGATTGACCGGGCCGGCGACTTTATAAAGCTGCTCGTCGTCCAGATCAAATTCATTCAGCAGATATTCATAAATATGCTGCGGACAATTTTCTGTCACTTCCAGACGTACCGCACGACCAAAACGGCGTGAGCTAAGCTCGCCTTTGAGCGCCTTGGCCAGATCTTCGACATCTTCATTCAAGGCCAAATCGGCATTCCGGGTAACACGGAACTGATAACACCCAGTCGCTGTCATCCCTGGGAACAGATCAGACACATGCTCATGAATAATCGCCGACAGCATCACATGATGTTCTTTTCCATCGGTCAGTTCATCTGGTAAACGTACCACACGTGGCAGTGAACGCGGTGCAGGTACCACAGCCAGATCAATCTGACGGCCAAAGGCATCTTTGCCTTCCAACGTCACAATAAAGTTCAGTGATTTATTCACCAGACGCGGGAATGGATGCGCTGGGTCCAGGCTGATCGGCGTGAGGACAGGAGCTACCTGCTCCTGAAAATATTTTTTAATCCAGGCAGATTGTGCCGGAGTCAGCTCACCACGGCGCAAGAAGCAAATATCTTCCTCACGCAGTTTTGGCAAAATTTCTTCATTTAAAATACGGTACTGGCGTTCAATGGCGGCATGTGCTGTTTTAGAAATCTGTTCTAAAACCTGCTTTGGAGTCAAGCCATCCGGACTCCGACTTTCATTATCCAGATCCAGCTGTTCCATCATTCCTGCGACCCGGATTTCAAAAAACTCGTCCAGATTACGCGAGAAAATCAACAGGAAATTCATGCGTTCGAGCAATGGATGTAAAGGATCGACAGCCTGTTCCAGGACACGTAAATGGAAGTCTAGGATAGACAGTTCGCGATTAATATAACGATCATTATATGTATATTCGGGCTGTGCTGAAGTTGTGCTGGCTGCCGTATTCATATCAAACCTATGCGGATTTAAAATTGTGCTTATCCCTCCAAGTATGCTTCAAATTGATGACAATTTCATAAAAAAAGCCCAAATAATTGGGCTTTCTCTTCAAATCATCAATTAAGGTAATTCTGCATAACGCATATAGCGCTGAATCATCCGCTTACGAGCATTTAATGCAGAGGAATTGCGATGATCCTGGAAATATTTCGGATTGGTCAAAATGGCAGCCAGAAAGATGGCTTGATCGCGGGTCAGGCTTTGTGCGGTTTTACCGAAATAATGTTTGGCCGCTGCTTCAACGCCGTAGATATTATCCCCGAACTCGATCGAGTTTAAATAGACTTCCAGAATTCGTTCTTTCGACCACATGCGTTCCATCATCCAGGTCGCGACTGCTTCCTGACCTTTACGCACAAAGGAACGCTTGTTGACGAGGAACAGGTTTTTCGCCAATTGCTGGGAGATTGTCGAACCACCGGCCACTACACGGCCCTGATTTCTGTTTTTATTCAGCGCAGTTTGAATTCCGTCCCAGTCAAAACCATGGTGATGAATAAATTTTCCATCTTCCGCAGTGACGATGGCACGTTTCAGATTCAGGCTGATTTCGTCATAGGGACGCCACTGATGCTGAATCGCTTTGGAAGGTTCTGTCCAGTAATCAATCCGCATCATCATGGTGGTGTTCACCGGATTGGTTCGCCACCAGGCCAGACTGGCAAAGATCCACAATTGAACCAGCAGAATCACACTGACGATGACGAGCATCGTGCGGATCAGAAAGGCTTTCATGTCAGTGCGTTACTCCTGAAAATTTAATTTTTCGTGTTAAGCTTATTCGAAATATACAATCACAGCAAAAAAATAGCATGTCTGAATACTCTCCCCCTGTCGAACATCGCAAACTTGAAATGCATCTCTGGTGGATCACCGCCATTTTAATCGGGATCAATGTTGGATTATTTGGCTGGCAAGCCATGCATGGCATGGATGTTAGCCAGCCGAGTACCCGAGACGCTATTCTCTGGGGTGCCGATTATGCACCTTTAACCTATTTAGCGGAACCCATGCGCTTGTTTAGCAGCATGTTTTTTCATTTTGGCCTGATTCACCTGATGTTGAATATGTGGGCCTTGTATATTTTTGGTAGTGTTGCCGAACAGCTGTTTGGCCGGATGTATTTTATTGGCCTGTATGTGTGTGTCGGATTAATGGGCAGCCTGCTCAGTGGCTATATGAACATTCAGGACAGCTATAGCCTGATCGAAGGCGGTGTGGCCAATCCCGATTTATTGCCTGCGGTCAGTGCCGGCGCATCTGGTGCCGTGATGGGACTCGGTGCTTCACTCACGGTGCTGGCTTTATTGCCAATGCTGCCACAGCAACGTTTTATTCTGGATAAAAAAACCCTGGTGATGGTGATGGGTCTAAACCTCGCGCTGGGCTTTATGATCAGTGGAATCAACAATGCCGCACATATTGGCGGCATGCTGATGGGGGCTTTTCTCACCTTGCTCTGGTACATCGGGCAAAAAATGCAGCGTAGCCACCTGTTCAATCTGATTGCCTTGATTGTCGGGTTCGGCCTTTGTGTGCTGCTTTATCAACATAACTTGGCCTTACTCGAACCCATTCGCCCACTGTGGCAAGAGATTCTGGAAATGATGCAACAGCAACTAAAACTTTAACTCTCAGCCAGTTTAAAAATCACGGAGATGAATCTTATTGATTCATCTCACGCAAACTTTGTAAGGGTGGAATCTCTGACAGATAACTCAGGCGATAACGGCCAATCAGCGCACATAAAGAGGTCATAAAGATCGGCAGGATAATCCAGATTTCCCAATGCGGCTGAATCATTAAATCCATTTTATAACTGGCAATCGCACTGATCACTTCGGCAAACAGGCAGGAAACTATTCCGGCAAACAGCCCAATAAAACCAATTTCCAGACTCATCATGGTTTTCAGTTTCTGCTTGGAACTACCGAATGATCGTAGCAAAGCCACTTCACGTTTGCGTTCATCCATCAACAGGTTCAGACAGGCCATCAGCACCAGAAAACCGGAAATGCTGACCAGTACCGCCAGAATCGTCACGATTTGCACCAGCACATTCACAATGCGTTTGATCTCTTCCAGAATCAGGCTGACATCAATAAAGACCGTGTTGGAAAATTGCTGGATCACAGGGACCAGTTTGCCTTTATCTGTTTCCGGGACATAAAAACTGCCCAGATAACTGCCGGCATTGGCATCCATGCTATTCGGTGCAAAGATAAAGAAGAAATTCGGGCTAAAACTTTCCCATTCGACGGTTCTTAGATTAACGACTTTAGCTTCCAGTATCCCTTCTGGCAGACTGAAACTGAGTTTATCTCCGATCTTGATCCCTAGCTCTTCCGCAGTATTGGCTTCGACCGATACGGTGCCGACTTGTTTTAATACCGCGTCACCACTGACAATCACATTATCTTGTGGATAGCGGTTTGACTGGGTCAGATTCAGTTCACGTCTTAAGGTATTGCTGCTTTTCACCAGTTCCTCGGCAAAAGGCTGATCATTCTTGGCGACCAGACGCCCACGGACATTTGGATACAGTGGCGTGCTTTTCCAGCCATTCTGCTCAAGTTGGGCTTTCAGGTCTGGCATCTCAAAAGGCGGTAAACCATAAACAAACTGGTTCGGCGTACCTTCCGGTAACTGTTGCTGCCAGCGATCCAGCAGATCAGTACGCAAGACTGCCAATACTGTAATCAGGCTCAAGCCCAAGGCTAAAGCCGTAATCTGCAAAGCAGTCTGAGAAGGTGTGCGTACATAGGCTGACAGATTCAACTTCATATTCCGCAGCAGTTTCAACATCCCCCATACCGTCAGATACAGCACTGCACATAACACAATAATCGCGCCAATCACCCAGGCGGTCAGCAGCAAGTTTTCAGTCAAAATCACACTAAAAATAATCAGGCTGAGCGTTCCAGTCAGCAGCATCCACAGCATGGATTGCACTGATTTTTCCTGCTGGCGGATCACCCGAATTGGCGGGGTATTCAGCAATTGCAACAAGCTTGGCATGACAAAGCCGAGTAACACCACGGCACTGGTCAGCATCGCGACTGGCAATGGTCCGAGCAACATTGCCAGGGCTGAAAATTCAATCTGCAAATTTGGAATCAGCTGCAACATCAATTGCAACAGTCCATAACCCAGACTGATCCCGACCACGGTACCAATTAGCATCGCAATTAACAGCACCATCCCAAGTAAAGCCAGATAAGCCGACAGAATCTGCTGCTTGGTGGCACCGATACAACGCATCAAGGCAATATGATCCTGATTCTGCTGCACATAACGCTGCGCGGTTAAAGCAATGGCAATCCCACATAATAGAATGGTCAGAATATTGGCCAGTTGCAGGAAAGTGTCCAGATTGGCGATTGGCTTCATCAAGCGGGTATTGCCTTCACTGGCATTGCGTAACCTGAGACTGCTTTGCTCCTCAAACTCCTGCCCTTGCACTTCCGTTGGTGTTTCAGCTGAGGCGTTTGCTGACTTGACCTGCTGCTTGAACAGGGCTTCATATTGTTGGGTATCATCCGGACGGCCAGCCATAAGTAGGCGATATTCAATCCGGCTCCCCACCTGAATGGCATTGGTTCGTGCGACATCTGCCTGGGAAATAATTACGGTCGGCGAAAATCCGGAAAATCCAAGTTCCTGATTGGAGTCCTGTTCAATCTTGGCGGTGACTTTAAACGCCGCATCGGCAATATTGAGCTGATCCCCCAGTTTGACTTTGAGCAAATCCATGGCTCGTGGACTGAGCCAGATTTCACCAGACTGAATCGATTTTTTTGCCGGTTGCACCCGCAGTTCACCACGCAAAGGAAAAGCCTGATCAATGGCTTTGACATTGACCATGACAAACTGCGCATCGGTATAGGCCATACTGCTAAAGAAAGTGACCTCTGACTGCTTTAAATCCAGCTGCTTGGCCTGATCACGCCACTGCTTCGGCAAAGGCTCATTATCTGAAAGCACCAGATCACCGGCCAGCATTTCTGCTGCCTGCAAGGCGACTGCATTTTGGATCTGCTCGTTACTAAACTTGAGTGCAGTGGTCGCGCTAATTGCCAGCGTTAAGGCAATAATCAGCAGATAAATCCCGGTGGTTTTAAAGCTTTGCGTCAGTAAAGGACGAAATAATGGATTCATTTCATCCTCCACTCGGATATTCAATCAGCTCGCCATTCAGCAGTTCAAAATGCCGCTGACACTGCTGTGCCAGTTTTCGGTCATGCGTTACCAGCACCAAGGTCGTTCCCAGTTCCCGGTTTAGTTGAAACAGCAGTTGTTCAATTTCTCTGGCCGTTTCACCATCGAGATTGCCCGTAGGTTCATCGGCAAAAATGATTTTGGGTTCACTAACCAGTGCACGGGCGATGGCCACACGCTGTTGTTCACCGCCAGACAGTACTTTGGGCGTCTGCTGTGCCTGTCGATCCAGACCCACTTTATGCAACAGAGCCAAGGCTTTGTGCTCGGCTTCTGCATATTTAAAGCCGGGCTGCAGGCGCAGTGGCAGCATTACATTTTCAAGTGCAGTCAGGTGCGGTAAGAGCTGAAAAGACTGAAAGACAAATCCGATATTTCTTAAACGTACCAGCGCACGTTGTTCTTCATTCAAGTTAGACACTGATTCGCCACAGACCAGAAGCTGACCTGAACTTGCCTGATCCAGTGTCGCCAGAATACCCAGTAATGTGGATTTTCCGGAACCGGAACGACCGGTAATAGCCACTTGTTCTCCGGCCTGAATATCCAGATCAAGATCCTCAAAAATGGTGAGTTGTTTTTGTGAAAGTTGTATCTTTTGTGTCAATTTCTGGGCAGAAATAATAGCCTGTGGCATGATGGTCGAATCGTTGCTGCTTTGAATCATACGTGTCCTATATGAAAGATCTTAATCAGAAAACTCGGCTATTGCCTTACTTTTTTTTGCTCAGTCTGTGCCTATTACCTCTTGGGGTTTCAGCAAAGACGATTATGATTTTAGGTGATAGTTTAAGTGCAGGTTATGGTATCCAGCCCCAGCAAGGTTGGGTACATTTATTACAAAAGCGTTTAGAGCAACAGTATCCGAAACAGCATAAAGTGGTCAATGCAAGTGTCAGTGGCGAAACCACCAGCGGAGCGCTGGCCAGACTACCAAAATTGCTACAAACACATCGTCCAGACCTTGTGGTGATTGAGTTAGGTGGCAATGATGGCTTGCGTGGACAACCACCGAAAATGATTCAAAAAAATTTAGCCAGCCTGATTCAGCAGAGCCAGAAAGCCAAAGCCAAGGTTATTGTATTTGGTATGAAAATGCCGCCTAACTACGGTCAGGCCTATAGCAAAGCTTTTGAAAATAATTATAAAGTGGTCAGTCAGCAATATAAGGTGAAGTTATTGCCCTTCTTTATGCAAGGTGTAGCCGGCAACAAAACCCTGATGCAAAAGGATCTGATTCATCCAAATGCTAAAGCACAGACGATCCTGTTAAATAATGCTTATCCATACATTAAAGGCGCTTTATAAAGCGCCTTTAACTTATTTTAGAATGTATTTAGATGAATCGTGATTAGAAATCAAAGAAGGTCACTTCACCAGTTTCCAGTGAATATTCAGCACCGACGACTTTTAATTTTCCTTGTCCAATCAGGTTTTCCAGAACGGCTGAACCATGACGCAACTGATTCACCGAAGCAAATACGTTGGAACGTACTGCATGCTTGGACAATTTTGCCAAGTCATTTTTCAGTTCAGTCTGCATTAAGGTTTCAACTGAAGGGCGTACGCGGTTCACAATCGACATCAGGTTTGCCGATGGCGGGCAATCCGGGCACATCAAGGTATCAATGGTGGCTTTAATCGCACCACAGTGACTGTGACCTAACACCACCACAATCGCGCAATCATAACGTGCCGCGGCAAATTCAACACTGCCGACCTGTGAGGGTGCAACAATATTACCTGCAACACGAATCACAAAAAGATCGCCGAGACCCTGATCAAAAACCATTTCGGCTGGAACGCGCGAATCTGAACATCCCAAGACAATCGCAAACGGATTCTGATCCTCTGCCATTTCTGCGCGCTGTTGGTGGCTAAGTTGTTTTGGATGCGTGGTATCGCCACTGACAAAACGTTGGTTACCCTGTCTAAGACGTTCTAAAGCTTCTTGAGCTGTGAGCATTCTTTTCTATCACCGATGGTTTTAGTTGCATTATCTTACTGCCAGTTTTTTTGAATGTCACTTGCAAAAAATCTTAGCTGATTAAATTTTTAGCATTTATCTAATTTCATTTCTGCAGGAAATTTATGCGAAATACATCACATTTTATAGTCATTTAATGCAATCTAGCAAAAAACTAATGGGTGACAAGCGCAAGGATTGATTTAAAATAGAATGAAGAATAATGTTTTTATTTGAATGAAAATTGCAAATTTATAACATGGAAGTATTTTGATTGAGCAATTTGCTCACTGGGTTTGTTTTGGGGAATGGCCAATGAAGAAAATAATAAAATTGCGCTCGAAAATGATTTGTTCAGCCGTAGTTGCCTTAAGCATGGCATTACCGGGCCTGACACATGCTCAAATACTATTTAGCCAGAAAAATGAAACATCTGCCAAAGTCTTGCAGCAGCATCTGTTACAAGAACGCAGCCTTGCCGGTCTCAAATCCAAGACCCTCAAAATTGGCGAGGTCACCTGGAGTTATAGCGAAGGCGGTGCCAAGAACAAACCATCCATTCTACTGATTCATGGTCTGGCCGGCACGCGCGACAACTGGAACCGGGTCGCCCAGTTTCTGACGCCCTATTATCATGTCATTATTCCGGATCTGCCAAGCAACGGCGACACCAAAGTTCCGGACAATTTTGATGTTTCTGTGCCCAATGTGACCTCTCAACTGCGTTTGTTCCTTGAAACCTTAAATGTGGACGAAAATTTACACATTGCCGGCCACTCTCTGGGTGGATCGATTGCTACGGTGTATGCTTCACAATATCCTTTCGATACGCAAAGTCTTTTTTTAATCAATAGTGCTGGTCTTTACAAAATGGGGAATACTCCCTATACCAAAGATCCTCAAGCCTTAAAAGACCTGATCGTCAGCAAACCCGGTGATCTGCAAGATGTTTCCAAACAGCTGATGCAGAATCCGCCAGTGATTCCTTATCAGTTACGGCATGCACAGGAAAAACTGTTGATTTCACGCGCTGAACAAACCAGCAAATCGATTGATCAGGTGGTGATGCTAAATCGGATTTATACACCGGAAACCTTTGCCCGCCTGACCCGCACGGTAGAAGCACCCACCTTGATTTTATGGGGCAGACAGGATCGGATCATTAATGTCGAAGTAGTTAAAGAACTGCATGCCCTGCTGAAACGTGCCGAAAAACCGGTGATTTTAAACAATGTCGGGCATATGCCGATTCTGGAAGCAGAAAAACAGGTCGCACAACATTATTTGCCTTTTCTGGCCAAGACGCAGACCCTAAAAAATCCGCTTGCTGATAAACTCATTCCTTTAAATTAAGTTTCAGAGATGCTATGCAGAAACACCCGATGATTGAGCAGTTGATCGATGCTCAACTTGATTTTCTCGATCAGGCATTTTCTCAATCTGAAACGATTCAAAGCGAGTTTCATGCATTTTATTTGTGGCTGCGTAAACAGACGCTAAAAGAGCTGTGGAGCTGTGAACTGATCAATCAGCTTTTACAAAAACAGATTCTGGGTACTGCCGCCAGCAGCTTTCTGATTGAACAGATTGCCGAGCATATCCGTTTTGCCCTGGTGCATCCGGCCAATGATTCCACCACGATTGCCGATCTGATTCCAGTACTGACCGTAGACAAGATCGCCCAGTATGTGGCCAGCAAAAGTGGCCATCGGCAGCGCCTGATTAAAACCGTAGTCAATAATCCGGCATTTTCAGCCATGATTACCCAATTGATCCAGCATTCGATTCAGGATTATCTGGATAACTCCATGATTGCCAAAAGCGTGCCCGGGGTTTCCCGCTTTATGAAAATGGGCAAATCTGTACTGGAAAATGTCACCGATACCAACCTCGATAGCACCATTGCGCGTTATCTGCAAAAAAATATTCTAAAGCTCAGCCAGATGAGTGAGCATGTGCTGAACCAGCATTTTGACGATGAGAAACTCTATCATTTTCAGGCCAATCTCTGGCATAAAATCAAAGACATGCCAGTATCAGTCTTGAAGAATTATATTGAACTGCAGGATCTGAATCAGACGGTCGGCTTAGGTCATGATATCTGGGATCATATACGTCAGACAGACTATCTGCAGCAGCAAGTGCATGACGGAATTCATACCTGGTATGTCCGCAATCAGGAACATACCTTTGATCAGTTATTACGTGATCTGAATATTGATGAAGCGCTAATTCAGAATGAATTGCAGCAACTGCTCAGCCCGGTAATTCAGCAGATGGTTTCTCAAGGCCATTTACGTGAACGTGCGCGCAAATATCTGGCACAATTTTATTACCATGCAGATACTTTGAAAATTCTTAAGATTTAAATAAAAAGCCGCTTTATAGCGGCTTTTTATATTTTCATTTGCTTAGAATTTTGCATTCAGACTGATACCGTAACGACGACCATCCAATAGTTGATCACCATCAATATCTTCAGCTTTTTCATCCAGTAGGTTATAGACACCAAATTTACCTGTTAGATTCGGACTGAATTTATAGTTAAAGCCGACATCTACAAATTGGTAACCTGGGTTTGGCTGAGCCATAGATGTACGGCTCAAGTAAGCAGAGGTTTCAGAACGATGGTGCAAGCGGCTCCATACATTGAGTGCATCATTTAGCTCATAATCCACACCAATATTAAACATGTGTTCCGGCATCTGGTTCAGCGGCTGACCTTTAAAAGCACCCGATCTAAACTCTGAATCGGTATAGGTATAGTTTGCAGTCAATGTTGTGTAGTCATTCAGACTGGCTTCTACGGTTGCTTCTATACCGCGAATTTCTGCTTCATCCACATTAATCCGTTCACTAATAAAGTAGAATGGAATATCCCCTTCGAAACATTTCCAATTCTTCCAGTTATTACGGTTTGTTGTGGTGCCATCAGTATCGGTTTCACAGGCACGAACTTCCGTAATACGATCTTCATATTTAGTGATAAAGCCAGTCAGCGATGTATTGATATAATCATTTTTCCAGTTGAAACCTAATTCAGTGGATACGCTTGATTCAGGCTCCAAGTCCGGATTGGCACGAATAATGCCACGGCCTGTTGCTAAGGGTGAACCACCGCCACCCGTGACGCTATAGAAACCTTCTGTGGCTGCACGAATATCAGGCTGTTTATAACCTGTAGCCACACCACCTTTTACTACAAAGTTATCATTTACCGCGTACACCCCATACAGTCGTGGCGATAAATGGCCACTATAGTTTTCATCATGATCATAACGTAAGCCGGCGGTTAAGTCGAAACGATCCGTAATACTCCAGGTGTCTTCAAGGAAAGCGGCAGCAGACCAACGTGTTAATTCACTAAATTCAGGTGCATTAGGATTCCGGTTAGTCGCTTTATCGACCAGTTTTTCATCTTTAAGATATCCCCCGAATGACAGCGTATGATCACCTAAGGCTAAGTTCCATTGACTGTTCGCTGTCCAAGTATCCAGGGTAATCCCTTTGGTGCCGAGTTCCGTATTGCCACGATCTGGATTTTTTGAATTTTCATATTGAATATAAGATGAACTGTCTAAGTTATCGCTATAACGGCCATTATGGGTTAAGGAATAAACATTACGATAATTACGCGAGAATGAATCTGCAGCACCTTGAGCAGGTGCTACCGTTTCCCCTACAGACGTAGTTGATTCCTGCTGCACGAAATTAGCTTCAACTTGTACATCATGATCATCATTAATGGCATAGGTCAGACGTGAATTTAAGCTTTCACGTTCTGTCCCACGGAAGCCGCCAACATAATGATCTTCATTACGTTCCTGCTTATTGACTGCCAGCTGCAAGCCCAGCTTGTCTGCAATTAAAGGACCCGAAAGATATGCAGAACCATTTTTAATATCACCTGAACGGCTACTATCCTGAATTGTGGTTCCTAATTCGACATGACCAGACCATTCATCCGACACTTTTTTGGTAATGATATTGACTACCCCGCCCATAGCATCCGTACCATAGAGTGTAGAAGCTGGACCACGAATAATTTCAATACGTTCGATGGCGGCAAGTGGTGGCAGAATATTTTTCTCAAAACCGCCATCATCCCCATTCGGGTTCACATCCTTGCCATATTGACGCTTACCATCGACCAGAAACAAGGTGTAGTTTGAACTCATGCCTCGAATACTGATGGTCTGTGCAGAACCCGAACCCGAAACCACGACCCCAGGCGTATTACGCAGCACATCAGTAATGTCGTTATATTCACGTTTATCCAATTCTCCACGATCAATCACAGTAATGGAAGCAGGTGCTTTAGCCAAATCTTGCTCATAACCTGTTGCGGTCACCACAATCGTTTGCAGTTTAGTCGCTTCCGCCTGTGGAACAACAGCTTCGACTGCAAATGCATTACCCGTCATGAGTGAAGTTACAGCAAATGCCAAAGTGGTTTTTAAGAATGGCTTATTCATACCTTGCGCGCCCCAATATTTATGAAGAAATCATGTTTATTCGGTTGCGAAGTGTAACAGCTTTCTACTCAAATTCAATTGCTATTGATAATTATTATCATTAATATTTACTAAATTTTAAGCCAGATATAAAAAACCTCGAAAGTTCGAGGTTTTTTTTATATGCGATAAATGAACTGTTATATAGAACAGCTTATTTCATATACGCACCTTCAGACTGACTATGATCCGTTTCATCAACGACATTCATCAATTCAGGAATATGCTGTTTTAGCGTTGTTTCTACACCTTGTTTCAAAGTGATATCAATCGCTGAACAGCCCTGGCAACCACCACCAAATTTAAGTACAGCGGTTAAACCTTTTTCAGGGTCTTCTTTGACTTCAACCAGTGCACAGTTACCGCCATGACCTGCCAGGCCCGGGTTAATTTCAGACTGCAATACATAGGTAATACGCTCTTCTACCGATGCATCTGGACCCACGCGTGGCACTTTGGAATTCGGTGCACGGAAAGTCAACTGACCACCAAAACGGTCTTTGTTGTAGTCAATCACGGCATCGAGTAAATACGGAATAGATGGCGAGTCGATAAAAGCAGGGAAATCAGGATATTCCTGCTTATAATCCGTCGGTACAACTTCATCAGGTGCACTATAGGCCATGCAACATTCAGCGCGAGGAGTACCCGGATGCTCTACAAAAACACGCACACCAATACCCGGGGTGTTCTGTTTATCCAGTAGATCCTTTAAATACTCTTGTGCTGTTGGTGTAATCAATAAGTTGGGAATTTCACCAACAACTGGAGTGCTGCTGTTCTCAGTCGACATAACAATAATTTCCTCAAGCTCAAGCGGCCATTTTAACTGAAGATGCGGGGTAATTTTTAAAAATCAACTAAAATTGTCGGATTTATTATAAAAGTACAACTTTAGCTCAATTTTAATGGCATGATAATTGGCAAATAGGCACCCTTAGAATCATTTATATGCTTGATTTACCTTTTAATCATACCGTGACCATTATTCTGATCACCTGTATTGTGTCATTTATTGCTTTCTCCAAAGAGACGGTGATGAATCGCCTGATTTTCTGGCCACCGGCACTGCAACGTGGACAATATGACCGCTTTATTACGCATGGCTTTATCCATGCGGATGGAGCTCATCTCTTGTTTAACATGATTACCCTGTTCTTCTTCGGCAGCGTGATTGAAAGCTTTTATCGTCAATATCTGTATGACCTGGGTTTTATCCTGTTTTACCTCGGTGGTCTGATCGCAGCGATTCTGCCAAGTTACCTGAAGCATAAAAATGATGCGCGCTGGGCCAGTCTCGGCGCTTCCGGTGCAGTCTCGGCTGTACTGTTTGCCTATATTCTGTTTGAACCTTGGAAGTTGATCTTTGTGTTCTTCATTCCGGTTCCTGCCATTATTTTTGCTGTGCTGTATGTAGCCTATAGCATTTGGTCAGGCAAAAAAGGCAATAGCAACATTAATCATAGCGCGCATTTATGGGGAGCGGCTTACGGGGTGGTCATGACGATTATTCTGGAGCCACGCCTGATTCCGCATTTCCTGAATAAACTGATGCAGGTTCCGTTTTAATCAGGTTTTTTAAATATTGAAGGAATAAAGCTACATATGAGTTAAGCCTCATATTTCTGCTGAAAATGGATAAGAGAGCTACTGCTCTCTTATTCGTTTGAAACATCTCGTAATATATTAGAAAGTGATGATGTCACTTAATGCCAATCTTGGACTGAATTTTGCAGCGATAATGTATACATCTGTATATTAATTACTGTCATTCTCGAGATATTTTGCATGTCCATTACACCAGACGGTCTTCAATTTCCTCTTCAGTCTCCGCAACAAAAACCAAGTAGCTCCAAAGCAGGACGCGCGATCATCGCAGCAGCCTTAGCCAATGTCGATTCACGCAGTTCTCAACAGGCACAATCAGAAAAAAACTGGCGCAAACACTACACAGTACATTTTAAGCAGCTGGTCGAGCAAGGATTAAGTTCCCCTGAAGCCAGCTTGAAAATTGCCGAAGATGGATTAGCAAAGGCCCATCAGACTTTTGAATTTTATCGTGATGGTCAAAAGTATGTATTGCAAGATGCCTTAACTCTGCCCGCTGAACAACTACATACATTCAAACTCACAGGTAGCAGTAAAGCTGTACCAGAATGGTATGTGCCTTACCACGGTCAAAAGCTGCAAGGTGATGCCTTATTGGAGCAGATTGAGCGCTGGGAAAGCCAAGGCATCGTGGAAACCAGTCATGCCAATGCCCTGCGTGAATGTGTGGTACATCCTGAATGGTTTGACTTGTCAGATCGGACGGCGGTGCTGTTTGGTGCCGCATCTGAAGCCGGCCCTTTGACCTGGCTGACGAAATGGAAAGCCAACATTGTGGCGATTGATCTGCCAAACACCCGGGTATGGAGCAAGATTATCGATACCATTAGCCAAGGCAATGCCACACTGTATGCACCTTGTATTGAAGACTTACCTGCTGATACTTCACTTGACATTTTAAAAGAAAAACTGGGCGCAAATTTGCTCACCCAGATTCCTGAAATTGCCACATGGCTATTACAGTTTGAGCAGGACCTAGATCTGGCTGCAATTGCTTATCTGGATGGTGAAAAGCATGTCCGCGTCTCCATGGCCATGGATGCCATCATGCACTATGTTAGTCAGCAAAAAGCCAATACCAGTCTGATGTACATGTGTACGCCGACCGATGTTTATGCGGTGCCGAGTGAAGTAATCGAAGCCTCTAAAGTAAAATATACTGAACGCTCCAAGACACAGGCAATCATCTCCAAAGGTGTTTCCACTTTAAGCCGCAAACATTTTTTCCAGAAAAATGCGCATGAACTGATTCAGTCTGGTGATCAGGCATATGGCATTTGTGACTGTCTAGTAGTTGAACAAGGCCCGAACTATGCGCTGGCAAAACGTATCCAGCAATGGCGTGCCACCTTGGCTCGCGCTCAAGGCCAACGGGTCAGTATCAATATTGCGCCTTCGACGACCACCTATTCCGTGACCAAGAATCCGCTATTAAAAGCCGCATTTAACGGTGCCAGCCTGTTTGATGTTGAAGCTTTCGCGCCTGAAACCACCAATGCGATTATGGCGGCACTATGGATTCATGACCTTCGCAATCCGGAATCGGTGGCCAATCCTGAAGTGAAGCTGAACCATCCGCTTGAATTAATGATGCATGGCGCGAATCATGGTGGTTTGTGGCGAGTGGCCTATCTGGCACGTACCGCACTACCTTTTGCTGCACTATATGGTTTTGCGACAGAGAAGTTGCCAAAAGGATTATTGAGTAAGTTGAAGAAGTAATTTTTTTATTATCTTCATCCAATTTTTCCATAAGAAAGGTAATCGTTATTTTTAAAGTTCTCCCCTCGTTGCGTAGCAGTGCTGCTCATCCCTAAAGCAGAGAGAACTTTAATTGAAAATGGGCGTTCCCTCTCCTTCTAGGAGAGGGTTAGGGAGAGGTTAATTTAGGCTTTCAATCATTCAAATTCTTATGAATGTGCTTTGGGCAGATTTAAGTTGATCTATTTTATAGCTTCTTTTTTTCTTTACTTTTGAAAGATCAAAAGTAACAAAAATCTTTTGTTAAGCTGATGATATGTCCCTATATCACAGCCTAACGGCGACATCCCTGTCACCTTAATCGTGACTCCACTCTCTTTTGAACATCTCTAAAATTTAAATAAACTATAAAAAAAGCTGCTCTAGAGCAGCTTTTTTATGTCTAAATAATTTAGAATACTTTTAACAGTACCCAGTACAAACTACCTGACAGACAGATCGTTGCTGGTAAAGTAAAGATCCAGGCAGACAGAATAGTTTTCACCATCTGGAAGTTCAGACCTGACTTGTTCGCCACCATGGTACCTGCTACTGCAGAGTTCAATACATGGGTAGTGGATACCGGCATACCAAAGCCATCTGCCGCTGCAATAGTTGACATTGCCACAAGTTCGGCAGACATACCCTGACCATAAGTCATATGCTGTTTACCAATACGCTCACCAACCGTCACGACAATACGCTTCCAGCCGACCATCGTACCCAGACCAAGTGCCAAGGCTGTCGCCACTTTCACCCAGGTCGGAATGTATTGCAGGAATGAATCCAGATTGTCGCGGTATTCATCTACTGTTTTTTCCTGTGCAGCACTCATTGTTGGTAAAGCTTCTGCTTTATCCAAACGTTTAAATGCGGTAGTGCTCAGGTACATATCATTACGGAATTCAGACACTTGAGCTTCAGGAACATCCTTGATGCTGGTATAGCTAGCAACTTTTTCACCTAGATGATCCGTCAAACTTGCCAATGCAGGCACGACTTCAGGCGTAATTTCCTTGGTCTGAATGTACTTGGTAATGACATCACGGGCCTGTTCATCCGGAATATCCTGATGATTTGGATAGATCACATCCGCTGTTTGTGCAGATAACTGACCAAAAGACTGAATATGTTGTGCATCCAGACTCTTGTTCAGCGAGTACGCCAAAGGCACACAACCGATCAGAATCAACATGATCAGCCCCATACCTTTTTGACCGTCATTTGAACCATGGGCAAAGCTCACCCCAGTACAGGTAAAGATCAGCATGGCACGAATCAATGGTGGCGGTGGCTTGTTACCTTCAGGTGGCTGGAACAGTTCCAGTTGGCGCTTGAAGATTTTTTTCACCAGCACGAACACAATCGCAGCAAATACAAAACCGATTAAAGGCGAAAATAACAGCGCCTTACCGACTTTCATCACCTGCTCCATGTCTATACCTGAAGCGCCAGTACTGGCATTCAAAATGTAGTTCATGATGCCCACACCCAGAATCGAACCGATCAGGGTATGAGAACTGGATGCCGGAATACCGAGGAACCAGGTTCCCAGATTCCAGAGAATAGCCGCGATCAGCATGGCAAAGACCATGGCAAAGCCTGCTCCGGAGCCGACATTCATGATCAGCTCGACCGGCAATAACGCAATAATGCCGTAAGCGACCGCACCACTGGCCACCATAACCCCAAGGAAGTTACAGAAGCCGGCCCACATCACTGCGACAGGAGCAGAAAGTGCATTGGTATAGATGACCGTGGCAACTGCATTGGCGGTATCGTGGAAGCCATTGACAAACTCAAAGCTCAACGCAATAAAAAGTGCTGTCGCTAACAAAATAACTGAATACAAGCCCAAGGCCGGTACATGCGCTAAATCTGCAGACAACTGGAAGCCGATATAAATCAGCGTAGTGATAATAAGAGTCAGGAACACCGGCATAAAGAATTTCGGTGTTGGCACATGAACATTGGTCGACTTTTGGAAAGCCGACCCGTGTGCTGAATCTACGGGAGTTTGATTAGGATTCATGCAAGCAGGAATAGAGGATTCAAGAATCCCCATATTGTTCAGTTAAATTGTGACAATTATATGACAAACTGCTGTCATATGAAGCAATTATTTGGATTTTCTTGCTGCTATTCGTCCTGTTTAATTCCGACTAAAACACTAGATTTTGATTTTATAAATCATTTACTTAAGATAAGATTCCAGCTTATTTAAGCTTAGCAACCGCACATATTTTGCTACCAAAACGATTCAAACCCTGCCTGTCATCAAGCTGAGCAAAAGTTTCATTTGCACAGCATAAGCCATCAATATGACAATTTCATGAATGAAAGCATCAGCTTAATTTTTTGATTTTGTTTACTGCCTGAAAGGCATCGAATCAGATGTGAGATTGCAATATTTTCTGATCCGGATGTTAAAACTTGTTGTTTTTCTAGATGACTTATCAAATTTTCATATCATACTTATCCATCATTCTGAGCAATGTCAGCAGAAATCAGCCAACTAATCTGCTAAGATTAGCGTCGTTTTTTTTGATTTCTGCTGAGAAAGTTTGAATGTCTACACTTACCACTTTAAAAGAACTTCTTGCCAAAAGAATTTTAATTATCGATGGTGCGATGGGTACCATGATCCAGCGCCATAAACTGGAAGAAGCCGATTATCGTGGTGAGCGTTTTGCTGACTGGGCCTATGATCTCAAAGGTAATAATGATTTGCTGGTGCTGACTCAGCCACAAATCATTCAAGGCATTCATGAAGCTTACTTGGAAGCTGGCGCCGACATTATTGAAACCAACACCTTTAACGGTACCCGCGTTTCAATGTCGGATTACCACATGGAAGATCTAGTTCCTGAAATTAACCGTGAAGCAGCGCGTCTGGCCAAAGAAGCCTGTGCCAAATATTCAACGCCTGAAAAACCGCGTTTTGTAGCCGGTGTGATCGGACCAACATCACGTACCACCTCTATTTCTCCAAACGTAAATGACCCGGCGTTCCGTAACATCACTTTTGATGCGCTCAAAGTTGACTATATCGAATCAACCAAAGCATTGATTGAAGGTGGTGCAGATATCATCCTGATCGAAACCGTGTTCGATACCTTGAATGCAAAGGCCGCGATCTTTGCGGTGAAAGAAGTCTTTAAAGAACTAGGCTATGAATTGCCAATCATGATTTCAGGCACGATTACCGATGCCTCTGGTCGTACATTGACAGGTCAAACCGCAGAAGCCTTCTGGAACTCAATGCGTCATGCAGAGCCGTTATCTATCGGCTTTAACTGTGCGCTGGGTGCAGATGCAATGCGTCCACACGTGAAAACCGTGTCTGACGTTGCCGATACCTTTGTTTCAGCGCATCCAAACGCTGGGTTGCCAAATGCCTTCGGTGGATATGATGAAACGCCGGAAGAAACTGCCGCATTTATTAAAGAATTTGCAGAAAGCGGTTTAATTAATATTACCGGTGGTTGCTGTGGTACTACGCCGGATCATATCCGCGCGATTGCAAATGCTGTTGCAGGCATTGCGCCACGTCAAATTCCTGAAATTGAACCGGCGTGTCGTTTAAGCGGTTTAGAACCATTTAACATCACCAAAGATTCACTGTTCGTGAACGTCGGTGAACGTACCAACGTCACCGGTTCGAAAAAATTTCTGCGTCTGATTCGTGAAGAAAACTTTGCCGAAGCGCTTGATGTTGCTCGTCAACAGGTTGAAGCCGGTGCACAAATCATTGACATCAACATGGATGAAGGCATGCTCGATTCGCAAGGTGCGATGGTGCACTTCCTGAATCTGATTGCTTCTGAGCCAGATATTTCACGCGTACCAATCATGCTGGATTCTTCTAAATGGGAGATTATCGAAGCAGGCCTGAAATGTGTACAAGGTAAAGCCGTGGTGAACTCGATTTCCCTGAAAGAAGGTCATGACGAGTTTGTCGAACGTGCCCGCCTCTGCCGTCAATATGGTGCTGCGGTCATCGTGATGGCATTTGATGAAGATGGTCAGGCCGATACAGCTGCGCGCAAAAAAGAAATCTGTAAGCGTTCATATGATGTTCTGGTGAATGAAGTGGGCTTCCCCTCTGAAGATATTATCTTTGACCCGAACGTCTTTGCGATTGCGACCGGTATTGAAGAACACAACAACTATGGCGTGGACTTTATTGAAGCGACTGGCTGGATTAAACAGAACCTGCCAAATGCGATGATTTCTGGTGGTGTGTCGAACGTATCGTTCTCGTTCCGTGGTAACGAACCGGTACGTGAAGCGATTCACTCGGTGTTCCTGTACCATGCCATTCAGCAAGGCATGACTATGGGTATTGTAAATGCCGGTCAGATGGCGATTTACGATGACATCGATAAAGAATTGAAAGAAGCGGTTGAAGATGTTGTTTTAAACCAGAACCAGGGTGAAAGCGGTCAGGAAGCAACCGAAAAACTGCTTGCTGTTGCTGAAAAATACCGTGGTCAAAGTGGTACGCAAAAAGCCGAAGAAAATCTGGAATGGCGTAATGAGTCTGTTGAAAAACGTCTTGAATATGCATTGGTAAAAGGCATCACGACTTATATCGATCAAGATACTGAAGAAGCGCGTTTAAACTCTACACGTCCACTGGATGTGATTGAAGGTCCATTGATGGCGGGTATGAACGTAGTCGGCGATCTGTTCGGTGCCGGTAAAATGTTCTTGCCACAAGTAGTCAAATCTGCACGCGTGATGAAACAGGCTGTAGCGTGGTTGAACCCGTTCATTGAAGCTGAGAAAACCCAAGCCGAAGCAAAAGGTAAAATCCTGCTGGCTACGGTGAAAGGCGACGTACACGACATCGGTAAAAACATCGTTGGCGTAGTATTAGGCTGTAATGGTTATGACATCGTGGATCTGGGCGTGATGGTGCCATGTGAGAAAATTCTACAAACTGCGATTGATGAAAAAGTCGATATCATCGGTTTGTCTGGTCTGATCACGCCGTCTCTGGATGAAATGGTCTTTGTTGCCAAAGAAATGCAGCGCAAAGGCTTTAATATTCCGTTAATGATTGGTGGTGCGACGACTTCTAAAGCGCATACCGCAGTGAAAATCTCACCGCAATATCATAATGATGGCGTGCTTTATACCGCGGATGCTTCACGTGCCGTGGGTGTAGCCACGCAGTTGCTCTCTCCTGAGATGAAACCTAAGCTTTTGGCTGACTATGCAGCGGATTATGAAAAAATTCGTACCCGTCTTGCCAACAAGCAACCGAAAGCGGCGAAATTGTCTTATCAAGAATCTGTTGAAAATGGCTTCAAGATCGACTTCGACAAGAATGCACCGGTTAAACCAAACTTCATTGGATCTGAAACTTTCACAAATTATCCGCTTGAAGCTTTGGTGGAATATTTTGACTGGACACCGTTCTTTATTTCATGGAGCCTGGCGGGTAAATTCCCGAAAATCCTTGAAGATGAAGTGGTGGGTGAAGCGGCGCGTGACTTGTATGAACAAGCTCAAGCCATGCTGAAAGACATCATCGAGAATAAACGTTTCGATGCGCGTGCGACGTTTAGTATTTATCCTGCAAACCGTGTAGCAGCAGATACAGTTGCTGTTGTGGATGAAACAGGCAATGTAACTCACAGTTTCGAACACTTACGTCAGCAGTCTGACAAAGTCACAGGTAAAGCCAACTATTCTCTAGCTGATTTTGTTGCGCCAAAAGATGTAGCTCAGGATTACTTGGGTGGCTTTACCGTGTCAATCTTCGGTGCGGAAGAGTTATCTCAAGAATACAAAGCCAAAGGCGATGACTATAACGCAATTATGGTTCAAGCCTTGGGTGACCGTTTTGCAGAAGCATTTGCGGAGCACTTACATGAGCGTATTCGTAAAGAGTTCTGGGGCTACCAAGCAGACGAGCAACTTTCAAATGAAGATTTGATTAAAGAGAAGTATGTGGGTATTCGTCCTGCACCGGGCTACCCTGCGTGTCCTGAACATTCTGAAAAAGCGCCATTGTTTGATTGGTTAGGTACAACCGACAAGATTGGTACGTACTTAACGACAAGTTTTGCGATGTGGCCACCTTCATCAGTCAGCGGTTTCTATTATGCGAACCCTGAAACCGAATACTTTAACGTGGGTAAAATCTCTGGCGATCAGTTAGAAGATTATGCGAAGCGTAAAGGATGGACGCTGGATGAAGCGAAACGTTGGTTAGCGCCAAATTTGGATGATTCTGTGGTTTAAGAACCCTCTAATTTAGAGAAGCAAAAATCCCCTCGAATGAGGGGATTTTTTTAACTTACTTTTTTTCTTGCTTGATTAGTAAAGTATCCAATAAACGCTGCTTGTCTAATTAACGCAATGTAATTCCAAAAAACCTTCGAATCAGCAAAATAATTTGGATAAGCTTCTTTAATCCCACCAACGGCATTCGATGAAACTAATGCGACAACCCAACTTTTATTAGCAGCTAGAGTAGTTTCATAAAAACTGTATCGTTTAGACGCTTCAGAATATTGAGATTTATCATAGTATTCTGTATCCAACCGCCCTGTAAAAACATTTAACCTTAGTAAAACATAGCCTTGCTTAGATTTCCCCTTAAGAATTTTCTCATCAATTGAATGCAATGATCTCGCATATTCTTGCAATAAGGACTCAATAGTATAACTACTACCTGGTATTAATTTCGTCACAAAGTTATGTATATATACAGCTTCATTCATCGAATTTAAGTTCTCTTCTTTTTTTATAAACTCTATATATTCTGTAACCATTGATCGTTGATCATTTCTTTTAAATCCTTTTAAACTTTCGATAATTTCGAACTGATTACTTACATACTTGAAGAATAGACGCCACTCTGTTGTGCCTTCATTCAACTTCAAATTTTGATTCGTAAATAAATCTATAATTTCTAAACTAGTAGCCCAACAATGTTGTAATGCTGTTCTTAATTGAACTTCTATATTTTTGAGTTCCTGATCATCATTTAAAAATTTTCCAATTATATGGATACTTCTATATCCATCAGCTTTAGGTTCTAGAATATAGTCTTTGAATTTAACATTGCCATCATCGTTCATAAAATTTGGTTCTTTACACAATTCATCAAATAATTTTTTTACTTTTTTATTATTTGCCAAGACAATTCTAATACCTCCAATGTCCTGCATATTTTTCAGGCTCATTTTATTAAATCTTTTTAATTTCTTTACGATAGATTCAGTTCTTTTTATTCTTTTAGCAATAAAAGCAGCGCTATCAGTTGAATAGACTTTACTTTTTAGAAAATTTTCGCATGTATCCAATGCAGTAATATGACTATCTCTCCAATCAGTCAAAACACTCATCGTTTCAGACAACAATTTTTTATCAAATTCAATAGCTGAACCAATTAAGTCAAATCCAGCTTTTTCGATTTGTTTTTTCGAATACTTCATAGCACTAATTTTCTTATTTTTTAAATTTTATAATAGTTTACAGAAAAAATGTAGTTCATTTAATTGACTAACCTAAGTTGTGCCAAAGCTTCATCTCAGTTTCGATCTGCTTCTAATCCATCATCAGTGAAGTATTGACTACAATCATACTCAATCACTGTTTCCACCCTCACCCCGACCCTCTCCCAATGGGAGAGGGAGCATTCATTACTATTTGAATGCTGACATGAATTTATGAATAGACATTCCCTCTCCTTTTAGGAGAAGGTTAGGGAGAGGTAAAATTTAACAACCAATAAAAAATCTGAAACTGCCCCTTTTCTGAACGCTCACCCCAAAATCATCTGTTTTTACATTTTTAAGTCAGCAAATTTCAAACATTTCCATAATAATAAGACTTTAGACATCTCCCAGAATACGTGAAGGCTTTCCTCCATGAAAAAACTCATCAACAACCCAGAAAATCTGGTTGTCGAAATGTGCAAAGGCTTTGTCCTTGCTCACCCTGAACTACAATTTACCGAATCGCATAAAATCATTTCACGTAAACAAAAACACAATAACGTCGCACTGATCAGTGGCGGTGGTAGTGGTCACGAACCTGCACATGCAGGCTTTGTTGGTACAGGCATGTTAGACGCTGCCGTATGTGGTGACGTATTTGCATCGCCATCTCAAATTCAAGTCTATAAAGCCCTACAGCATGTCGCAACAGACAAAGGCGTGCTGATGATTATCAAAAACTATTCTGGCGATATGATGAATTTCCAGAATGGTGCAGCTTTAGCTATGGAAGATGGCATTAAAGTCGATTATGTCAAAGTGGCGGATGATATCGCAGTAAAAGACAGCCTCTACACTGTGGGTCGTCGTGGTGTTGCTGGTACCATCTTCGTGCACAAAATTGCAGGTGCAGCAGCATCAAAAGGTTTAGAGCTTGCGGAAGTCAAAGCTGTGGCTCAAAAAGCGGCAGATAACGTGATTAGCTTAGGTTTTGCTTATAGCTCATGTACCGTTCCGGCGAAAGGTACACCGACCTTTACCCTAGCCGATGATGAAATGGAATACGGCGTCGGCATCCACGGTGAACCGGGCATTCGTCGTGAAAAAATCTTACCATCGAAAGAAATGGCACAACGTATGGTCGATGACTTATTCCTTGACCGTCCTGACATGCAAGAAGTTGCGGTGTTGGTGAATGGCTTTGGTTCAACACCAATGCAAGAACTGTATGTGTTTAACAATGATGTATGCGAACATCTGGCGCGTAAAGGCATCAAAATTTATCGCACATTCGTTGGCAACTATATGACCAGTATCGACATGAATGGTGCATCGGTTTCATTGCTTGCTGTGGATGATGAACTGAAAATCTATCTGGATGCAGAAGCCAATACCCCTGCCTTTAAGCTTGACGGCTCGCCTGCTCTACCATTTGAATTTGCAGCACAAGAAGCAGCAGTAAAACAAACCGCCAATACCGAGGTTGAAACCCAAGCTGAACATGCTGAAATTCAGAATGAGCAATTCACGATAGAAAATATGCGTTATGTGGTCGATGTGATGGCAGCCTGTATTATCAAAAATGAAGTGCCATTCTGCGAGCTGGATGCCCATGCAGGCGATGGTGATTTTGGTATGAGTGTTGCCAAAGGTTTTAAACAGCTGAAACGCGAATGGCAAAGCCTGATTCAAGCGCAGCACATGGATGAATTCCTGCTGAATAGTTCCATGATTATTATGGAACACTGTGGCGGTGCGTCCGGTCCAATTTGGGGTTCAGCATTCCGTGCGGCCAGTAAAACCATTCAAGGGAAACAAACCCTAAGCGTGGCAGATTTTGCCGAGATGCTTCAAGCAGCAGTCAAAGGCATTCAAGTGACAGGTGAGCGTTCATTTGGTCGTGGCGCTGTAGTGGGCGACAAAACCCTGATTGATGCTTTGTTTCCTTGTGCAGATTCATGGTCTGCCAATACAGACAAACCTTTTAAAGAGAACTTTATACTTGGTGCAGAGGCTGCGGTAAAAGGTGCAGAATCGACCAAAGAGATCGTGGCGCGTATGGGCCGTGCTGGTACAGTCGGTGATCGTAGCTTAAGCTATCCGGACGCAGGCGCACACGGCTTAGGCGTGATCTTTACGGACATTGCCGAGCATATTAAATAAACTTTTCAAGATTTGAAAAGAGCCTCGACACTGTTCGGGGCTTTTTTATATTTCATTTCCTCTACTGAGTAAGTTTAAAAGCACAAATAATGAAAGGCATACTCATTCCTATGGATTTGGCTTAATGCAACTTGTCCAAATAGCGCTCTAGTTCTTCTGTCACTACTACCCGCTTATTGCCTTTTACCTGTTCTTCACTCAATACGCCTTCAGAATCAATGACTACCACTTTGTGTCCAGCTGCTTGTAAACGTTTAACGCCTTCAAATAACATGCGTGCACCCACATCATGAATCAGAGTCAAATTGGTCAGGTCTATGACTATACGTGTTTTAGCATCTGGCTCATCCTGCAAGATCCGCAGCAACATTTCCGATTCGGTAAATTGCAATACACCGCGCAGCTCATACACGATAATGTCATTGTTCTTACCTGCTGTATAACGACTTTGCAAAATGGTCTGTGCCGATGGCGTCCCTTCCATCAGATGCAAGCCCATGTCACGCGACAAACGCTCAAAAATATCTACCCCACGTACACTATGCCCATGCTCATCAATTTTAGGAGAAAAAACCACAATTCCCACCTGCCCAGGCAATACCCCGATAATTCCACCCGACACACCACTTTTGGCAGGAATGCCCACCGTCGTCAGCCAGTCACCCGCCGCATCATACATGCCACAGGTCATCATCACGCTGAGCACTTGGCGCACTACATCACGCTCTAACAACTGTTTGCCAGTTTTGGCCTGAACACCACCATTAGCGAGCACACTACAGATATTTGCCAGATCTTTGACCGTCACCTTAATCGCACATTGCTTAATATATCCATTGACGATTTCCACAGGATCCGAATCAAGCACACCTACAGTACGCAGCATATAGCCAATCGATAGGTTCCGGAATGCAGTTTTGACTTCCGACTTATATACCTGCTTGTCGAATTCCAGTTGACGGCCTGCCAGCTCACTTAAAAAACGGCGCAAGCATTCCGCACGTGAAATGCCTTTTTGTACCGGAATCAAAGAATGCGTGGTGATCGCACCCGAGTTAATCATTGGATTTTTCGGAAGATTGGTTTCTTTATCCAGTGAAATCTGATTAAAAGCCTCTCCTGAAGGTTCAACGCCGACCTTTTCCAGTACTGCTGGAATTCCCAAATGCTGTAATGCCAAGGCATAGGCAAAAGGCTTGGACATCGACTGCATGGTAAATTCGGTTTCATCATCTCCCGTGGAATAAATCGTGCCATCCACCGTAGTCAGCGCCAAAGCGAACTTGTTTGGATCTACCGCTGCCAGTTCAGGGATATAATCAGCCAAAGCGCCCTGATTATTATCATGACAGACCGTTAATACATGCTGGAGATAATCGGGCACCGGGGTTTTCATTCAGATAGATCCTTTATATTTTTATCCTTTTTCTACCTTAAATTTTCAGGATAAAACTACAAGTCCAAATTGGTAGCATTTTATAAATACGTCCATTGATTTGAACTAAAACAAATGCCTTTTCAGCTCCATGATCATCAGGCGTGAGAGGAATTTTGATAATATTTTTTTGATTTTTATAAAATATCAAGCAGTTCTATAGGTCATTTCGATCAGTTTGATTGTCAATTTTATTTATATTTTTCATCGTAATAAATGATATTATTCACCCACCTGCTCACATTATAATCCAACATGCTGATCCCGGATTTGAATTTTTACAGTCTACTCGTGCCCAGCATCATGTCGAGCCTGGGGATCATCACGCTGAGTATTTCCTATTATAAAGGCTTACCCAATTATTTAAGATCTTACGCTTATGCACTAATTCTGATTGGCGTGACGATATTACTCAATACCGTTTTATCTGCATCAGTTTTAGTTGAAATCTCCAGTTTCATTGCTGCTCTTTACTTCTTGTCCTGTACCTTTCACAGCAAAGCCATTTATGAGCGTTTAAAAATCGACTATGTATGGCCAAACTATATTTACCTGATTGCCTTGGGTGCGTTTGGCATTTACTACTTTACCCAAGTGACTGCTGACCAGACTGTCCGTTTGCTGATTATTGGTAGCATTACTGCGGCAATTTATTTGCATCGCCCGATTGCCTTTATTCGGACGAGTACACGCTTACGTATCGACAGTTACCTGAAAATTTTTACCTTCGCGACCACGTTCATCATCATGGGACGTGCTTTGCTGTTCTCTGTTTTGCTTGAGGATCAGGGATTTGTCGCCCATTACGAACCGGCATGGGCATTTACGCAGCTGCTCCTGCTGCTGATTGATCTGATCTTTTTAGGTTTATTCATTGGCTGTGCAATTTTGGATCTGGTGCGAAAGTTGCAACGGGAGCGCCATCACGACCCGCTGACCGGATTATTAAACCGCCGTGGCTTTGAAGCCTATATTCAAAAAATAGATCCTAATCCTGCCTTACAGCATGCAGTTTTGATGGCAGATTTAGATCATTTCAAAGCAGTTAATGATCGTTATGGACATCAGGTCGGTGATCTGGTTTTACAACATATCAGTCAGATATTTAAAGCTAACATTCGCAGTAAAGATCAGGTTTCACGGATTGGCGGTGAAGAATTTCTGCTCGTTTTGCATAATATTCAAAAGGATGCCGCCTTTAAAATTGCTGAACGGATCCGGTTGCAGCTTGAAGAAACTCCATTACATCATGAAGAGCAGCATATTTACCTTACTATCAGTATTGGGGTCAGCTTCTTTAACCATCCTACTCAAATTAAAGAAGCCATGTTAGCGGCCGATCATGCCATGTATCAGGCCAAACAGATGGGCCGCAATCAGGTTCATTTCGCGCAAGAGAAAATTGCCTGAATTTGATCAGGCTTTAAATTATTTGACCTTGGTTTTGCGAATCATTTTGTATAACACCTTGGGTGAAATACGCGAAACCAGCACACCGAGTTTTTCTTTCTTGCCGCCAATCACAATATATTCTTCGCCACACTGCAAGGCTTGTACTGTTTGACGGGAAAAATCCTCTGCCGACAGACCATTTTCAATCGCTTCATCTTGCTTGGCTTGTGGCTTGCCTTCCCCATTTAAAGCATTAAACGACACATTGGTTTGAACAAAGCCCGGGAAAATCACCGAGACCTGCACGCCCTGATCAGCCACTTCAGCACGCAAGCTGTTGGCCCACATGTGAATCGCTGCTTTGGCTGCTGAATAAGAAGCTCGATACTGGGTGCCGAGCAAACCTGCCACACTGGAAATAAACACGATACGACCAGATTTTTGTGCCAGAAAGGTCGATAATACCATTTTGGTGAGAAACACCTGAGAGAAGTAATCGACTTCCATAATGGCGCGTTCAGTCTGCATGGTGGTGTCTTGAATCAGGGCACGTTGACTTAGCCCAGCATTATTAATCAGCCAATCGATCCGGCCTTTTTGTTGCAAAACTTGCTCATAAGCATGACGAACCTGACTTTCATCGGTGATATCGGCAATGACTGAAATATGCTGATCTGGATGAGCAAGACTTTGGCGAACATTTTCCAGTTCTGCATGCCGGCGTGCAGTCAGTACCACCTGTGCTCCGAGTGCAGCACATTGTTGTGCAATCGCCTTGCCAATCCCTGAAGATGCGCCGGTAATCCAGACCACTTTTCCATTTAAGTCTTCAACTTTCGCCATGAAATCCTCTTTCCCTTGTTTTAATGAATATGGTGCGGTATTTCATCTTCCAGAAATACCAACAAATGCTCAAAATAATAACTCATTGTATCGGCATCATAGATGCTACCGAGTTTGTCAAAACGTTTATAGCCTAACTGGGTGGTTATATGAATCACCCCATTCAAGGTTTTATCGACCACCACATTAAATTTCAACATTTTTTTCGGTTCACGGATCAGATGTGTCACCCCTTGATCGACCACCTGAGTAAAGGCTTTTAAAGCTGGTGATACATATTGATGATTACCATTTTTCATCTGGTCAATACAGCCGAGCAACTCCATCACCAGCAATTTTTCCACCGGATATCGAACAAAAGCATCACCTTGATGCTCATAGGTCATGCGATGCAAATAGTTCACCATAGGCATCAGACGCTCATTGCCAAACAACGAAACCGACCACGGCATATATTTACGGGTGTTATGCATAATCTGCTGAATCACTTTTTCGGACTCGCTGTCCGGTGAATTGGCCAACTGCACCACCTGACCAAAAATCTGGTCAATAATTTCACAGGCCATATCGGCCAGATTTTCACCTAAGGGTCTGGCAAGACTGTCTCGCTCGCCGGCATTTAATCTGGAATGAAGGTCTTTAAAGCGCTGATGGGTTTCGGGTTGAAGCTTCAGGGAAATGTTATAGCTCATCTTATTATCCTTTTTGATATGCTGCGATGAGTCGCGTTTTTTATCAATCTATCATACGATGAGTTGCTATACATGCCAATTGGCTAAAGTTTGCATTTGGTTAAGCTGCCGCATGCACTATTTTTTTTGCTACAATAGATGCAATTTTTCATTCACTTTTGATCTGTTTAGACTATGACTGACTCAGCGCAAAATATCGCGACAACCTACGATCCGACCGAGATCGAGAAAAAATGGTACCAAACTTGGGAAGAGCGTGGTTACTTTAAGCCGTCTGAAAAAGGCGAATCTTTCTGTATCATGATTCCGCCACCAAACGTCACTGGTAGCCTGCACATGGGTCATGGTTTCAACAATGCCATCATGGATGCCTTGACGCGTTTCAACCGTATGTCAGGTAAAAACACCTTATGGCAACCGGGTACTGACCATGCAGGTATTGCAACGCAAATGGTTGTAGAGCGTCAGCTGGGTGCGCAAGGTATTAGCCGTCATGACTTGGGTCGTGAAAAGTTCATCGAAAAAGTGTGGGAATGGAAAGAACAGTCTGGCGGTAACATTACCCGTCAAATCCGTCGCTTAGGTTCTTCAGTTGACTGGTCACGTGAACGCTTCACCATGGATGAGGGTTTATCAAACGCAGTAAAAGAAGTGTTTGTAAAACTTCACGAAGAAGGTCTGATCTACCGCGGCAAACGTTTGGTGAACTGGGATCCAAAATTACAAACTGCCCTTTCTGACTTAGAAGTTGAGTCTGATAAAGAAGAAGCAGGTTCACTCTGGCACTTCAAATACTTCTTTGAAGATAAGTCACTTCGTACCCACGATGGTAAAGATTACATCGTTGTGGCAACCACTCGTCCTGAAACACTATTGGGTGATACAGCAGTTGCGGTTGCACTTGATGATGAGCGTTATGCAGCTTTAGTTGGTAAGAACATCATCCTGCCAATTACAGGTCGTGCTGTTCCAATCGTTAAAGATGAATATGTAGATAAAGAATTCGGTACAGGCTGTGTAAAAATCACCCCTGCTCATGACTTCAATGACTATGAAGTGGGTAAACGTTGCGAATTGCCAATCATCAACATCTTCAACAAAAATGCTGAAGTGTTGGCTGAGTTTGAATACATCGCAAAAGCGGGCGAACAAATTTCTAAAACCATCCCTGCGCCTGCGGACTACATTGGTTTAGAGCGTTTTGAAGCACGTAAAAAATTAGTAGAACAAGCGGAAGCTGAAGGCTGGTTAGACCAAATTCAACCCTATACGCTGAAGCCACCTCGCGGTGACCGTTCAGGCGTGATCGTTGAGCCACTATTAACTGACCAATGGTATGTGAAAATTGCACCGCTTGCTGAGCCTGCAATTAAAGCTGTAAAAGATGGCGACATTAAATTTGTGCCTGAGCAGTACAGCAACATGTACATGGCATGGATGAACAACATCCAAGACTGGTGTATCTCGCGTCAATTGTGGTGGGGTCACCGTATCCCGGCTTGGTACGATGCACAAGGCAATGTATATGTTGGTCGTGACGAAGCTGAAGTTCGTGCGAAAAACAACATCCCTGCCGATGTTCAATTAAACCAAGACGAAGATGTACTGGATACATGGTTCTCTTCAGGTCTTTGGACATTCTCAACTTTAGGTTGGACTGGCGACGAAGCAAAAGACAAAGCAAACTACTTCTTAAATACATTCCACCCAACAGATGTATTGGTGACAGGTTTTGACATCATCTTCTTCTGGGTGGCCCGCATGATCATGATGACCATGCACTTCATGAAAAATGAAGATGGTACGCCACAAGTGCCGTTTAAAACGGTGTATGTTCACGGTTTGGTACGTGATGGCGAAGGTCAGAAGATGTCTAAATCTAAGGGTAACGTCCTTGACCCATTAGATTTGATTGACGGTGTTGATCTTGAAACTTTAGTACAAAAACGTACCACAGGTTTGATGAACCCGAAACAAGCGGCGAAGATTGAAAAATCAACCCGTAAAGAATTCCCTGAAGGGATTCAGTCTTACGGTACAGATGCGGTTCGTTTCACCTTCTGTGCGCTTGCAAACACCGGTCGTGACATCAAGTTCGACATGAAGCGTGTTGAAGGCTACCGTAACTTTGCCAACAAAATCTGGAACGCAACCCGTTTCGTAATGATGAATGTCGAAGGTCAAACGATTGGTTCAGAAGTACGTCCTGATCTTTGGGAATTGCCTGAACAATGGATCGTGAGCCGTCTACAAAAAGTGGAACAAGCAGTGCAAACAGCATTTGCTACTTACCGTTTAGACTTGGCTGCACAAGCGATTTACGAGTTTATTTGGAATGAATACTGTGACTGGTATGTAGAGCTGACTAAGCCTGTTCTGAATGACGAAAACGTATCGGTTGAGCGTAAAGCTGAAGTGCGTCGTGTTCTTCTTTCTGTAATGGAAGCTTCGTTACGTTTGGCCCATCCGTTAATGCCTTACCTGACTGAAGAAATCTGGCAAACGCTTGCACCGAAACTCAACATTTCGGGCGAAACCATTATGTTGGCGCCGTACCCTGTTGCTGAGCAAGCATTGATTAATGACCAGGCTGAAGCAGATATGCAATGGCTTCAAGGTTTGATTGGTGCGGTACGTAACATCCGTGGTGAGATGGGCTTAGGTAATGCGCGTTTATTGCCTGTTCTTCTGCAAAACACCACTGATGCTGAAAAAGCACAGATCACACGTATTGAAGCGTTGTTTAAAGCATTGGCTAAAGTTGAGAGCATTACTTTCCTTGCTGACGGTGAACAACCACCATTGTCGTCTTCATCTGTAGTGGGTCATGTATCTGTATTCGTTCCAATGAAGGGCTTAATTGACCCGAAAGCGGAATTGGGTCGTCTGCAAAAAGACTTAGACAAGGTTCAAAAACAGCATGATCAAATTGCCAATAAACTTTCGAATGAAGGTTTTGTGGCAAAAGCACCTGCGGCTGTGGTTGAAGGCGAGAAAGTAAAACTTGCTGAGTTTGCTGATCAGTTAGCGAAGATTAAAGCGAATATGGAGCAGATTGCGGCGCTTTAAGGCTGTAGTTTGATTCAAAAAAATCCCCTCTTAGTGAGGGGATTTTTTTAATTCCAATATGTTTGGATAATTTCTTTTATCCAATTAAATAGCGGAACTATTAATATTACTAACACCTGCTGCCAATATCGCAAACTTTCTGGTTGCTCATTAATAATGATAATTGGCTGAGATTTAACAACCTTAGTTCTTTTTTTAGCTTTTGACTTTTTACGTCTAGCCATAAATTCTTTACCTTCTAAATAGAATTTTGGACTACACGTCTGAGTTTTTTAATGATATGCCCCAAACGTGTAAATAAATACAGTTTGGTCATAGGAGTTACTCAAGCAGAGATAGAGAGATTTTTTTGAATTGAAAAATTACGAGTGGTTATAAAAATAATTGGTAAAGCTACTAATAGAATAATTTTAAAGAATGTTTGTAAACTTACCGATTCATTACCCTTTAAGGATTTTGAAAAAAATTTAGAAACTTCTCTATTGATATAGTGATAAAGGAAAGTATCTAAATCAACGAGAATGCCTATTTTTGATAATAGATTGTGATACATCTTTTGGAAATGGGCAAATATAGTTCTTTCACACTCAGTATTACCTAGACGTGATAAAACACCTGCTAATATATCTAATGCGAGTTTTAACTTACTATTTCTACTGAGCAACGAGGAACTACTATTACTATCATCCCAACTCAATATCGATATATTTATACCTTTTTATTCTAAGTTTTAATCATATAAATCCATTAATGTAATGTCAAATTAAAAACACTATATATAGATAATTTAATAATTAAAAACACTATATATAGTAAAAGATCAATTACCCTCACCCCAGCCCTCTCCCCGAGGGAGAGGGAGTGTCATTGGATTTAATGCCTGCATGAATTTAGTAATGAATATTCCCTCTCCTTTTAGGAGAGGGTTAGGGAGAGGTCTGCTTTACTTCAGTACATACTTGCCATAAATGCTCTAAAATCACATCCGTCCTTCCTAAAACATCATGATTCCAATACCGTACAACAGTTAAACCCACAGCCTCTAAAAACTTGGTTCGTTCAACATCGTATTCAATCGCATCATCTGTTCCATGCTGACTGCCATCCAGCTCAATGACTAAACCAATTTCATGACAGTAAAAATCCAAAATGTATGGCTTAATCACATGCTGACGGCGGAATTTCAGATTCATAAAACGCTTAGCGCGTAAAATTTGCCACATGAGGTATTCTGCATCAGTGGCGGTGTGGCGCATTGATTTGGCGAAAGTGAGTAATTGGGGATCTATTTTCATTGTTATTCTCTCTCCCCCTTGCGAAGCAGTGCTTCTCATCCCAAAGGGAGAGGGAACTTTCATTGTGACTTTAATTATTGTTATTTAATTCCAATATTGAAATTCTAGCTTAAATTTATTCTGTAATGGATGTTCCCTATCCTGAGCAAGTTTTAAAGTCCTGCTTTAAAACGAAGCGCAAGTGATGAGATACCGTCTTGGTAGTCAATCAGGTTTTGAGATTATTCGACCAATAAATAATCTCTTTGATAGGCAGTCTGATGTTTTAAAACGCCAT